>WTJY01000294.1 GCA_011524645.1 Anaerolineales bacterium | reverse complement strand
CGGTGGCAAGGCGAAACCGTTCAAAGAACCGAGCAAGAAAAATTCATACGATTGCCTATGGTCTGGCTGTTCTCGGTCTCCCATTTGTGCGTTTCACAACGGGACGAGGGAACCGACACGGAGCAACCCCGCACCCACCCCCCAAGCGCCGCGCCCACAGCCGAGCAAACGCACCGGCCCGAGCGGGGCAACCAAACCGAGCCACCGCCACCGCGCCGGAAAGCGAGCGTGACGACGGCCGGAACAATAAAGACACCAACGACCCCGCACGAAAAGCGGAGAAGGCAAGAGAACGAGCAGTTGTGAGAGAATGAGACATAGCAGAAAACCACACCAGAGACACATCCTGCTAAAAAAAACGGCATGGCGAAACAGATCTCCAAATCAACAAAAACGACCTGACGCCAGAAAGACAGGATGATAATATTCTAAACTATCGATTTGTTCGGAGGTATCACAAAGTGAAATTTTCAGTCATCAACGCAGAATACAAACTTGAAGTCGGCACCACAGGCCACAGCAACGGCCGTATCTTGGTTTTCCGCTCCCAAAATTCGGGCGATGTGTGGGAACAGGTTGGCAACGCTCGGGTTTTGTTGGTTGGTGGTGAAGATACCCGGCACGAGCTCAAGCGGCTTATATCTAATGTAGGCCGGCCGACGTTGAAGAAGTGGATACCTGATGGCATTAGCAGTAGTGTGCATACCGCCCTACGTGAGCATGTTGGCTTAGGCTAAAATCGAATCAAAAAGCATTTAAAATCAAAACGACCACCCCAGTCGCCAAACTTGATGCGGTCGTCTTAATTTGTGCTTTCTCTCAAATATCTGCTACACAGTTTTATTGTGCTTGCAATGAACCTGCTTTGCTTTTTTTTGAGAGACTTTCCCTTTAACAACTAAACATTTCAGTTAAAAAAGGTGTTTAGCTCCTCAGGTTGGACTCGAACCAACAACCCTACGGTTAACAGCCGTATGCTCTGCCATTGAGCTACTGAGGATCAAACGCGAAAAGGATTATAGCAAACACAAAATTAGTGTCAAGACCTTTTTGGGACCAATTTTAAAGTTGGTCCAAATTCGCATCGATTGATTAAAAAACCAAACAGGCTGAAACCATTTTCGCAGAAAGCGATATTCCAACAAAATACATATTTGACCTAACATAATCCACATGTTAACATATAAAAAGTTTTACTTTAGCACTCCCAAAGCATGAGTGCTAAAACGAAGCAAAAAATAATGAATCTCTCAAAGCGACAAGAACACTTACTCGGACTCCTTATTCGCTCCTACACAGAAGATGGTAGTCCCATTGGATCAAAAACCTTAGTGGTCCGCTATGGCCTAACAGTCAGCTCTGCAACAGTGCGGAACGAGCTCGCAGCCCTAGACGACCGCGGTTTCTTGATGCAACCACATACATCAGGTGGCCGGATACCAACCGAAATGGGGTATCGCTATTTTGTGCAGCGCCTACTGGGAGAGTACGATCTCCCTTCTATAGAAAAACAGATGATTCAACACCAGTTTCATCAAGCACGCTTAGAGATTACCCAATGGCTACGTTTGGCCACAGCGATCCTAGCCCGCACATCAAATGGTGCGAGCTTTATCACCGCCCCACGGCCGCGCTTCAATCGCTATAAACATGTTCAACTCATTTCCACCCAAGGACGCTTGGTCTTAATGATCTTGGTCTTGTATGGTGGCGAAGTCTCGCAGCAAATGCTGCAATTAGCAGATTCGATCCCACAAGCCCGCTTAAGCCAAGCCGCCGAACGGCTGAATATTCAGTTAGATGGTATGAACGCGGATCAAATCGGTTTAAAAATGCGCCAGTTCGACTGGCGACTTGAAGAAGAGGTTGCCGGATTGGTGGTCGATGTGCTGCGTCGCGCAGACACACGCTCAATCAGCCGTGTACATCGCTCTGGGTTAACCAACATCCTTGATGATGATGAAACACGCCCCGCAATTCATCTGCTCGAAGAGAGTAGCCGTCTAGCCACACTGCTAACCGGCTTTGAGAGCGATAACGATGATGGGGTACAAGTCATTATTGGCGGTGACGGCCGTTGGGAAGAGTTGAAACATTGTAGCATTATCATCTCCCGCTATGGTGCTGGTGATGATCTAATGGGAGAGGTCGCAGTAATCGGATCTACTCGCATGCCCTATGGGCGCAATATATCTGCCGTTCGCTACGTGTCTGACCTTATCACTGAATTCTTAAACGATTATTATGTCGATCCAATGCCGATTCAGGCCAGTATCGACAATTTAGGCAAGATCGATCTCTAAACCAGCTTGCCACTTGTCGCGCGGAGTCCATACAAAGCCCCGCGCCTTAAATCATTCACAAAACTCGGATAAGCCTAAAAAAACGTGCTCAGCTACCGGCCGGTCACGTTTTTTGTATGGTAATCCGCAAAAATTATTCGCCATAAATGAATCATGAGTGACGAAATCGAAAAACAAGACGAAACAATTGAAAATGTAGCTGAAAATGAAGTGGCGGAAGCCGCTTCCGCGGAAGAGGTAGCAGAAGCGACCGAACCGACTCTCGAAGAACAATTAGCGGCCGCGCAAGCGGAATCAGCAAAAAATTTGGACGGCTGGCAACGCGCTTTAGCCGATTTATCAAATGCTCGTAAGCGTTTTGACAAACAAACACAAAACGCTTTCACAAACGCGACTGTAGATGTCGTCAGCAAAGTTCTCCCCGTAATCGATGATTTTGATCGCGCAATGGAAAATGTTCCGGAAGTGATCGCTGAAAACAGCTGGTTTGATGGCTTAGGTGGTGTTCTACGCAAGCTCAACCGAATTTTAGAAAGCATCAATGCGGAACGAATCCCGGCCGTGGGAGAGCCGTTTGACCCTAATGTCCACGAAGCGATTTCGATGGAACCATCGGATGAATATGAAAGTGGTACAGTCACCCGCGAATTACAAGCGGGTTATCGTATCGGCGATCGGGTTATCCGGCCGGCATTGGTCTACGTCGCAGACTAAAAGACAGAGAAGATAGAAAAGCGAAAAGTTATCCTGCGACTCTTAAAAAAAGGGTAAATAACTTTAATCGTTTAGGTTAAACGGTTTTCTATTCTTTCTCCTCTTAGCAAAAATCGACAATCAAGAAAGGAATCAAAAAATATCATGGGCAAAATTATTGGTATTGACTTAGGTACAACCAACTCGGTTGTAGCGGTAATGGAAGGGAACGAACCTGTCGTTATCCCAAGTGCGGAAGGAAACCGTACATTCCCGTCAATTGTGGCGGTCAACCCGAAAACAAATGAACGTTTGGTTGGGCAAGTCGCCAAGCGTCAGGCAGTGGTAAATCCAGAAAATACGATTTACTCGGCCAAGCGCTTCATGGGGCGTAAATTCGACGACCCCGTTGTCAAGAAAGCGGTTGAATTTGTCCCGTATAACGTTGCCAAAGCACCTAACGGTGACGTGCGTGTCGTTATGGCGGAACGGGAATATTCTCCACCAGAAGTAGGCGCTATGATTTTGCAAAAAATCAAAGCGGACGCCGAAGCGTTCTTGGGCACCAGCGTCACCCAAGCGGTCATCACCGTTCCAGCTTATTTCGATGATAGCCAGCGTCAAGCGACCAAAGACGCCGGTAAAATCGCCGGTTTAGAAGTATTGCGTATCGTCAATGAACCGACCGCCTCAGCCTTAGCTTACGGCTTGGGCAATGACGCAGAAGAAATCATTGCAGTTTATGACTTGGGTGGCGGGACCTTCGACATCTCTATTTTAGATGTAAGTGAAGGGGTTTTCGAAGTGTTATCAACCAATGGGGACACATTCTTGGGTGGTGATGACTTTGACTTGCGTATCGTCAACTGGGCGGCCGATGAGTTTATGAAAGAGCAAGGAATCGACTTGCGTAAAGATCGTCAATCGCTCCAACGTCTACGTGAAGCGGCAGAAAAAGCGAAAATCGAACTTTCTACAACACTCAACACGGAACTTAACTTGCCCTACATCACCGCAGATGCTTCCGGTCCGAAACATTTAAATCTTAGCTTGAGCCGTGCTAAATTCGAACAAATTTCAAGCGATTTGGTTGAACGCTCAATCGAACCATGTCGCCGCGCCTTAAAAGACGCCGATCTGACGACGGGGAAAATCACTCAGGTCGTTTTGGTTGGTGGGATGACCCGTATGCCTGCGATTCAAGAAGCGGTTAAGAAATTCTTCGGCCGTGAGCCACACAAAGGGGTGAATCCAGACGAAGTCGTGGGTGTTGGTGCCGCCATTCAAGCGGGTGTTTTGGGCGGTGAAGTTAAGGACGTACTTTTGCTTGATGTCACCCCATTGACTTTAAGTATCGAAACCCTTGGCGGTGTGGCCACCCCATTGATCGAACGGAACACAACAATCCCTGCAAAGAAAAGCCAAGTCTTCTCGACCGCAACCGATAACCAAACCCAAGTTGAAATTCACATTTTGCAAGGGGAACGTTCGATGGCCAGCGACAACAAAAGCCTCGGCCGTTTTATCTTGGACGGTATCCCATCAGCCCCTCGCGGTGTGCCTCAAATCGAAGTTTCTTTCGATATTAATGCGGATGGTATTTTGAATGTTCAAGCGAAAGACAAAGCGACCAGCCGTGAACAACAAATGCAAATCGTCCCATCTAGCGGTCTGAAAGATGACGAAATCGATCAAATGGTGTCTGATGCTGAAAAATTTGCAAGTGAAGACGCACAGCGCAAAGAAGCGGTTGAAACGAAAAACACGGCCGAAACAGTCGCCCACAGTGCAGAAAAATTTGTCGAAGACAACGGTGAGCAACTTAGCGATGGTCAAAAATCTGCGATCAATGAAAAGGTAGAAGCGGTCCGTGCCGCCACCGCTAGCGACAACCTCGACGCGATGAAAAGCACGATGGAAGAGCTACAAACCGTTCTACAAGAAATCGGCACTAGCATGTACCAACAACAAGAAGGCGGCCCAGCCGCTGGAACCCAACCCATTGATGACGACGATGACGTGATCGAAGGGGACTTTAGCGAAGCTTAAAAGAAAGAGAAAGAAAAGAGACGCTTCGCTGAGAGTAAGAGGCAGATATGCCTTGCTAAGATCGTCACGCGAACTAGAGCAACTCCTCTTACTCTTTCTCTCAACTCCAAACAATTATGTCCAAACGTGACTACTATGAAGTACTCGGCGTCTCTCAGAGCGCTGACAAAAGCCAGCTAAAAAAAGCATACCGCAAATTGGCTCGGCAATTCCATCCAGATGTGAACAAAGAGCCGGATGCGGCCGACAAGTTCAAAGAGATCAATGAGGCTTACGAAATCCTGTCGGATGACCAAAAAAAGGCCGCATATGATCGATATGGGCATGCTGCCTTTGAAAATGGTGGTGGGGCACAAGACTTTGGCCAAGGATTCGGCGGTTTTGCAGATATCTTTGAAGAGGTGTTTGGTGGCTTTGCCAGTGCAGGTATGGGCGGCTCTCGTCGACGCCGTAATGCACCACGACGAGGTGGTGATTTACGCTATGACCTAGAGATCGACTTCATGGATGCCGTCTTCGGGACAGAAAAGGTGATTGAAATCACCCGCATGGAAAATTGCCATGACTGTAGCGGTTCAGGATCAGCACCTGGGTCACAACCGGCGACCTGTCCAGAATGTAACGGTGCGGGTGAGTTACGCCAAAACCGACAAACGATTCTAGGCACAATGGTCAATGTTGTCTCCTGCCCACGCTGTAGCGGCAACGGCCGTATTGTCGTCAATCCATGTAACAACTGTAGTGGCCGTGGTCAGCTCCAAGTAACCAAACCGCTCAGTGTTAAGATTCCGGCCGGTGTTGACAATGAAATGCAAATGCGACTGACAGGCGAAGGGGCACCGGGCGTCAATGGTGGCCCTCCCGGCAACTTGTTTATCGTCATGCATGTCAAACCGCATGAATATTTCCAACGGCGTGGCGACGATATTTACTTGTCTCTTGACATTAATATCACTCAAGCCGCACTCGGTGATGAAATCAATGTTCCGACGGTCGATGGCTCCGAAGACTTGGTTATTCCAGCCGGAACCCAACCGGGAACAAAATTCACCCTACGCGCACGTGGTGTCCCAAGAGTGAAAAGATCCGGCCGTGGTGACCAACATATCTTGGTACAAGTATCGATTCCTAAAAAGCTAACCGAGCATCAGCACGAGCTCTTCACAGCTTTAGGTGAAACGCTTGGCAAAGAGGTTATTCCGCAGCCAGAGCGTGGCTTCTTCTCAACGCTCAAGGATTCATTTGGGGATTGGTTTAGCTAGTTTCCCCAAAAGCGGTAAATCACAAAAGAGGTTTGAGAAGTTGACATTTGATTCTCAAATCTCTTTTTTTATGCAAGATTTTATTACACTTTATAGACATTTTTCGCTTGGAAATTAACAAAACAGAAAATTTATAGCAAACACAACTAAAAACATGAAAACCGTAGCGAATTTAGTTGCCTGTTAACCGCCATGTGTTACCATTTTCCTACACTAAGGGAATATGTTTGATAAAAATCATTCGCATATGCGTCACATACACACATAAATTCATGTGAGATGTACCTTAACCTAGAACATGCAACTAGGTGGGTGCGCCTCTTCACTCTGCAAAAGTACGATTTGATGCACAACCTCATCCCTTATTTCATTCATCACCAGTATCAAACACGTACGTTCAACGGTCAACAAACAGCCATAGCTCTCAATATGGACATTCATGGCTTTACCGCAATGACCGAGGAACTGATCAAGCATGGGCAAGCGGGAGAAGAAAAATTGGTTGGCATTATCAATCAACTTTTTGAACCGATTGTTCAGGTCATCTATCGATACGGGGGAGATGTCGTTAATTTTGCGGGTGATGGCATGACTGTCATCTGGCCACAAGATGATTCAGACACGGCCGTTCAAGCGATTACCGCCGCACAACAAATCCGCCACATATTTGCCGAAAGAGGCTCAATCGAAACCCCATTCGGCCATTTCGACTTTGTCGTCAAACTGGGGTTGGCAGCAGGGCAAATTGAATGGGGAATTGTCGGCAATAACACACGCAAAAATTATTATTTTCGAGGACCGGCCGTTGTCGATTGCCATCTAGCAGAGGGGCAAGTATTAGATAATGAAATTGTAGTGACCGAAACACTATATCAATTATTGCCTCCCTTATACGGAGGCTTCCATTCTAGGGATGAACAAAAAACCTACTACACAATACCGAACCAGCCACTTAGCCCACATGATGAACAGCTTGAACAGCCCAATACAATACCGGCTCGGCATCCTTATGTAACTGAGTTTTACCCTCAATCACTTTGGGAAAAACCATCCGAGGGAGAGTTCCGCGATGTGGCGATTTTGTTTTTAACGTTTCAAAATCAGCAAAGCTTCGATCAATTAAATAGCTTTATCAGTCAAATCATGGATATCTGTGATCGTTTTGCAGGCCACTTTGTTGAGCTACAATTTACAAGCAAAAGCGGTGTTTGCTTAATCTATTTCGGAGCACCGATCGCTCATGAAAACGATCTGAGTCGCGCCTTGCACGCAGCCGATGCCCTGCGCCATGAGCTCGATTCAGACATGCTCAATTGGCGGGCAGGAATGGCGTTTGGCCATGTTTACACAGGCTACGTCGGAAGCCCACAACGTGACAAATTCGCCTGTATCGGCAGTGTTGCCAATCTGTCTTACAGATTAGCGACCAATGGGGAATGGAGTGAAGTTTGGGTCACTAGTAAATTAGTACAGCAACAAGAGTTCGAATTTCAGGCGGTCGGCGAAATCAAATACAAAGGGTTCGCCAACCCGGTCAAAACATACCGCCTATCGGGGCAGACATCTCATAATCCGATTTTTACCAGCCCGCTAATCGGCCGTGCGGTCGACTTAACGGCGCTTTACCAATTGGCTCAAAATAGCTTTGATCAATCAACACTCAATGTGGCGATCATATACGGCACGGCCGGCATGGGGAAATCCCACCTAACCTTCACCCTCAGCCATCATTTGCGCAACGACGCAACATGGATAAAAGCACAATGTGACCCGTTACTAAATGATCCATTTAACCCTTTTATCTATGCCCTGCGCCAATATTTCCAGCAATCACCAGAGGTCGATTCGGCCATTAACAAAAGCCGTTTCCAACAACAGTGGCAATTTTTACTCCACAAAATCGCACGTCAAACCAATAGCAGCAACCTATCCAGTGAGCTTAATCGCTTACACTCATTTTTAGGCGCATTACTCGGTTTACATTGGCTCGATTCACGCTACGCCAATTCAAGTGGTGAAGAGATCTACAAAAATACGATATTGGCGATCACTTATTGGCTACTAGCTGAATCTCGCTGCCAGCCTTTAGTCCTAGAAATCGATGACGCACATCGGATCGATCCGGCATCACATGAAACAATCGAAACGATCACCCGCTTATTAGCCCCTTGCCCCCTTCTAATTGTACTAAGCAGCCGTTATCATCACGATGGGGAGCAGCCTGTATTCCGCGTAGACCGGCCGGGCGAGCAAATTACCACAATTTACTTAGAGCCATTTTCACGTGACACGTTGCGCTTACAAGCTGAAGAATTGCTCGGTCAAAAAATAGATGATCACCTACTTAATTTAATCGCAGAGAAAAGTGATAACAATCCATTTTTTGCACAACAGGTCTTGCACTACTTACGCGACAACAACATGCTCGAATTAAGGCTCAATAATGACGATCCACGCATGACAATCAACAGCAACCTCGTCGTCTTGCCCGCAAGCTTGAACACGTTGCTACTCTCACGTTTAGATCGACTCCCACCCGATGTCCGAACCGTGGTACAAACTGCATCCGTACTCGGCCGTGAATTCGAAACCCGCCTCTTGGCCGAAATGATGGGCTATGATGTATCACAAGCGGCCGGAATCGCAGAGCAACAACAAATATGGTCACAAACCGGAGCACTCAAGCACATGTTTAAGCACGCGCTTATGCGTGATGCCGCATACAACATGCAAATGCGATCAAATCTTTGTGAACTTCACTTCCGAGCCGCACAGGCAGGCGAACATATTTATCGTAACCAGCGGAGCAACTATTACAATGTCATCGCATATCATTACGAGACAGCCTATCACATGGGTAAGACAGAAGCGGCCGATGCCAGCCATCATTATTTATGGCTGGCAGGGCAACAAGCGATGGACAAATTTGAAAACAGCTTCGCAATCGATATGTTTAGCCGAGCGCTGGAAGTCGTTCAAAAGCACGAGTGGCTAAAAAAGTACGAACTGCTACAAGCCCGTGAGGCATGTTACGACCGAATCGGAGATCGAGAAGCCCAATATCAAGACTTGCAACAGCTAGCGGATTTAATTACCCAGCCCAATGAAATTAAACGCAAAGCTGAGATTCTCCTACGTCAATCCCATTTTGCCGAAGCGACAGGAGAATATCGTGAGAGTCTCGCTTTGGCGGGGCAAGCGGTTCGCTGGGCACAACTAGCTGACAACAAGCGTATTCAAATTCAAGCACATCTTGTTTGGGGCAACGCCCTATGCCAATTGGGAGAATTTCAAGTTGCCCGTACACAATATGACCTAGCCCTCGCCCTGACAGAACCGGCCGAGCGTGAGCATATTCTTAGCTTATCGGGGCTAGGTTTGGTCGCTACAGAAATGGGTGATCTGGCAATGGCGATGAGCTACTACAATAAAGCTTTGGAAATAAGCCAAATCCTAGCGATCCGGCCGGAAGAATGTCGCGTACTCACCCGAATCGGTACAGTCGCCTTTCACGACGGTCGCTATGATGACGCTCAACAGTATTATCAAAACGGGCTTAAACTTAGCCAAGAAATCGGCAATCGACGCATGGAAGGGCAACTACTCAGCCATCTAGGAAATGTCCTATTCAGGACCAATGATTTAGTCCAAGCGTTTGATATTTATCAACAAGGGCTCACGCTTTGTCGCGAAACAGGTGACCGGTCAGAAGAAGCGGCGATCTTGCTCAATTTAGGAGTCATCACCAGCACACTAGGCGATCATACAAAAAGCCTAGATTTTTACACGGTCAGTTTAGCATTGAGCCGCGAAATCGGAGACCAAACAAAAGAGGGGATGAGTCTGGTCAATTTGGGTCACATGGCTTATCTACGCCAACAGCATTCTCAAGCGCTACATTACTACCAACTCAGCTTAACGATTTGGCTCCGTACAGGGCAAAAAAGAGCAGAAGCTCAGGCATTGAGTGATATTAGCAGGGTATTTATCGCTCAAGAGCGATTTAGCGAAGCGAAAGTCGCCATAGAAGAAGGACTAGCATTGCGTCTTTCACTCAACAATCAAGTGCTATACATTGAAAGCCAAATCGTTTTAGCAGAGCTTTATCAAGCACAAGGCAAAACAGAAGAAGCCTATAAAGCATTAGAAGGGCCTCTTCGCTTTTTACATGAAGGGCATAACTTTTCCGGCTCACAGTACGGCTTGCGTAATTATTTATCCTGCTATGGAATGTTGTCCCCTCACGAGCCGGAAACAGCCGCAGATCTCCTAAATGACGCCTATCAACAACTAAAGATTAGCGCGGAAAAAATCGCCGACAAAAACACACGGGTCCGCTTTCTCAACAATGTGCCATGGCATCGTCAAATTATAGATATATACCAAAGGCTAACGGGCGTTCAAGCGTTTTCTAAACGATAGTTAATTTTTTTATATGCGGCGCGTTAATTATTTGACGCATCGCATTATTTCGTTTATCTTTATTACTTACTGATTGATTAGTAAAATCGATCTACCCACTACAAAAGAAGATAGCAAAGGTAAACAATATGACAAGTCCAACCCAAACCCCTTATAGATCCAATCCAAAATTCGAAGTTGATTTAGCCGCTATTCAGCAACTCGCGGAAAAAGTTGATTTGAACAAATTGGTCCACGTAGCCAATCAATTGGATGCGGCCGAATTGGGTCAACTATTACGCCAAGCAACGGCAGCCAAGAAAGCCCATACACCACCACCTGTAAACAGTGACTTTTATGGCGTCTTTGCAGATCTTGATCCAGATCTACAAGAAAAAGTTAAACTTTGGCGAAATTTTCTCAACACAGAAATTGTTCCGATCGCCAATGAGTATTGGGAAAAAGGGGAATTCCCGATGGAAGTCTTACCCAAATTGGGCGATATTGTTCGCGAAATTACTGATGGTGCACCCTATCAATTCCCACCGGCCGATCCGGTCAAATTCGCCACACTCTTTTCGTTAGAAATGGGCCGTTTAGAACCTTCATTTGGTACGTTTTGGGGTGTACAATGGGGACTTTGTCTCGGTTCAATCTATATGTTCGGCTCTGAGGAACAAAAAGCGAAATGGATAGAACCACTCTATCACTTCGAGAAAGTCGGGTCATGGGCTTTAACAGAACCGACCAATGGTTCTGACGCCGCAATGGGGCTACAAACAACGGCCGAACGACAGGGTGACACGTGGATCCTTAACGGCCAGAAAAAATGGAGCGGCAACGCTCCATTCGCCGATGTCAATGTTATCTGGGCCAAAGACACCGCAGATGGCCAAGTCAAGGGGTTTTTGGTCGAACTAGATAACCCTGGATACCACGTTGAAAAGCTAGAAGGAAAAATTTCTAAGCGTATTGTGCAAAATGCGCTAATCACGCTAGACAATTGCCAAATCAGTGAAGCGGATCGCTTACCCGGTGTACACTCATTCCGAGATGTTGGTCGGCAATTGGCGGCCGCACGCTCAATGGTTGCATGGGAAGCGGTCGGTGTCGCGATGGGTGCTTACGAAAAAGCGCTTGACTACGCGAACAATCGTATACAATTCGGCAAGCCAATTACCAGTTACCAAATGGTGCAACAGCAATTCGTTGAGATGCTGGGTCATATCACCGCAATGCAAGCGATGGTCATGCAACTCACCCGTGTCGATCTTCGGGAAGGACACATTTCTCACGAACGTGCTTCCTTAGCCAAAGCGTATTGCTCAGCACGATTACGTGAAGTCGTTGCGATGGCACGCGGTGTATTAGGTGGCAATGGCATCTTGCTCGACCATGATGTGGCCCGTTTCTTCGCCGACGCAGAAGCGGTTTACTCGTACGAAGGTACCTATGAAATGAATACCCTGATCGTCGGCCGAGCGATTACAGGGCAAAGTGCATTTGTGTAGGCACGCCAATACGATTTTAAATCAATAAAAAAAGCGGCTTCTCTTTGATACTTTCATGGAGAAGCCGCTTTTTCATTTTAGTGCTAGCGCAAAACAGACGAAATCAAGACCTTTAACCGGCCGATTAACACCCACAGGGTTACCGTCTCTTTTTGGGTCCATTCCGTTCTTCATATTTCTTTTTGCGCTTAAACTTTTTGTCGCCATATTCTACATAGCGACGCAACTTATCGACCTCTTTGGCGGTCAGATGACGCCATTTACCCAGAGGCAAGCCGCCCAAACGAATCGGGCCGATTTCTTCACGGCACAAATGCATTACTGGATGGCCTAGCAGAGAGGCAACCCGGCGGATTTGCCGTTTTCTCCCTTCGCGCATCGTAATCTTTAGCCATGTTGAATCGTCAAGATGATCCAGTACCTTTACTGTCGCAGGTTGTGTTGTTCCATCTTCCAGATTGACCCCACGACGCCATTTCATCAACGTGTCCCGTGTGGGATGCCCCTCGATTTTGACCCGATAAACTTTTTCATGACGATAACGAGGATGGGTTAAATGGTGAGCAACATGACCATCATTGGTCATCAAGACCAAGCCAACACTTTGTTTATCGAGTCGGCCGACCGGATACAGATGCCCCTTCACCTCAGAAATCATATGGCGCACTGTTCGGCGTCCCAAATCGTCTTCATCAGAGATCACATCACGCGGCTTATGCACAGCGATATAGATCAAATCACTTCTTTTGGGCTTGGCAAGCTGATCCCCATCAACTGTGATTTGGTCATTTCGAATATCCGCCTTATCCCCTAATTTGGCCACTTTGCCATTGACTTTTACGCGCCCCGCCTTGATCAGTTCTTCACTGGCACGCCGTGAAGCGATATTGGCTTGGCTCATTATTTTTTGTAATCGTTCTTTCATTCTGTTTCATCCTGTGATCTGTCATCTTCTACGGCCGTCTCATCGTCGGGCAAAAGGGGCATATCGGTCAAATGACCCAAACCGAAATGTTGCATAAATTCGGCGGTGGTTCCATATAAAATCGGACGGCCGGGGCCATCTAAGCGGCCGACTTCTTCAAGCAACCCTTTGCTAAGCAAAGTTCGGAGTGCCCCATCTGAATTTACCCCGCGCAATTCATCAACTTGTGGCCGTGTTACCGGCTGTTGATAAGCAACAATGGCGAGCACTTCTAAAGCGGCCTGACTTAATCGAGTCACAGATACTTCTAAGCCAAGAAAGCGTTCAATCGCCCCACTCGCCTCCGGTGCGGTCGTCAACTGTACGCCACCATCAAGCCACTGCAAACGCAAGCCACGATCTTCATACTCGATCTGTATGTTAGCGAGCGTCTTTTCAACTCTCCGCGTGGTTACCTCAAGCGTTTTCGCCAACCGCGACAAAGAAACCGGCTCTGTTGCGATAAATAGTAAGCTTTCGATTTGGCTAGACAAAGACAACGTTATTGTGGGATCGGTATCAGATAAGTCGCTCATGTGATCTCTCTTTTATTTAGAGCTTAAAACGGCCTATTGTACTTGATTTAGCCAATTCGGCCGATCATCCCATTTAAAAATTTAAAATCCAGCAATTCTCAATCTAAAATCGATTTTGGCTACCAAAATCAACAAATTTAGTTCCTCAGTGACGGACTCCGGCCGGATGCGTTTGAAGCAACCGGCGCCCCCAATCTCAACGCATTTCGCGAGCGAAGCAGTTACAACATGCAAAGGAAAATCGGTGCAGGAAATCCTCATCTAAGCGGGTGCTATGCTTGCTACATTTTTTTGATCTTTTTCGCTTGATCAAACCCATTCAAGGCCACCCAAAACAGGGGGAGCGCAGCTAAATTCAACCCAGAAAAAAGCAAAAATATGGAAGAAAAACTCATACTTGCGGTCAAGGCCGTTGCCACACCATCCCCCACAGCAAAACCGATATTAGGCATCACCTGCAACAGAGCGAACATCGTGCCAGCGATACGCATATCGACAACCCCCATCGAAATACTGCCATAAATCGTCCAGTGGAACCCAATGATCAGCCCCCATACGACTCCCAGCACCAACAGCATGTTAGCCTCTGTAGCGGTACTAAACAATAAACCACCGATACTGATCCCAATGATTGTTATGATGCCAATGGCGCGACGGCCAAGCCGTGGAATCAACCAGTTCATCCCAATCGCACCACACACCATCCCGATCCCTTTCAGAGTTCCATAATTCCCCAGCGTGCGCTCAGCGACACCTAGCTGACTGCTCATATAAAAAGTGACCAGCCCTTCAATTGCTTGAAAACAGGTCCAAGTCAATATTAAAAATCCCGAATAGAACATAATGTCAGGTTGGATACACGCGCGAAACGCCTCCCATGAAAATTGTTGATCCTCCGGCCGGACTTCGTCACGGCCGATCTGGAACAACATAATCAGCGGCAACAACAAAATCACGGAGATCACCAAAAAGATCGAGGAAAAGCCAAACCGCTCCGCGATTAGCCCAAACACAAACGACAAAATAATCAAGCTACCCGCACGGCCGCTCGTCATATAGGTTTGCACACGAGCATGATCTTCTTCAGAAATCACATCAACCGCATAGGCATCGGCCGTTGTGTCAAACAAAGCCATCGCAAACGTCGCCGACAAAACCATGACAGCCAAGCCGAAAAAGCTCGCAGCCGGATCGATAAAATAAGCCACAAAAAAGGCGATCGAACATAAAATCACCCCCATAATCATATAGGGGATTCGATGTCCAAACCCGAACAAATTAACCCGATCACTAATCAAGCCGAAAATCGCCTTAATAATAAACGGCACCAAAGCCAAACTCGCCACAAGCCCGATTCGCCTTGGATCGACCCCCGCACTATCCATGTGGGGTTTAAAAAATGTCGTTTGATAAGATATAATAACACCCTGTACAAAATACAGAATGCCAAAAAGCCAAAACATATACTGGCGTGATTTCGGTTTAGTCATCAATCCTCTAAAAATGTAGGTTACGTGTAATAAGTAAATTCTGCCGCCATAGCAAAACGGGATACACCCATCGCTAAAATCAAATAGCCTTTATTAATCGTTATTCATTTGGGTCATATGATCGGCCGACGCTTTAATCAATTCTTTCAAAACATCTAAATCAACATCTTCAAGCTTTTTGATATAGAGACAGGCTTTCCCCGTTTTGTATTTACCCAAACGGCCTAACAGTTCATCATAATTAGAAAAGCCACTCATAATATAAAGGGTCATCGCTTGCTTGCGTGGCGAAAACCCACTGTGGAACCATTCATTGGTTTTCCCGTTGGCATAAGTCTGGGTGTAACGGCCGAATCCCACAATACTACTCCCCCACATTTCCGGCTTCTCGCCGGTCACTTCACACATAATCTCTAACACCCGAAGCCCATCTTCACGTCGCTTCACGTTTTCAACGCTTTGCAGAAATTCTAAAACATTGCCATCATTCTTTTGTGTTTTTAGCTGCCTTGCCATCAAATTGTCCTATTTATTTTTTTCGGGGAAGTATAGAAGTAAAAAGGTATGGAAGTGAAAGGAAGAAGGTGTGAGGTGTGTAATCAAAGTTTAATGCTAGTTTACTTCAATTTTGAAATGAGAAAAGTGTTATATCCTTTAATCTTGTCGATGTAAATTTACATCGTCGGAAAAACGACATGGTGAAAAATCAACGACACATTTCACCTACCGACACCCTAAAATCAACCACTATGAGAAAAACAAAAGCTATCACCAACGCGATTTGGTACAAAGACCACATACAGCTCGATTTAGATGAGGGAAACTGTCAGATTTCCGCCCCACGGCCGGGAATACTCCGCCTATCCATGCGGCTAACAGACGGCTACATCCCCCCCACAGAGCTAGACAACAGCCAAACACCGGCCGCACTCTCAGCCAAATGGCACAAAGCGATCGGCAATCCGGCCAACATCACCATCCCATTGCCCCCCTACACACTCAAAATCGCCAGCACCCCCTTTCGCTTCACCCTAACCGACAAAGATAACATCCCATTACTCGAATCTCTCCCCGGCCGAACCCTCTTCCAAGATCGCCACGGCCGACAATGGCATTACCATAAAAAAAGCGATCACGATATCTACTTCGGGCTCGGCGAAAAAACCGGCCGGCTTATCCGCAATAACCACCGCTTCCGTCTCAGCAACACAGACGCCATCGGCTATGATCCCGAATCAGGCGACCCGCTTTACAAGCACATCCCCTTCTATCTCAAGCACAACACCCAACACCAGCACACCATTGGCATCTTCGTCAACAATTCAGCCCCTAGCGAATTTGACTTCGGCCGTGAACGGAGCGGCTACTGGGGACCCTATACCGCCATCGGCATCGAAGGGGGCATCTTCGATCTATTTATCTGCCTCGGTCCAACTCCGCAAGATGTACTCAACCAGTACTATCAAATCACCGGCCGCCCAGCACTCCCCAGCAAAAAATCGCTCGGGTATTTAGGGTCAAGCATGTACTACACCGAACTGCCTCAGGGTTGCGACCAAGCGATTCTCGATTTTGTAGCCCAGTGCCAAAAGCTCGACATTCCAATCAGCGGGTTCCATCTGTCGTCCGGCTACACGGCCGGTCCAGACGGCAAACGATATGTCTTTACGTGGAACAACACCCGTGTCCCCGATCCGGCCGATTTCGTGGCCAAGATGACCCAAGCGGGGCAAATCATCTCCCCCAATACCAAGCCGGGACTGCTCACCACCCACCCGCTCTGGACAGAATTCGATGAAGCCAGAGCCTTTATCCGCACCCACGATAATAGCCAATCCTTGACCGAAAAATTCTGGGGTGGCGCAGCCTCGTTCGTCGATTTTTCAAATCCGGCCGCCTGCCAGCTCTGGAAAAAACATCTAAAAAGCGCCCTACTCGATCATGGCATCACCGCCATTTGGAATGACAACAACGAATTTGAGCTGGATGACGACGAAGCGCGTTGTGACAACAACGGCGATCCTCAGTCGGCCGTCGATCTCCGGCCGCTCCTAGCCAACTGGATGGCGGAAACGGCCGTCAATGCCAGCCTCGAACAGAACCCCGATAAACGGCCGTTTATCCTCAGCCGCGCCGGATTCGCCGGATTACAAAAATATGCGCAAACATGGAGCGGCGACAACGCCTCCACATGGGAAGATTTCCATTTCAATCTCGCCACCATGCTCGGCATGTGCCTCTCCGGCCTCCCCTTTAACGGCATGGACATCGGCGGGTTCTCCGGCCCAGTGCCCGAACCAGAGCTCTTATTGCGTTGGGTCCAAAACGGCATCTTTCATCCCCGCTTTAGCATCCATTCGGTCAATTCAGACAACACCGTCACGGAGCCGTGGCTCTATCCCGCCATTTTGCCCCAAATCCGCAAAGCGATTCGCACCCGTTATCTCTTTCTACCCACGATTTATGCCACAGCTGTACAGCAGCGCTCTGTCGTCATGCCCCTCTATTTCCATTTTCCACAAGAAAGTACACTCTACGATTGTTACACCCAATTTATGCTCGGGGAGAGCCTAATGGCGGTCGCACTAACCGAGCCAAACACAACCGAAATCGAGATCAGCTTCCCTCCCGGCCGTTGGCGTTGCTTTTACACGCAGCAAGAATTTATCGGTCCTGTGCAATACAACTATGTTACAACGCTTGATCATAGCCCTCTGTTCTACCGCGCGGGGCACGGTTTTGCACTCGACACCACCTACGCCACAACTGATCTATTCCCCGTCCCGCTACAACCAAACGGCCGCATCATCCATCTCAATCTACGCGAATCAGGCCATTATCAAATTTACGACGACGATGGCACATCACGGCAGGCCGTTATCAACAATGAACAGCTCACAATCGATTTACATTGGGAAACCACACCGAAACAAATCGCTTTGCACTTCGATTCGCAAAAAGCCGGTTCTTATGATCCTGAGTACACGGCCGTTGCGTTCACCTGCGACGTCGAATCGATTTGCCCCCTAAGCATCGATATAGACAATCTCTCACTGGCCCAAACCCGACTCCCAGACAACCTCACACTCAATCACTGGTACTTCGACGCGCAAAAACAACTTGTCCATCTCATCCTAGATAGCCATGTACTCAGGACTCTGACTAAATTGTCTATAAATTTCCAACCAATCATTGACATCACCGCAGAAATGACATAAAAGAAGAATCGCGCAAAGCACAGCAACACGCCGCAGTATAAAACAGCCCTAATGGCGTTGTGGCAACCGTGGGATTGATCCCACCGGCAACTCTGTCAATCCACAAAAACCAAGGACCCTCTTCCTTATCATGGCCCAAGAAAAAAGAAAATTCGGTTTCGACACCCGCATGCTACACGCCGGACATGTACCGGATGCGGTCACCGGAGCGCGCTCAGTCCCGATCTACCAAACCACATCTTATGTGTTTAACGATCCGGACCATGCGGCCCAACTATTTGAATTAAAGCAGTACGGCAACATTTACACCCGTATCAACAACCCCACCACGGCCGTCTTCGAAGAACGCATAGCCTCTCTCGAAAACGGCACCGGCGCCCTCGCTTGCGCCAGCGGCATGTCCGCCCAGCTCATCACCATGATGACCCTCCTCCAACCGGGGGATGAAATCGTCGCCTCTTCCCATCTCTATGGCGGCACCATCACCCAATTCACCCACACCTTCAAAAAGCTCGGGCTCACCTGCCACTTTGTCGATCCCACCCATATCGACAATTGGGCGGCCGCCATCACCCCCCAAACCCGCGCCTTTTACGCCGAAACGATCGGCAATCCGAAAGGGACCATCCTCGACTTCGCGGCGGTCACCGATTTAGCCAACGCCCACAACATCCCGCTCATCGTCGATAATACATTCGCCACCCCCTACCTCTGTCGGCCGATCGATTTCGGTGCGACCATTACCCTACACTCGGCTACCAAATTTATCGGGGGGCACGGCAACTCAATCGGCGGGGTCATCATCGATTCCGGCCAGTTTGATTTCAGCCAATTTGCCACAATCGCCGACCCGTCCCCCGCCTATCACAACCTTAAATTTTACGAGACATTCGGCCACTACGGCTTTTTGATGAAAGCGCGAACTGAAACCTTGCGGGATACCGGCAGTAGCATTTCTCCGTTCAACGCCTTTTTACTCATTCAAGGGCTAGAAACCCTCTCGGTACGCATGGATCGCCATGTCGCCAACGCCCAAAAAATCGCGGAATTTCTCGATCAACACGACAATGTCGCTTGGGTTTCATATGCGGGGCTACCGGATAACCCGCATCACGATCTAGCGAAAAAGTATCTCCCCAAAGGGCCGGGAGCGATCTTTACCTTCGGCATCAAAGCCGATAACCCACGCCAAGCGGGCAAAGAGTTTATCGAATCACTTCATCTCTTTTCCCACCTAGCCAATGTCGGGGATGCCCGCAGTCTAGTCATTCACCCCGGATCAACCACCCATCAACAGCTTTCCGATGCCGAACTCACGGCCGCCGGTGTTGACCCAGGGATGATCCGTTTATCAATCGGTATGGAAACCGTGGAGGATTTAATATGGGATCTCGATCAAGCCTTGCAGGCGATATAGGCATGAATACCGTCCTGAATGACGAGCAACGCAAGAAATATCTTGACCCTGCGACCATTCGTTCAGCGTTACAAGAAACAAAAACGATCGCGATGGTGGGACTCTCCCCTAAAAGCGAACGGCCGTCTAACTTCGTCGCGACCTATATGCAATACGAAGGGTATCGCGTCATTCCGGTTAACCCACGCGCGACCGAAATTCTGGGTGAAAAGGCGTACCCCGATCTGCTCAGCATTCCAGATGACATCCAGATCGATATGGTTAATGTCTTCCGTCGCCCAGCAGAATGCCCCGCCATCGCCGAACAAGCGGTCAAAATCGGGGCCAAATCGCTCTGGCTACAACTCCGTGTGGTCAGCCCTGAAGCGGCTGAAATCGCCGAAGCGGCCGACATCGCTGTCATTATGGATCGCTGTGTCAAAATCGAACACGGCCGTTATGCGGGCAGTCTCCATTGGGTCGGCATGAACACCGAAATCATTTCAGCACGCAAGGCGAAACGGCATGTCTGATTCTAAACGCTCATTGATCCAGCCCCCACCGCGCACGGCCGAAGCGGTACAAAACTTTATCGCCACCTTCGCCGACTGCCAAGTCAAACCAATCTAACCAAACAACAAAAGTAGAGTCGTTCAACCCACCCACCTCCTAAAGCAAACCTTCTTACTCTCTACTCTCTACTCTCTACTCTCTACTCTCTACTCTTTACTCTCTACTCTTTACTCTCTTATGAACATCCCCTTTCACGATTTCAGCGGCACAGGCCAAACCATCCATTTCGCCCATGCCAACGCCTATCCTCCCGGTTGTTACCGGCAATTTATCGCACCATTTCTCGATCAGCATCATGTAATCGGCATCAAGCACCGGCCGATGTGGCCCAACAGCAACCACCAAACGTTTCATAGCTGGCAAACGATCGCCGATGATTTAATCGATTTCCTAGACCAGCAGGGGCTCAAAAACATTATCGGCATGGGCCACTCACTGGGGGCGATCGCCACGATTCTCGCTTCGATCAAACGGCCGGATCTATTTAGTCAGCTCGTCTTAATCGATCCGGTCCTACTACCTCCCGCCATAATATGGTCCAGCCATCTCACCCCGATGCGCTTTCGCCCCAAATTAATCCCGATCATGGCCGGTGCCCTAAGACGGCGCGATAGCTGGGATAGTCAAGAAACACTATTTGAATCCTATCGCCAAAAACAGATCTTCTCACTCATGCCGGACGACACACTCTGGGATTTTGTCAAACATGGTACCGAACCCACGGCCGACGGCCGGATCAAACTCGCCTACCCGAAAGCATGGGAAGCGCGAATCTACGCCACCCCTTACCCTATCTGGCGCAAACTAAGCCAAATCATCCCCCCCACCCTCGGCATTCGCGCCGAGCATAGCCAAACCCCGAATCCCAGAATGTGGCTCAAATGGCAATCGATCCAGACGACAGCCACCTTTGTCGAAATGAAAGGGGTCACCCACTTAGTCCCATTAGAACAACCGGCCCAACTCGCTGAAGTTGTCCTTAACCATCTCAAAAACAAACGGTAAACTTTATTAAAAACAATACGATGCCCATCCAGCACATGGTTTCGGAATTATTCTGCAATTCTGTTTCCCAGACTTCAACAGGCTCAGCCCTCTTTGCGCAACGAAGCTTGAGCTTGTCGAAGGCTAGCAATAAAATTCAATCTACTTTAGAAAGACATCGCAATCAAAAACAGGGGCAAGGAAACAGGATCACAAAGACGCTCCCTATCCCTACCCCTCATCCCTATCGAATCACCCTATGAACATATCAATTATCGGCGGCGGCATCGCAGGTTTAACCACGGCCGTGGCCCTCACCCAACTCGGCTACACCCCACACGTCTATGAAGCGGCAAACGAACTCAAGCCGCTTGGGGCAGGCATCATTTTATCCCCCAACGCGATGGCGGTTTTGCGTCATCTAGGCTTAGAACAAGAGGCACTCGCCCAAGGTCAGCCGATCAAAGCACTCCAACTCGCCCAAAGCAACAACGAACGCATCATGCAAAGCACAGCCATGCAACTCGGCAACCTGAGCAGTGTAGGCATCCATCGTGGAGCCTTGCAAAATCTGCTGTTATCCGCCCTGCCAGCAGAACAGCTCCATTTGAGCCACCGTCTCAAACAGGTCACACAAGATCAAGCAGGGGTCACAGCCACATTTGGCAACAGAGAACAGCTCACAAGCGATATCTTACTGGGGGCCGATGGATTACGCTCGGCCGTGCGACAAACGATTTTTCCCGAAAATAAAACACGAGATTCCGGTCAAATCTGCTGGCGTGGCGTGGCACAAATACCGGCCGGTCAAACCGAAGCGATTGAATATTGGGGCATAGGTACCCGCTTCGGCGTTGTCCCTATTTCCGAACGGGAGATTTACTGGTACGCCACCGATGTCACCGAACCGGAAGGGGTATTTGAGGCGAAATACCACAAAATCTATTTGCAAAACCGCTTCTCCAGCTACCCAAAACTGGTGCGCAATTTATTACAAGCCACACCCGTCGAAAAGTTACTACGCCACCCCCTCATAGACATCGAACCGTTACCAGAATGGTACAAAAATCGCATCGCTCTTGTCGGTGATGCCGCTCACGCCATGACCCCTAACCTCGGCCAAGGGGCCGCCCAAAGCATGGTCAGTGCTTGGACTATCGCCCAATGCTTCGCTCAATTCCCAGACAACCGCGCACAGGCGTTTAATCATTTCCAACAGCTACGCCTCAAACCGGTCCAACAAGTGATTCAACAATGTTGGCAAATCGGCCAGCTCACCAACTGGACCACTCCGTGGCTCTGTCAAACGCGCAACAATTTGATCAGTTTGGTCCCTACTTGGGTAGGAAACATCGGCCGTCGTCGCACCTTCGCCCTCCCCAAAATCGCCCCCCCTCCGCCCCAAGACCGTAGGTCGCTATTCTAGCTGGGCTATTTGTGCCCACACAAATTGTTGGGTGCACGAACAACCTGTCAGAAAAGTTAACATAACTAAAAATTCCGAACAA
>WTJY01000255.1 GCA_011524645.1 Anaerolineales bacterium | reverse complement strand
ATTCCCACCTTCGTGGGAATGACAATCGTTAATTGATCAACTCCCACCAAATCCAACAGGACTAGTAATTTATAAAATCCACCTCCCCCAGCCCCTACTCATAGGAGAAAAAACAGATTACTTTTGAGACACTGAGGTAGTGCCTGATGGTACTGGGCTGTATGTTGGACAACACTGCATGGTGTTGAGAAAACTTTAGTTACTGTAAATTTGATCGTATAAAAACAAAAAAGGCCCTCTCGTATTGATGAATACGAGAGGGCCTTTTGTATTATTAGCTAATTTTGAGACTAGTCACCGGTTGGTGGGGTGTCTTCTTCTTGGCTTTGGCGAGCTGCCGCTTCACGGGCCGCTTTCGCTTCGGCCGCTGCGATAGCCAGCGCATCCAAGATCGCCGGATCGGTGTTGTCATCGATCAACACTTTGGTTGGATCAAGGTTTTCAAGGTCGATGATTTCTTCCTCTTCTTCCTCGATTTCTTCTTCCTCACCGGGGATACGGAATCCTGTACCGGCCGGAATCAATTTACCGATGATGACATTTTCTTTCAAACCGACCAATTCGTCTTCTTTACCAGCGATTGCGGCACCGGCCAATACTTTAATGGTGTGTTGGAAAGAACTGGCTGACAAGAAGCTTTCCGTTTCCAAAGAGGCTTTACTGATCCCGAGCAAGACCGGTTTTGCGGTTGCTGGTTGACCCCCTTCCGAGATAACTTCTTCGTTCAATTCCATAAAGCGATTTGAATCGATCAATTTGCCGGGCAATAACTCGGTGTCCCCTGGGCTAAGAACGGCCACACGGCTCAACATTTTACGAATGATTACTTCGAAATGCTTGTCGTTGATGTTCTGACCTTGCGGTTGGTATACCTTTTGAACTTCGCGCAAAAGGTAGTCAGTGACTGCGTCCCGCCCTTGGATTTCCAAGATACGGTGCGGGCTCTTTGACCCTTCGGTTAAGCGGTCGCCCGGTTCAACGGTGTCACCGTCGGTGACGACCAAACGCATGCCGATTGAGATTTCGTAGTCGTGTTCTTCTTGTTTTTCCCAGACCACTTTGATTGATCGGCCATCTACTGAACCACGTCCTGAATGGCGAGCGGTGATGACTTCGTCTTCACTTTCTGCCAAGAGGTCGCCGACTTCGACGCGTCCTTCTTGTGGCATTTTGATTTCCCAATCTTCTGGGACATCGTAGAGGTCTTCAACCAATTCTGAGTTGCGCACGTAAACGTGGCGGACACCATCTTGAACATCAAGTTCAACGGTCCCACCGATTTCCGTGATCACCGCTTCACCTTTCGGTTTTTGGCGGGCTTCGAAAAGCTCTTCAACACGGGGAAGACCCTGTGTAATGTCACCACTGGCCTGAGCGGTACCACCGGTGTGGAATGTCCGCAGGGTCAACTGAGTACCCGGTTCACCAATTGATTGGGCGGCGATAATCCCTACAGCTGTTCCCATTTCGACCGGTGTCCCGACCGCCATGTCGATACCGTAACATTTTGAGCAGATACCGGAGCGCATCTCGCAGGTCATTGGCGAGAAGGTATAAACTTCTTCGATACCGGATTCATCGATTGCGGTTGAGGCGGCATCACTATAAAGTTCACCTTTTGCCGTAATAATTTCACCGGTTTCTGGGTGGATGACATTTTCGGCGGCGTAACGGCCATATAAACGGTCAGCCATCGTTTGTTTACCGAAGTTGTCTTTCCGTGAGATCCAAACACCTTTTTCGGTGCCACAGTCATATGCTGTGATGATCAAGTCTTGGGCCACGTCAACGAGACGGCGAGTTAAGTAACCTGCGTCCGCTGTACGAAGAGCGGTGTCCGCTAGACCCTTACGTGAACCATGAGTTGAAATGAAGTATTCCAACGCAGTTAGCCCTTGGCGGAAGTTTGAGGTGATCGGTACCGGAATAATCCGGCCGTTCGGGTCAGCCATCAAACCGCGCATACCGGCTAACTGGGTGATCGGGCCGAAACCACCTTTGGTCGATCCAGATAGGGCCATCATCGCGATCGGGCCTTGTTTGTCCATCGAGTTACGGACTTCTTTTTCGACTTGAGCTTTCGCACCATTCCATTGTTCAATGGTCCGTTGATATTGTTCTTCTTCGGTTAACAAACCGCGACGATATTGACGGTCGATTTGTTCAACACGTTTTTGCGCATCTGCTAAGATGTCAGAGCGTTTTTCTGGAACGGTGAGGTCGAAGACCGCCATTGTCGTTCCGGAAACGGTTGCATATTTGAAACCGATGTCTTTAATGCGGTCGGCCGCTTTAACCGTTGGTTTGTCACCCAAACGACGATAGATAC
Source organism: Anaerolineales bacterium (assembly GCA_011524645.1). Taxonomy (GTDB): domain Bacteria; phylum Chloroflexota; class Anaerolineae; order Promineifilales; family Promineifilaceae; genus WTJY01. Next base: position 20,664 of record WTJY01000255.1, on the reverse strand, counting down.
GGTCGAGCAGTTTGTTAATTTGCCCTTTGGCGAGCACCTCATTGGTAAAGCGGAACTCGCGGGGGAGGGCACGGTTTAGGATGACACGGCCGGGAGAGGTTTCGATGATACGGCGGCGGCCACGGCCGTCTTCATATCGATCTCCGTTCTCATCGAAGAAGGTGGTGCAGAGCAAACGGATTTTGGCGTGGACATCGACCATATTAAGGTTATAAGCCATTTCCACTTCATCCATGTTGCTGAACATACGTCCTTCACCACGGCGGTTGTCAAACATTTGAGACAAGTAATAAACACCCAAAACCATGTCTTTTGAAGGACCAACGATAGTGGCACCGTCAGATGGTTTGAGCAAGTTGTTGGTTGAAAGCATCAACGCTTTCGCTTCTTCAACCGCTTTGTCCGAGAGCGGTACATGGACCGCCATTTGGTCACCGTCGAAGTCAGCGTTGAACGCAGAGCAGACGAGCGGATGCAATTGGATCGCTTTCCCTTCTACCAAGATCGGCATAAAGGCTTGGATACCCAAGCGGTGAAGGGTGGGAGCGCGGTTGAGTAGAATCGGACGACCTTGAATCACCTCTTCCAACACTTCCCAGACTTCTGGGGGTTGACGTTCGATGACCCGTTTAGCACCTTTGACGTTGCTGGCGTAGCCGTATTTGATCAATTTGCTGATGACGAAGGGGCGGAACAATTCGAGAGCCATAATTTTTGGCAAACCACATTCGCCCATGCGTAATTTCGGACCGACCACGATAACGGACCGGCCGGAGTAGTCGACACGTTTACCGAGCAAGTTGCGACGGAAACGCCCTTTCTTCCCTTTGAGCATGTCAGAAAGAGATTTAAGTTCGCGACGGCCGCGGCGGCTTAGCGCTTTACCGCGATGGCTGTTGTCGATCAAACTGTCTACCGCTTCTTGTAACATACGTTTCTCATTACGGATGATTACATCTGGTGCGCCAAGTTCAAGAAGGCGCTTGAGGCGGTTGTTCCGGTTGATTACGCGACGGTAAAGGTCGTTTAAGTCAGAGGTCGCGAAACGGCCACCGTCTAGCTGAACCATCGGGCGTAAGTCGGGTGGAATAACTGGCAAAACAGCCAAGATCATCCATTCAGGGCGGTTGCCACTTTTACGGAGTGATTCAACCACCATCAAACGGCGGGTGGCACGCTTGGCGGCTTGTTTTGAACGGCTGGTACGAACTTCACGCCACAATTCGCGTGAGAGCGTGTCCAGATCCATGTTTTGCAAAATATCGTAGAACGCTTCAGCACCCATGCCCGCTTTGAAAACATTGCCGAAGCGGCTTTTCATTTCGCGGTATTCCGTTTCATTTAAGAAGTTGCCTTGGGTGATTGATTCGAGTTGATCTTTGGCGGTTTGGGCACGTTGACGTAATTTTTCCAACTTGGCGTTGTATTCATCACGAACGCGGATCGCTACGCTAGCCCCTTGCTGACGCAACTCATCCATTTCCCGTTCAAGGTTGGCCCCTTCGGCGATGCGTTGCGCTTCATTATCTTGTTGGACTTGGTTCAAGCGGTCGGTAGTGACTTCTTGAATCAAAGAAAGATGTTCTGGGCCGACTTTGTCGCCAGCCGAAAGAATCGCGTTGTCATGGAGGGTGACATCTTCTTCGGCCGCTTTGCCCATCCAGTTGTCGAGGCGGGTTTCGATGACTTTCGCTTCACGAACCGCTTCATCGGTGGCTGCGGTTAAGCGTTCATCGAAGGTTTCACGCAATTGGCTCATTTCACTTTCCATGTCCGCCACGCGCTGGGTCAGGTCGTGGTTTTCTTGGTCGATTTCCAATTGCATTTCTTCATCGCCACGCAATTCCGCTTCTTCTAATTCATCTTGCAGACGTTGCAAGGCCCGTTGACGTGCATCTTCATCGACTGAGATGACAACGTATTGGGCGAAATAGAGAACGCGGTCAAGGTTACGGCGAGAGATATTGAGGAGTAGGCCCAAGTAGCTGGGGACACGGCGGGTGTACCAAACATGGGCTACAGGGGCGGCCAATTCGATATGGCCTAAACGTTCACGGCGAACCGAAGAACGGGTGACTTCCACCCCACATTTGTCACAAACGATGCCACGATAACGAATATTTTTATACTTACCACAGTAGCATTGCCAATCTTTGGTTGGTCCAAAGATCGCTTCGCAAAACAAGCCGTCTTTTTCGGGCCGTAAGCGACGATAGTTGATAGTTTCCGGTTTAGTTACTTCACCATAAGACCAAGAACGAATATGGTCGGGTGAGGCTAAGCTAATACGCAGAGAGCGAAATTCTGTCGTTTCCACCGAATGACCTCCATGTCACAAATTGAATATCAAAATATATGTAGGAATGGGTTGTTGACGTTGCTGAAACGGCCGCTGAAATGGGCCGTTTGTGTCGGGTTTGAGGGAAATTCTCTAAACGCGCAAAAAGAGCGTATGAGCTTTACAGCCCAACGCTCTTGCTATTGTTGTAGGGAATTAGCTTTGTTTTTTGTTATCTCTTCACCGCCACCAACACATATTATAGGAACGGGTGGGGGGAAAGTCAATACCCCTTATAGGGTTATAGGAAGGGGAGGCCACGGCTTTTCAATAAAAATAAAAACACCTGACTTGGTATGATTATGCTTCCAAACAAAACTCATACAAAGCAGGTGCAATATGCAGTGTATCATATTGCGAGGTAAACACAGTGGACAAATAGAGATACCCATGCCCAAAATTATGTATCAAAATGATACCCTTGATTTTTCAGGGTGTTAAAGGTTTCATTTTCGATTTTCCACCTTGCTCGACCAGCCCGCATCACCGCCATCCCGTCATCAAATTGTTTGAACAGATACTGATTTCCTTTCGGTTTTACACCCAAGATGAACTTCATATGATGGTTTTTTAGCACAGTTGATATGAGGGGCGTTGCCACTCAAGGCATCTTCGATGACTAACGTGCACCCAATTGTGTAAACCCCTGCATATTGGCTTTACATTTAATTTACACCTTACACACAAATTCTAAAACCGCCATGCCTATTATTCAGTCATCAAACAAACACAACGTTATACAGATTCATATTTCATATCTCATACTTTTTAAGGAGGCTCTAAATGAAACAAATTTGTTTACAGTGGCAAAACATGGTGGACGAAAAAGACTGCGGTTTAGTTATCGGTTCACTCCCATTTTTTATCGGCCGTGCCGAAATGAACGATGTCGTGCTCCCCATGCCCGGCACTGGGGTCTCTCGCAGACACGCCCGCTTGGCCCAAATCGGTGACGACATCGTCCTAACCGATTTGCACAGCACCAACGGGGTACAAATCAACGGCCGTCGCGTTGGCGAAGCGGCCATCAATGTCGAAAACCCCTTCTTCGTCGGCCTTTATCGGCTAACGATCGAAGAATATATGCACTGCCAAAACGACACCTGTCAGCGCTTAATCTCCCATAACCATACCACTTGCCCTTGGTGCGGCCACTTCACCGCCGACGCCATGACGCGAGTTTTAGTCTAATAAACCAACCATGTACAACAGTAGCAACCAACCCCTCATCAACTTAGCATGGCACCACCCCCACACCGGCCAACGGCGCATGATGTCCGCCGCATTGCCCGTGACCATCGGCCGTGCCGCCGACAACAGCATCCCGCTCGATAGCAAATTTGTCTCCGCACATCATGTGCGCCTTGAAGAGAGACAAGGCGAGGTATTTGTCATCGATATGGGAAGCCGGAACAGCGTACGGCTCAACAACAACGATGTCAGCGACGAATCGGTGGTGTTCCATGGTGACCAACTACAAATCGGTCCCTTTACATTCTCACTAGAAATTCCGGAAAACAGCTCCGTTTTAGCGGGGCCAGCTACCCAACTCTTGCCCACCAGCCAGATCCAACGGGTGGCCAAGATGACCGCTCACGCGGCCGTTACCCCCGTCTTGCCCCATCAACAACCGTTGATCCGCGACACCGGCACGGCCGATTTTCCACCCGCTATCTTCCGCAAAAAGATCGTTCCTGTCGATATGCTCACCCGTATCGTCGGCGAACAGATCGAAGAAACCAGTTACCTCGCCATCGGCGGCGGCCTCGGCAGTTTTGTCTGGGTCGATCACTTGATGGTCTATGGCGTGAAGCGTCAAGATATCGTCTCTATCGGCTTCGAGCCGAAACCCTACGGCCGGTATCGCCGCTTGTGTCGCAATTCTCAAATTCCAGACCACGAACGGTTGCGTTCTAATTCCGACTCGTGTCCCGACAATCTTTGGGGCTGGCCCGGCTATGCGGTGCGCGAGATTTGGGACAACACCAGCCACGGCCGACTGGGACAAGCGGCCCGCATCGGCTGGCAAATCTTTAATGAACCGCTCGTGCAAACCTATACCCCCAAAGCGGGCGTGGTTTTTGACTCGATCGATCAAGAAGCGGCCCGTATCGGCTGGGACAAAATTTGGCGACACGGCCGTGTACGCGCCGTCCGCAAAACAGACGACGGCCGTTATGTGGTCGCGTACTCACTCATCAAACCGGATGGAAGTACCGAACATAAACTGATTTTGGCGCAATTCGTACACCTCGCCGTTGGCTATCCAGGGGTTCGTTTTTTGTCAGATTTGCAGGAATATCGTGAAAAGACCGGCGATTTTCACCACGTGGTGAACGCCTATGAAAAACATGACGAAGTATATGACCACCTTGAACAATATGGTGGTACCGTCCTCATTCGTGGCCGTGGCATCGTCGCTTCCCGCATTATTCAGCGCATCCAAGAAGCACGTGAACGCAGCGGCCGTGACATCCGCATCATTCACCTGATGCGTAGCCCCAATACAGAAGGGCAAAAAGCGGGCTTGGCCCAACGGGCGGTCGATAACCACTGGGAATTCCAACCGTTTAACTGGCCCAAAGCGGCTTGGGGTGGCGACTTACGGAAAAAGCTAGAAAACGCCAATACCAAAACCCGCGCTGAACTGCTTGATCAGTGGGGCGGGACCACCACGGCCGATCGGCTCGACTGGCGTGATATGGTCCGTGAGGGGCTGACCGCCGGTTGGTACTCGATCTATTTTGGGACGGTGCTTGATGTACGGCCCCATAAAAAGACCGGACAGATCGCCACCAAAGTGATGCAAAATCATGGCGAAGTCGCGCTCGCCGTGGCCGACTACATCGTCGATGCCACCGGCCTTGAAGCCGGAATCGAAGGGAACGCCCTGCTGAAAGATCTTGTTACCCATTACGATCTGCCCCGCAATGGCAAAGGGCGCTTAAAAGTCACCAATGACTTCGCCCTGATCGATATGGATAACGGCCGTGGCCAAATTTATGCCAGCGGCATTAGCACCCTTGGTGGCCCGTTTGCGGCCGTAGATAGTTTTCTCGGTTTGCAATATGCGGCCCTCCGCTCTGTTGATAATCTAACCGCGCAAAATGCGCCCGGACTACGTCGCCTCAACGGCCTCCGTTCACTTAATCAGTGGACCCGTTGGGCACGAGGAGTACAACCATGACCCCGACTTTACGCGGCCGTTGGCAATCCCGCCTCTTTCTCATGGGAACCCTCGGCTTTCTCGTCACAATTTTCTTTATGATCGTATTTGGCAGTATCGCCCCTTTCTACCTACTCGTGTTGGTGACTGTCCTCGGCTTCTTCTGGGATATCGTGTACACCCTGATACAAAAATGGCGTTGGGACCATGACTGGCCACCCGCCTTCCAACTCGGTGCCGGTATCTGGGAAATGATCGTTCTGGCCGCCCTTGTTTACGGGGCCGATATTATCGGGATGGCCCCACGGCCAGATCAATTCTTACTTCACTATAGCGCTGTTTGGCTTGCCGTCTTTGCTGGCTCCCAAAGCCTCATGCGCTTAGTTTTCCCCCGTTGGCGCTACAACGGCGGGCAATGGCTCTCTTAAAGGCAAAAGGCAAAGGGAAAAAGGGAAAATTTAACTTTATCCACCCTTTTCCCACTCCATAATCTTTCTTATTTTTCCTTTTTCCTTTTCACTTTTTACTTTATCTATAGGACACAAACATCATGAAAATCGATCGCTATATTTTACAAGACAGATTGGGACAAGGTGGGACGGCGATGGTCTACCTTGGACAGGACACCCACTTAAACAATCGCACGGTTGCCGTCAAATTATTGCGCGACCGCTTACTCGAAGATCAAGACGCTCGCGACCGCTTCCTACGTGAAGCTGAATTGGTCGCTGATCTAAAACACCCCTCTATTTTGCCGATTTGGGACTACGGCGAACTAGACAACTATCTTTACATTGTCATGCCCTATATGCCAAACGGCTCGTTGCGTGACAAGCTCGTAGATGGCCCGATTAACTTTACCGAGGCGCTTGACCTGCTTCGCCAAGTAGCGTCCGCCCTTGATGCGGCACACGAAAACCAAATCGTCCATCGCGATGTGAAACCGCACAACGTGTTGCTTGGCGAGTACGGCCGTGCCTATCTTTGTGACTTCGGTGTGGCCCGTTTGCTCGATCAAGACAAACCGGAACAAACTGTGACACTGATCGGAACCCCAGAGTACATGGCCCCAGAACAGGTGCTGGAAGGGGGGATTAGCTCCCAAACCGATATCTATCAATTCGGGGTGTTGGCATTTCAAGTGTTGACCGGTCAACGGCCGTTTGAAGGGGCGGTTCATAATGTGATGACTCAGCATTTGCATAACGCTGTCCCCTCGGCCGAAGCATTGAACCCAGATCTACCGGCTGGTACCGATGGGGTTTTGGCCCACTGTATGGCCAAGAAAGCGGAAGATCGCTACAGCACGGCGGCTGAATTTATTCACGCCTTGGATGCACTGCAATTTGAAAGTCAACCACTGCCCGCCTTAGCTGGTGCATCGTCAGGCGAAACCCGACTGGGCACCGCATTACGCGGGCTGACCAATGGGGTAACCGCTCCGACTAGCGGCACTCAAGCCCCATCTCGCTGGCGTGGGACACTCGCTTGGGCTGCAAGTGGTGTAGCCGTTTTGGGTCTCATTACCACCTTTGCACTCGGTGGGTTTGGCGGCCCCGGTGGTGGTGGCCCTGGCGGCGGCGGCAATGGCCCAGGTGGCGGTGGCGGCGGCCGTGGTGGTGGCAATGGCGCGGTTCTCGATGACACAATCGTTGTCGATGCGGTTGACAGCGACGATGTGGCGGCCACGATTCCGATCACCAATCCAGTCGTTGTCGATCAAGACATCGACATCTCAACCGAAGTGGTGGCGGCCGATACCGACCTGAATGAGCTCGATGCCTTTATCGATGGGTTTTTAGACACAATCGATCAAGATGATGCGGCCCCTGATGTTGTCGCTCAGGCTGATACCGATACCGGTAATGGCAACGCCGACAACGATAATAATGATGGCAACACCAACAACGACGGCAACGCCAACAACGACGGCAACGCCAACAACGATGGCAACGCCAACAACGGTGGCAACGCCAACAACAATGGCAACGCCAACAACGGTGGCAACGCCAACAACAATGGCAACGCCAACAACGACGGCAACGCCAACAACGACGGCAATGGACCTGGTAATGGTAACGGCCGTGGCGGTGGCAACGGCGGCGGTAACGGTGGCGGTGGCAACGGCAACGGCGGAGGCGGCGGTGGTCGTGGTCCCGGCGGCGGTGGCAACGGTGGCGGTGGTAATGGTGGCGGTAACTAACCCCCAGCCCCTAATCCCCCATATCTGCGGGCGATTTCGTTTGAAATCGCCCGCTTTTTTATTGCGCCCTATCACTACGATTTATGTGGCAATATTTTCACATGTGATAGGACAGAGAGATGGGAAATCGATGCGGCACAGTCCCCTCTCTATCCCTATCCTCTGTCCCTATCTTCTCACCCCCGATAAAACCGATCTACCATTTGGCGTATCGGCCGACCTAACAAGAGCAACACCCCTTGTGTGAACCACTCCAGCGGCTTAAGCGACCAATACACACCGGTAGCCACGGCCGGATGGGTGATTTTTTGAGCCAAATAAACCCCAACCACATCATAGACAATCCGCACCGATCGATGAAGTCGTGGGGTGAGTGCCTGTAAAATCAATTCGGCCGCTTTCAAATGTTGTAACTGCTTGTTCAAGCGAAAGGTCTGCCCTCCCTTAGTCGTTGTCGCGAATGATCCGACTAAACGGGGATGCCCCTGTGCGGCGGCCGTGGCGATATAACAATCGGGTGGGTGGGTCGGTAAGGAGTTGTAAATTTCGAACATACGGGCAATGGCGAATACCCAAGTCAAGGCATAGCTAGAAAGCCAAGCCATAGATGCTAACCATTTTTTTGTCCCCCATTCTTTTTCCATCGGCCAAAGTTGTACCGACCACCAGACACCGAGAGGAAAAACCCAACACACCGACCCGATCAGGACGAACATTCCCGGAACCAGCAGCGCGCCAGCCATATCCGGCGCATAAGTGGGTGGGGTGAAGAGAAACAGAAGCCAAACGATCATCAATAAGGTGCGCCAGAAAAAAGAACTGCTTTCTGCGTCCTTTGTATAGTTCCAAAAAGCGACCAAAATGCTATAGGGCAACAATGCCGCTAACCCGACCGGAACAACGATTAATCCAGATCCTTCAAACAGGAGTAACGCGGAAAAATGGGCGGCCAATAAAGTGCCACTGTAAATCCCGAAACGGATGATAAAAAAACGGCCGAATCGCGCCGGTTGAATCAATAACAACAGGGCAGATAACATGCTGTAAAGCGCAAAGGGATAGAAATAGGTGGTGACATCACGGCCGAGCAAAATTTCAAAATACCGCTCCGGCCCTGACTGCCATGCCATGCTATCGATCGGTGTGTTGCTACTACGCGACATCCCAAAGCAAACGGCCGGTACCACGATGGTCAACACCCCCATCGCCAAACGGGGCACGAGGGTCGGGGGAACACCGGCCGTGTTGGCTGCAAAATCTGACCATGTCCCTGTAAAAAAACGGAGCACAATCCCCTTCTCTTTAAACTTGCTTCGTGATAGCTTAAACGCTTGCCAAGCGTGCCACCACGGCCGAACGATCAGCCCCCCCGTAACAATCACAGCGAGGTAATAGACCACCACACCCAGAATCTGCATTCCTGTAAAACCACTAGACATTTAAACTTTTCCTCTCATTTCACCGATTTTGTAGGACAAGTTCCCTACCGTAGAGCCGAAGTTCAACTTCTGTCATACCAGCCACATTGTTGACTGTCAGAACGAAGTTGCTAGTCCTGTCGGATTTGGTGGGAGTTGATCAATTAACAATTGTCATTCCCACGAAGGTGGGAATCCAAGTCTGCTTGAGCGGTGGATCCCCGCCTACGCGGGGATGACAGTCCTGTCAATCGACTATTTTTGAACGATTTACGCTTATCCCACCAAATTCGGCAGTATCAGCGAAGTTGAACTTCTACCTCAATAGCACCTTATCCCATTTGGCCCCAAACGTCATTTCCCCAATCCCCATACCCCACACACCTAAGTGCTTGATCAACACCGGCCAATCCAAAAGCTAAAACCGAAAATCGTGCCATTCTCCACTATTTGCAGTATAGTTCCGACATCTGTGAAAACAGGACAACCTGACTGTTTTTTTCTCAGGAAGCAAATTACAAATGTTTGAGGAGATTTCCCATGGCTAGACCCGCTCGTAAACGACGTCAACGGAAGGATGCAGGTGCCAACGCCGCCAAGGTTGCCAAAATAACGCAACCCGTGATGAATGTCCCAGTCTATGATTTGGTCGATGAAGAAAAGCTACAGCTGATTCATGACAAATCGATGCAGATTATGGAAGAAGGGGGAATCGCTTTTCTCTATGAACCGGCCGTGCAAATCTTGCGCGAACATGGGGTTCGAGTCGATGAAAATCAAGTCGCCTACTTTGATCGGGAAATGGTCATGGAATATTTGGCCAAAGCTCCGGCCGAATACACATGGTCCGCCCGTAATCCCGAAAGGGATGTCATCATTGGTGGTAAACATGTCTGTTTCGCCCCTGTCGTTGGCCCACCATTTGTGATCGATCGGGAGCGCGGCCGTCGTGAAAGTACCCACGAAGACCTGCTCAACTTTCTCAAGTTGACCCAAATGACCCCCTATCTCCACTGTTCCGGCTCTGAAATCGTTGTCCAAACTGATATTCCTATCGAATATCGTCATCTCGAATTGATGTATACCCATCTGACCTACACCGATAAACCGACGATGGGAGTGTATCACACCGGCTTGACCGGCACCGACTCCATCAACATGGCTCGCATCGCCTTTGGTGAGCAAGCGATGGCTGAAAAAAGCTATCTGCACTGTATCATCAATGTCAGCAGCCCACGCCGACTTGATGACCGCATGCTCAGCTTGCTCATCGCTTATGCTGAAGCCGGGCAAATTATCAACGTCACCCCCTTTATTTTGTCTGGGGCGATGGGTCCGGTTTCGATTCTTGGCACGGTTGCGCAGCTCAATGCGGAAGCGTTGGCCGGTATCGTGTTCGCCCAAATGGTCCGCGAGGGAACCCCCTGCGTTTATGGCTCGTTCCAATCGGTGGTCGATCTACAAAGCGGTGCACCGGTTTTAGGTGCACCAGAAAGCCAGCTCGCCCTTTATTTGAGTGCTCAATTGGCCCGCAAATATAAAATCCCCTTCCGCGCGGCCGGGCAATACGCCAGCTCAAAAATCATTGATGCCCAAGCTGCCTATGAAAGCGTCTTATCGATGGGCCCGTCACTCCATTGCCAACCCAATTTCGTCCTCCATGCGGCCGGTTGGCTGGAATCTGGCTTAACGGCCGGATATGAAAAATTCGTCCTCGACCTTGAACTTCTCGGTATGTATCACACCTATCTCAAAGGGATCAACTGGGATGATGACGAATGGGCCATGGACGCTATCATCAATGAAGTCCCCCCCGGTGGTCACCATCTCGGTACCAGCCATACGATGCGCCACTACAAAACCGCCTTTTATCGTGCCGATCTATTTGACTATGACTCCGGCGAAACATGGCTGGCCAACGGTGGGGAAGATGCGTATGAACGGGCCAATAAAAAATACAAAGAGATGCTCAAGCGCTATGAAAAACCGCCGGTTGATCCCGCTATCGATGAAGCGCTCCGCGCCTATATCGAAAAGCGAAAACCGGAGCTTGATGCCGCTCAAATCGTAGGCTAGGGATTTGGGGGATGGGCGAAGGCGCGAAACAACAATAACAAAACAAACCATTTTTACTGAAAAGCAGTGCTCACCGTTTGCCAACACTCGCCCAAACCCTTATTTTATGCTATGCTTTTTCAGTCTATCGGGGACGCAATTTATTAGACAAATCATAACAATCAATGGCGAGCAGTGTGATGACCATATTGGGCAGTTTAGGGTTCGGGTTTGTGTGGGGCTGGCTCGTCGGCTTGATAATCGGCCGTCGTCCACGGCCGTTTCCTTGGCTCTCGTATCTGACAACTATCACCCCTCTTCTCATCACAACCGGCTCATTCGCCTACTCAATCTACTATATCTCAACTGGAAATATCACTCTCGCAATAATCTTTTGTGCGACCACATTGGGTGGCGCACTGTTACATAATGCCTTTCTACAGGCGATTCGGTTAAAAAACGGGATCGTAACCGAACAAATCTAAACGTTTATCTTCGTGGAGGAAAAATCTTATGATGTGGCAAGAAGCAGCTACAGAAGTCAGCGCAACACTCATCCAAATGCTTGGGGCTGGCGGTTTTGGAGCGATTATCGGTTGGTATGTCTACTATATCAATCGCTATCGTAAAGGGGATGTCCAATTTAGCGACTTAACAACGGTGATCGGTATTATCGGCGGTGGAGCGATTATCTCTCTTTTCCCTGCTCAAAGTGACCTGTTCGGTGCTTATGGCATCGGCTTGTTTGTTGGCTTCTTTGGCTATTTCTTATCGCTCATCATTTTGGTCAACAGCACAGCCAACTTCAAATCAGACTGGTTCCTAGACGGCCGTCGTAAGAAAGTTTCTGGCGACGAAGAAATCCCTGGTGCAGTTCGCCAAACTGTAACCGCTATGTCCGGTAAAACCGAATACGACGATACTGAATAATTGTCCGTTTTTCGTATCATCACACCAAGAGCGCGATGAAAATTAATTTCATGGCGTTCTTTTCTTTTAATACCTTCGCCATTTTTAGATCACTGTAACAAATAAGGCTCTTTATGCGTTTCAAGGAGCTACAAATTCAAGCGGTTTTGCTCCCCTCTCCCTTGAGGGAGAGGGGCTGGGGGAGAGGGTTAATCCCCCCCCCAGCCCCTCCTCACATGAGGGGAACAAATCCAATCAGACGATCCACATTGGCGAAGGTATTGTTCTTTTCTCTCATTTTTTTGTACTCATAAATGGAGATTTCCTATGGCAAACGCTACCCCAGCTTGGGCTTGGCAATCGGTCGCCGACACAATTGCCGATGACTTTACCCAAGCACAAATCGAAGAACTTTGTCGCCGTATACGGCTCAATTACGCTGAAATGGCGCGAGATTCACGCCAAGAAACGGCCGATCAAATCACCCAAACGCTCGCTAATCAGGGCCAGCTAGAAGAGTTAATCGCCAAAATGGTGATCGTGAACCCCGATTTAGCTGATGATACGGCCGGTGAATCGGCCGCACAGCCGGGCACCCTGTCATCAGGCCACACATTGAACGCCGAGCGGGTGGTCAACACCGGTTTTGTCACCCAAGATGACCCCGATAATGATCCCCGTCACCGTGACAATGACTTCCCGCTTTACACCAATGAAGATTACTATTTCTGGTTAAATATTGGCAAACTGCTAGAAGGATCGATTGAGACTGAAAGCATCGATCTCGATACCGGCGAATTACCGGTTGGCTCACGTTTTAAGGTCGTTCTGTATAGTTTTGAAAATGAATTAATCTTAGACGATGCCCAAGATGTTGGTGAACTGATTCTGCAAGAAGACGGCCGGATTTCCGTTTCCCAGCCGGTTGCGCAGCCCAACGTATCGGCCGATAAAAAAGCGAATTGGCTTTTCTTCCCGGTCCGCACGGCCGAGACCGAAGGGTATCAACGGTTACGTTGCAATATCTACTACAAACAGATTTTGCTTCAATCTCGCCTCGTAACCGTCTTAACGAGCGATGACCCTGAACCTTCTAAAAAAGTTGTCGCCCGCCAATCAGAACTTGACTATGTTATTTCCAAAACGCTGACTTACCAGCTTGACAAAATGCCAGAGCACCGCTTAAGCATCATGATCAATGACAATGATGACAGCACCCACGGTTTCCGCTTCTTTGGCAACAAAGGGGGAGATGACTTCAAAAATGATTCCAGCTTCGATGCGGCCGAACTGACCGACTTGATCACTTGGGCGCGTGGTTCTCTACGCAAAGCGGCCTGGGGGGATGAGGGTGAATACAATGGACAAAACTACCGCTATGCACATGGGCAAATCAAAGTTGATCAGCTTCGTATCGATCTATTCCGCTGTGCCAAGCGGGGTTATCGCATCTATGACACGCTTATCAACCGGCTTGCTGGTGACGCAGATAAAGCTTGGGACCTCGCCGACCTTATGATGACCCCCGGCAAAGTGCAGATCGCTAGTAAAGCCTCGGCCCGCCTTATCCTTCCCACGGCTTTGATCTATGATTATCCCCTAGACACGTCACTTGGTAGCAAAGAGCTAAAGCTCTGCTCTCACTTTGTGACCGCACTAGAGAACAAAACGCCACTTGAAACGACTGACTGTTTCCAGGGAGCATGCCCGAGTGCTGATAGAGATGATCATGTCTGTCCCAGCGGATTCTGGGGGTATCGTCATATGATCGGCATGCCGGTTACGACTCCTAACGGCCCAGATGCGCCGGTAGAAATTAAAATCGATGGACAGAGGGAAATATCGATGGCGGTTTCGACCGATCCCAACTTTATCGGCCGTGAAAAGCACCAAAACGCGATTAAAAACCTACATCCACAACTCTCGTTTAATTTTGCTGATGAGCGCGCGGAAACGATGGATGAGATGAAGACAGAAGATCCACATGTCCTTTACTTCTTCTGTCATGGCATCTTCTCCGGCCGGATCACTTATATCCAAGTCGGTCCCCCTAAATCGCGCGGGATTTCTCGTGACCAATTGCGTCAAAAACGGATTCGCTGGCGGAAAACACGGCCGCTCGTCTTTATCAACGGCTGTCACACGGCCGCGCTCAATCCAGATCGCGCGATGGATTTGGTCGGTGGTTTTATTGATACTTCTCATGCGGCCGGTGTTATCGGAACTGAAATCACTAACTTTGTCCAAGTTGCGACCGTATTCGGCGAAGAATGCCTCAAACGATTCATGGTCGAAGGGCAAACGATCGGTGAAGCGGTCCGTGGTGCTCGTTTAGCCGTCTTACAACAAGGGAATCCCCTTGGCCTGATTTATGTTCCATACGTCATGACCGGCCTGAAAATGGTTGAATAATCCTATTCAGGGAGCTACACACACGCTTCCTATTGAATTTGAATACAACTTATAAATCATGGCTTGTGGTGTTGGCCCCGTGATGATGGTTGCTATTTCGGGGAGAGACAAACGACGGCCGTCTTGTTTTGATGGTCACGGCTGTTTGTCGTTTGCCTATCCCCTACCTATCCTGTGTTATGGGGTGTTTTCGTTCGGGGGGCTGACCGGCATTAACACCATTGTCGCTTCTGTCGCAGCATCCACGGCCGTGCGCGAATACCACATCGGATGTAACTCCCCTTCAATCCACAACCTCACCATATCCCCACACCGTTTTGACCGTCTCAATCTTTGGTCACTCGTATTCCCCCTCTTTATTTTCTTGACTCATTCAATCTCCCTCAAAATCCGCATCATCTCCTCTCGATTCCCCTCCATCGCTTTCGTAAACACCCGATCAAACACCCCCACTTCGTCCTCTGTTAGCTGTGTTTCATGTAGCCCCGTGATCGCATAAATCGGCCCCTTATATCCCACAACTTCACGTAAATAAGCCGCGACCTCAAACCCATCACAACGACCCATTCGTACATTTAAGAAAACCACATCAAACGGCCGTGCCAAAATCTCCCGCCAATCATCCGTATCCGCTACCAACGTCGGCCGGAACTCACGAAAAAGCTTCCCGAACACCACCCGGCTCGGCTCATAATCATCCATAAACACAACTCGAATCATTGATTTTCTCCTTGTCTTACAAACAATTATAAACCTTATTCCACCATTAATCCTGTTTGCAGCCTAGCTCAGATCATCCCAAACCCAACAAATCATTAATATCCGTAATCACCTCTAACTCTTCTCCTGTCGTTCCCCCTTTTTTCTTTTTCCCCCGCATTTCATCATAAAAATCTTGATCATACCGTCGTGACGTTACCGGAATAGGCATCTTGACCCCCCAACCCAACAACAAGACCTCTTGTTTCTCTTGTAATCTCGCCAACATCCCACGCAACTGATCACGGCCGGCTAAACCGGTCAACACCGCCCGAATGTCATCTTCATCACCCAACCAGCCGGTAATACGAGTTCCTAACTGGGACATAATCTCATCATCAATCCCCGACGGCCGCTGATCCACCACCAAAAGCGTTACAAAATACTTGCGTAACTCCCGCGCAATCGTCCCAAACGCCGTCTGGCTCGCCAATTGCGGATTCAACAACTTATGCGCCTCTTCAATCGCAATCATAATCGGTTTTGGATTCGCCAACCCCTCCGTTTTCGCCGTCTCCGTCTTTTTTACCCAATGATCCCGAATGCGCCGTGTCAAAATATTCGACACCAACAAATAGTCTAAATCATTATCATATTGACCAAACGATAAAATCACATGACGGCCGTTCTCCAGCTTATCAACTATCGCGGACACCGCATCACCGGCCGGATTCGCCACCACATAATCCCGATCCGCTACCTCTTTTAAACGACGATGTAACGCCTCGGCCGCACGCTCATTGATATTGCTTTGCCGCGCCCAAAACGCCACAGAATTGGGGGCGGGCACCGTTTTCCCACTTTCTGGGTCCGTCTCCACTGCGCCCGGCTCCAGATCCATAAACTTACCGAACCAATCCGCACCGAAATCACGCACCAACGCTCCCAGCGTAATATTAGCCGTATCGGTCAAACGCAACGCCGACGCCAAAATCGTAATATCTTCCCGTGTAAAGTCCCGATACCCGAGCTCAAGCGTAAAGTCCGGCGTATTCCCCCGTACCATCGCCCCTTTTCCAAGAGCCGCGACCTGCACTTTGCTCCCAAACAGGGAACGCAACCCCTTTACACCCGTCTCATTATCCGAATCTTGATCATCATACGCATACTCATTATGCATATCGAAAACCAAAGCCCCCGCCACATCTTCTTTCATCATTCCGGCCAAAACCATGCGGGTTAAGAAACTTTTACCTGTCCCTGTCGCCCCGAAAATACCGCTCGACCGTTTCACTAACTTACGTAAATCCAAGCGTACCGGATGCCCCTGCTCAATCGTACTCCCGATCTGCAACATACCGGCTCCATCACGGCCGAAAATCTCCGCCACATCGGCCGCATCCGCCAACCGAACCGGTGCATGATGCGCCGGAACCGTCTTAACCGGCCGTGGCCCGGCTTGCTCCAACCCCTGCTCAACCCGATCTTCCCATGCGACACGCTCGGCCGTCCCCACCTCAGGCCCCCGATCCATCATTAAAGTCGTATAAATATTAATCGTTGTATGCAACGTCCGCCCCAACAGCGCAAGCCGAATCGCCGGTTGCAACCGTTCACTCGGCTCATCCGCAAAACGGGGGTCGGTCGATCCCAACTGCATATCGGTCAACAAGCCATAAAAGCGCCAACGGCCGCTATCACAGACCACAAAACTCCCCTCCTGCACCTCATCCGCAGGCACGGTCAGCCTGACACGCAACCCTTCACGCAATCCCCCTCCAACAACATACCCGATCTGCTCATTTACCGATTCACTCATACTGATACCCTAACCCCTATCCCAAAAAACTGTGGTCGTTCCTATCTGTTCTGTGGCAAAAATTATTTCTATCTACCAAAAAATCTGTGATTATTCCCTATCTGTCTGCTCAAAGCACTTTTGTCTAAGCT
The DNA here is from genome assembly GCA_011524645.1 of Anaerolineales bacterium. Taxonomy (GTDB): domain Bacteria; phylum Chloroflexota; class Anaerolineae; order Promineifilales; family Promineifilaceae; genus WTJY01. Next base: position 3,514 of record WTJY01000255.1, on the reverse strand, counting down.
CCAATCGGTAGCTCTGGTAACGCCGTACTCAGCGCCTCTAATGTCGGGACTAGCAGCTCATAATTACTGCGTAAAAGTTCGATCAACTCTTCTACGGCCGTCAACGCCCATACCTGATCATTCCCCCGCAACCGATAAACATCCCGCACATGGGCCACCAAAAGTTGATCAACCGGTACTCGATTCGCTGGTGCACGCAAAATCAAACGCAAATAAGGCAACGCTCCCGTCCCCAAAGGCTCGGTAAACTCTCGAACTTCATCCCCCTCCACACACAATTGAACCGGATCTAAATTCAACGGCGGCCGTGGTGGCAAGCCATGTATCAAGCGCCCATCCTGCTTATACCCCACCGTCAACACACTCATTTCGACCGGAAGCATCCGATTTTGTCGCTGATCTTCAATAATCTCCGCACGGGGGTTTTCCGTCATCACCAACCGTTGAATCAGCTGATCATCATCAATGTGCATATCGTAAATCAACCCATACACACACTCCTCACTGCCCAGCGGTTTCGCTTTCACCAAGCTCCCAAACGCCGGTTGCGATAACTGACTCACCCGACACCCGATCGCAAACCCGGCCGTACTCGCCCGCAAAACCCGCCCAATTTCAACTTGTGCTCTATCCATCATAAAAAATTAATCCCATCTACTCAAAACCACCCATAACTTAAAAAACGTGGTCGTTCGTATCTATGGTAAAAAAATCTGCGTTTTACCCAATCTGTGGCTGTATACAAAATGTGAACCACGGTTAAGGCTCAAATCTGCCTTTTCCACTACGTGCCAAAACCTTCGTCTGCGCCTTCGACGTTGTTTCCACCGTATCCAATCCGGCCGCATCCATCCGCCGCCCGATCCGAAACTCCAACTCTTCCTGATCACGACGTTGTACCACCGCCATTTCATCAGCCCGCGCGATCACATACGGATAACGCCCCAGAATCTGACACTGATCATAAAGCATCGCATGAATCGCCCGCACGGCCGTTGCATCACGTGCCACCGAAACCGGCAAATCGACCCGCGCAATATTGCTCCCACCTGTATTTAAATAAAAGAAACAAACTTTATTCAATCGCCGGAAACGAGTATTGGAAAAAGAAACATCCTGAAAAATCTTACTTCGCTCACCCGGCCGTAAAATCCGGCTGAACAAATCTACATCAGTTAAGCCGGTCCACTCCCCCATATCTTTCAAATTATCAATGTCTCGCTCAGGATGAATATGACGCAACATCGTTAAGACGGAGCTCTTACGTGGGCTATCGATATACCCCGCGAGCCAACACCCCGCTTGCCGAATATCTTGCATATACCCTTGCCATTCCGCAATCACTTCATCCTTAAACTGTGGCGAAATCTCACCAGTCGGCACATACAACAACCGCTGATCCATCACCGTTAGTAGGGGGATTTTCGCTTGTTTGTATTGCTGTGCCTGCCGCGCCAACATTTCGATCTCCCCCAAATCTCGCTTGATCGTCACGCTCGCATAGTTGTTAAACATCGCATCATCCAGCTCATCTTCAGTGGGAAACTCTAACGTTGGCTCACTAAACACTTCCGGTGCCTCCCCCTGCCCATGATGATAAACAATGCCACCGATATTAATGAGATAGTAGACAAATGCCGCATGCCGATCCGGCACAATTTGCGACCCATCGGCTGACACAATCGTCGCCACATCGGGCAAATCCCCAGCGTCATAGGCGAACGCCTCATCCAAGCCCAACTGATCCATATGCAATGGGATCGCTGACCCACGGAAGGGCTTTGGTTGTCGGCTAGCTAAAACCGTTTTCTCTATAAACTCTCGTTGCCGTGTCAACTCCTCCCATGCCAGTCGCTTTTCCCTCAAAAACGCCAATACTTCCCGCAATCGATCTAGCCGTCGATATTGTCGTTCGCGCGCTGTTTGCGCCATCTCGTTTACCCGATCTGTCAACTGCTCAAAATCCAAAGACATGGCAGAAGTCTAGCACATATGGTCGTAAAACAAAACCGTATTATTACGGAACCAAAATAGGTCAGACCCAACCGGACCGGACCTGCAATGACCGCCTAAATTAACTGCAATACACACCAACCACATAAATTTAGGCTCATCATCAAACCACAAAACCCAATATCTGCACACTCATTTCTTACAAGCTATTGATGACAGTGGTCATTCTTGTCTGTGGTTTTGTTCCCACATATATAAATAAAAAGCGGGCATCTCTGCCCGCTTAGAAAAAAACGACAATAATTTTTAGTTGTATTCCTAAAACAATCCCATTGAATAGGCGATTCCCCCACCAACGGCCGCAATAATACAACACAGCAACAATCCCCCACCAACAGCAAGGCCGATCATCAGACGACGGCGGTTCTCATCTTCCTCTTCGTCCTCTTCCTCATCATCTTGCTGGCCAACGCCAACCATCGTTGCTGAATCAGTTCGTACATTCGCACCGGGGTTTTCAATAATGTTTTTCTTGACTCCTGATGTCGCCATAGTTGACATAATCGCTTTTTCATCTTCACGAATTTCATTGTAAACCAATTGAACATTGGCCCCCATTTGAATCGTTTGCCCAGAAACCAAAATCTTCGCTTCTTGCGATGCCATACGAACCCCATCAATAAACGTTCCGTTCGTACTACCTAAATCTTGGACCTGATAAGAACTCCCACGAATTAATCGGCAATGTTTGCGCGACAGTTCCGGATCTTTAATACAAATATCGGCCGTAACATCGCGTCCAATTATCAATGTTTGCTTACGCAAAGGGATTTTACGACCTTGATTTGGCCCCTGGCGAATGACTAATTCGTATCTCATTATCTACATTCCTTTCTTTTCAATTAAACGGCCGCTTTGTACTCTGTATTGCATACGTATAAAATAACTATTCAGTAGCGTTCTTACCATCCCTCTCCATAATAGGAGGGGGGCAAATCCAATCAAATTGTTGCTGAATAGTTACAGGATAAGTATACCTATTTTATTTAGACCGCAGTGTGTTCATTCTAAAATGCCACAAATGGCATAAATATTCAAACAAGCTCATTATCGCAAAAGCGATGATAATAACGCTTGGATATTTTTAGCCATTTCATCAGATGAATGATAGTACAGAGTAAGCAACCATCAAAAATTTTACCCACCAAATCATACCATTCACCACATCCTTAGCCATCACTCACCTTCTAAGGTTCGCCTCTATCACACATCTTTTTACCATATTTCTACCTATATCGAGACTGAGCCATACGAAATGACTGCGACTGCATAAAAAAGCTGATACTGCCGAATTTGGTGGGATAAGCGTAAATCATTCAAAAATAGTCGATTTGCAGGGTTGTCATCCCCGCGTAGGCGGGGATCCACCGCTCAAGCAGACTTGGATTCCCACCTTCGTGGGAATGACAATCGTTAATTGATCAACTCCCACCAAATCCGACAGGACTAGTAAAAAAGATACTCATAGCGCTATTGACTGCATCTGAAATCGCATATTTGG
>WTJY01000528.1 GCA_011524645.1 Anaerolineales bacterium | reverse complement strand
GGGAATGACAATCGTTAATTGATCAAGTCCCACCAAATCCGACAGGGCTAGAAAAAGAGAAAGCCCCCTTCCCTCAAGGAAAGGAGGTTGGGGGAGGGGCGAGTGCGCGAGACAACAACAACCAGACAAATATTTTTTACTGAATAGCCCTGCTGTGCCTGTTTATCCCCTTGGTCGAGACATGCGGCCGAGCTAAACTTAGGGTGTTGATAGAGGCCGGTTCGGTTTTTATCTCTTTATTTCGCAAAATTACTGAGGTACACAGTATGATTCGTTATTACAGCACAAGCGGCCAAGCGGCCAAAGTGACATTTGCTGAGGCTCTTTTTCAAGGGCTGGCACCGGATGGTGGGCTTTATTTCCCCGATACGATGCCACAATTTTCAGCTGAAGAGTTAGAGAACTTGAAAGGGGCTTCGTTACAAGAAGTGGGTTTTCAGGTGCTTAATAAATGGTTTGGTGGTGAGATTCCGGAAGAGGCGTTACGGCCGTTGGCTTACGAGGCACAAAACTTTCCTATTGAAGTGAAAGAGGTCGGTCCGTTTCAGATTTTGGAGTTGTTACATGGGCCGACGATGGCGTTTAAAGATGTGGCGGCACAAAATCTATCCCGCTTGATGAGTCATTTTCTCGGTCAAACGAAGAAAAACGTGGTGGTGTTGGTTGCGACAAGTGGGGATACCGGTGGGGCTATTGCGCATGGATTTGCCAATGTGCCATTTATCGATGTCTATGTTTTGTTCCCGAAAGGGCGCGTGAGTGCCTTGCAAGAAGAGCAACTGACCCGAACCGCACCCAACGTACATGCGTTAGAAATCGATGGGTATTTCGATGATTGTCAAGCGATGGTGAAGCAAGCGTTTAACGATCCTGATTTAGCGGATTTGAGTTTGACATCGGCAAACTCGATTAGCATCGGCCGTTTGATCCCACAGGTGATTTATTATGTGTACGCCTATGCGGCGTTGCAACGGGATGATATTGAGTTTGTGGTACCATCTGGGAATTTCGGCAATATTACGGCCGGATTATTCGCCCAAGCGATGGGGGTACCGATCAAAGGATTTATCGCGGCGACTAATGAGAATGATGCGGCGGTGCGGTATATGGAATCGGCCGAATATGAGCCACAGCCGACGATTGCAACTTTGTCTAACGCGATGGATGTCGGTAATCCGAGTAATTTTGTGCGGGTGTTAGAGCTGTTTGGGCACGATTACGAAGAGGTGCGCGATAAGATTCAGGCGTATAAAGTGAGCGATGCGGAAACGGTAGAGACGATGAAGCGGGTTCAGCAAGAGCATGGGTATTTGCTCGATCCCCATACAGCTATTGGCTGGCTCGTGGCAGAACGTCATAGTTCGGGCGGGGCTGTGGTAGTGGCGACCGCTTCACCGATTAAGTTTGCGGAAGAAATTGAACGGGCTTCTGGGATTGCGGTCGCGGATGAGGATGCGATTGCGGCGTTGCAAGAACGGTCGAAGCGGAAAACGGAATTGCCCAATGATTATGGGTTGTTTAAGGATTATTTGTTAACGGAACGAGGGGATTGAGGCTGATGTCTTGGTGACGGCGGGGGCAAAAAGCGGTTGGTTGGGTGATTCTGCAAAAGAATAGGATTGGATCACCGCTTTTGGACCCGTACGAATGGCTCGCGTAGGGGGATTGATGTGCCAATCGAAAATCGAAAATCGAAAATCGAAAATTCCTACTCCTGTCGGATTTGGGGGGAGTTGATCAATTAACGATTGTCATTCCCACGAAGGTGGGAATCCAACCCTATTTGAGCGGTGGCCCCCCGCCTACGCGGGGATGACCCCCCTGTAAATCGACTATTTTTGAGCGATTTACGCTTATCCCACCAAATTCGACAGTATCCGTAAAATCCCAAATTGGTTTACTCGCTCGTGGGGAGGCGCACGATAAACGTCGCGCCAGCACCGATGTCGCTTACCATTTCGATCCGTCCGCCGTGCTGTTCGATGATGCGTAAGCAGGTGGCGAGACCGAGGCCGGTCCCTTTGCCCGGATCTTTGGTGGTGTAAAACGGCTCGAAAATATGGGCCGCTTCGGCCGAGGTGATGCCGGGGCCGTTGTCGCGGATGATGATTTCGATTTGCTCTTCGGCCGTGGGGGTTTCTGGGATCAGACGGGTGATGATGGTAAGTTCCGGTTGAGCGATACCCGCTTCGCGCATCGCGTCACGCGCATTAACCATGAGGTTGATCCACACACTTTTGATATGTTCGGCGCTGGCCCCGACCGTGGGTAAATGGGGGGCGAAATCTTCGATAACGGTCACATTCGAGGTATGGAGCTGATAGGCGACTAGATCAAGTGCTTGCTGGATCGATTCATTGAGATCGATCGGGATAAAGGCATATTGTTGTTCCCGCGCAAAGTCGAGCAAGCCACGGACAACTTTTGTGGCGCGTTGTCCGGCCCGCATGATGAGATCGACCGCTTCATAATCTTCGTGGTCTTTGGGGGTGACCAAGGCGAGCATTTCTGCGTTGGCGTTGATTGCGGTGAGCGGGTTGTTGATTTCGTGGGCGACACCGGCCGCAAGTTGGCCGATAGCGGCGAGCTTGCCCGCTTGGAGGAGCGACTGTTCGAGGCGGCGTTCTTCGGTGCGATCTTGCCAGACAACGACCGCACCGGCCGAGGTGGCGCGACGGCCGGGCACCGGATACACATTGACATCCCATTCACGTGGCAGGTGATCTTCCCCAAACCAGCGAACCGCCCATGTTTGTGGCTCTCCTTCGGTAAGGGTTTTCTTGGCGAGACAATGCTCACAAGGGGTATCCCGATTATAGAAAATTTTATAGCAGGTTTGACCGATGATCTCTTTGTTGGCGGTTGTATTGAACCCTTTTTGTTTTTGCTGATTGAGTGAAACGACTTGCCAGTCGGGGCTGATGGTGTAAATCGGGTGCAGGATGCCATCGATGATCGCTTGGCGGGCGTTCCGGCCGTCGAGCAGTTCTTGTTGGCGCGCTTGTAGGTTTTGCACCAGCCACGCATTTTCGATGGCACTGCTGAGCGAGGTGCTGAGTGAGGCGAGCAGATCTTCGTCGAAGCGATTAAGTTCGCTCGATTTTTTGTTGAAGGCGACGAGAACCCCCCAAGCACGGCCACGGACCCATATTGGCACAGCGAGAATATTGCGCAAAACGAGGCCTGACGGGATGTCATGCTCTGGCTTAAAGATCTCTGAGTCCACCAACTCTTGTTCATTTAGGCGAACCCGAGTCTGAGTTGCGGCGACATGGCTAATAAGCCCTTTGTCGAGGGGGATATGGGGATAATTTTCGGCCGAGAGCCCTTTGCCGGTGATGTGCTGGCAGAGCAGGCTTTGTTGGGCGCGGGTTTGGATGAATATCGCCCCCGCTTCGGCATCAAGCAGGTCGGTCACGGCCGTGGTTGCATCGCGATAGACCGCGCGGATTTCAAGCGTAGCGGCCATTTTCTGCCCGATTTCATGTAGGTCGGCGAGCTGTTGTCGCTGGAGCTGGAGCTGTTTTTCTAGCTTTTGTGTACGGAGGAGGGTGTTGACCCGCGCGATAAGTTCTTGAAGATGGTATGGTTTGGTGACGTAGTCGTCAGCACCTGCATTGAGTGCTTGAATCTTTTCTTTGTTGCCGGCCGCTGCCGTGAGCATAATGACCCGTGTAAAACGTAAATCTGGGTCAGCATGATTGCGGAGCCCTTTCAAGACTTCGAAGCCGGGCATATCGGGCATACGCATATCGAGCAAGACAAGATCGATTGCGTTTTCAGGTGATTCGGCCGATTTTTCGAGATATGGGATCGCTTCACGGCCGGAGAAAACCTGAGAAACCCGATAGCCGCGCCGAATCAGGAATTCGGTGAGCGATTCAGCGATTTCTGGTTGGTCATCAACGACCAAAATATGGGCTGATGTGATTGAATTGGTGGGGATGAGCAATGCAGGAGGGGTATGCATAAAAGAAAAAACAGGGATTTCACAAACGTGAAATCCCTGTACACTAATCAGTTTAGGAATTAGACTTCGGTTGAAAATGTATATCCGTGCCCTTTGATGGTGCGGATATAGATCGGTTTTGAAGGGGTTGGCTCGATTTTTTCGCGCAAATTTTTGACATGTGCCCGTACAAGCTCTGGGCTGCCGGTGTCGCGGGGATAGTCCCATACATCTTGCAATAGTTGCTGGCTAGTGAAGATTTTGCCTGCATTGCTCATGAGATGATATAGCAAATCGAACTGAACATTGGTTAGTAGGGATGTGCCGCTGGGGGTGGCGACCTTGAAGGTACGGCAGTCAAGCGTGACCGACCCTACTTCGACTTTGTCAGGCTCTTCTTCTTCGACGCTGGCACTTTTGACCCGACGCAAAATCGCTTTGACCCGCAGGTTAAGCTCTTCCAAGTTAAACGGTTTGGTCATATAGTCATCGGCACCGGCTCGGAACCCTTCGATTTTGTCCTCGTCCTTGACCTTGGCGGTTAAAAAGAGAATAGGTAGATCTTGGAGCAATGGATCCCCACGAATCTGGCGGGCGACTTGGAAGCCGTCTGCGCCGGGCATTACCACATCTAAGATAAACATATCGGGGCGATGGCGGCGAGCTAGCTGTAGCCCTTCTGCTCCACTACGCGCGACCAAAACATGGTAGCCGTAGAGTTTCATGGCACGTTGAATGGTGCGTGAAACAAGTTCGTCGTCGTCAATTGAAAGAATAGTTGCCATGGTACTTCCTCGGACAAAGATTTTTAAGATCGCTGTGTCAATCGATTTGACTAGCACTTTATGTCAAAAGATTATAGAGGAAAAGGGGGATTGTGAAAAGTTGACAAGTTAACAGCAAATCAGAGTATTATGGTCTTCTTCTGTATTCTGGTAATTTGTGCGCATGGCTTTGGCAACAATTTATCGTTCTAACTGGAAAAATATGACATGTCTGATTTAGGTACAAGTGAGCAATCTGGGGAGAGCGGCCGGTCTTATCGGGTCGCCTATGGTATTTTGCTTTTTGCCATTGTTTTGATTTTGGGCCTTGTTTTTGGTTATCAGTTTGATCAGGTTTCGAGCTTTTCATTTCGTACCAATCGGATTATGGTTTGGCATGGTTGGGGGGAAGAAGGGCATCAGACATTGGAAGAGTTGGTCGGCCGGTTTAATAGCATTCGGCCGGATATACGCATTATCTTGGTCGACGTGGCGGAAGATGATTTGCTAGACCAATACCGTGAACGGGCAGAGCTTGGTTTAGGGCCCGACATCCTAATCGGGCCTAATGATTGGATTGCTACTTTGGCTGATGCACAATTGATCGATCCGATTGTGCTGAGTGAGGCGTTTGATGCTACGCGCTTTAGCTCGGCCGTTTGGGACACCGCGCGCTACCAAAATGATTTGTACGGTTATCCGCTGGTGCTGCAAACACCGGCCCTGTATTACAATAAATCTTTGACCGATGAAGCGGTGGAAAGTTTTGCTGATTTAGTGACTGCGACAGAGACTGGGCGGCCGGTTGGGATCAGCCTTGATCCTCAAACAACATTTGCTATGATTGGGGCTTTTGGTATGCCGATTGTGTCTGCTCAAGAAGATGTGGTCAATGTGAGCGAGCTCGGTTTTGTGACATGGGCGGAATGGGTCAAAGAGACACAAGCGAACCCAGATATATTTTTTACAACCCAAACTGGTGAATTAGATCAGCTGTTTTTTAACGGTGAGCTGGCTTATTACGTGGGTCCCTACCAAGTGAAAGAGCGGTATCAGAGCCAATTTGAGTCGGGAAATGTGGAATTTGAACTAGGGGTCTCCCCTTTGCCTCGCTCCGCTAGTGGGATCGCCCGCCCCTTGATTCAAACGGAAATGATTTACTTTAACTACGCTTCATCAGCGGGACAGCGGGACAGTGCGCTGGTGTTTGCTGGGTTTCTAACGAACGAAGAACAAAATAGTTTCCTGTTGCGTGAGTTAGAAGTCGCACCTGCTAATCAGAAAGTGAGAATTGACCGGCGCATTTTCGACCAGGTTTATCCTTACACGCAAGGGAGCCTGTTGGGCATTCGTATTCCACATGAGTTGAAGCAGCTGTTTGTCGATGACGAGATTACCGATGTTTACACCAATATTTTGACCGGTGCCCAAGAGACGAACGAAATTTTTTGCGAACTGGAAAAGAGTCTGTTAGATCGTTGGGGCGGTTCAAGTGAGCGGTCTAGCTATTGTGTGGAGGGGGAGAATGGATAGCTTTGCTGTATTCGACACGTTGTGGCGTGAGTTCGATACGATTTTGGTTCTGCTGGCCCGGCCGATTGTCCAGCGACAGCTAATTGCCTTTATCACCGTGGTGCTTGTGTGTGGGGTACTGTCGGCCGTGGTGAATCGATTTTGGGATCGATCGAATCGAAATGATGAAGAAGATTTATCTTTAGCCGATAATTTACGTCGAAATCTGCTTTATCCGGTTGTGGCATTGGTCGCTTTGGCGATTGTGATTCAGGTTTTTCGGGCCAATGCGTATGCGGTTAATTTTCTGCTTGATTCGCAGTCGATTTTGTGGGGATTTTTAGCTTACCGTTTGTTGACGGCCGCATTTGATATGCGTTTTAGCCGTCGGTGGGCCGATGTTTTGCGACGTCAAATTTTGCTCCCCCTGCTGTTTCTGGCCTTTTTCTTCTTTGTTGTGGGCAACTTTATCAATATTAATGTGGTCGGGCAGGTGCGGATCGCAACTATTTTTGAGCAAGAATACACCATTGCGAATGGATTTTTCTCTGCGCTGGCCCTTTACATCGTATTTGTTATCGTTTCTTTGTTGCAAAGCGGTCAACGCTACTTTATTACGCTCAAAACTGAAAACACGGCGACCATCTCTTCGATTTTTATTGTGATTCGCTATGCGGTCTTGGTGATCGGGCTTTTGGTTGTGGCATCTTCGTTGGGGCTTAATTTAACTACGTTAGCGGTGATTGGGGGTGGGCTGTCTGTTGGGATCGGGTTCGGTTTACAGCAGATTATTGCCAATTTTATTAGCGGTATTATTTTGTTGTTTGAACAGTCGCTACGGCCGGGTGATGTGATTGATTTGAATGGACAGTTGGGGCAAGTGAAGCAGATCAATATGCGCTCGACCTCGGTTCTGACCCGAGAAAATGTTGAAATTGTGGTCCCGAATGAGCATTTTTTGACCACGGATGTCACAACATATACCAAAAACAATCCGTTAATTCGCTTAGCGATCCCTTTCGGGGTCAGTTATCAAAGTGATCCACATCAGGTGCGGGATTTGGCGATTGAGGCGGCGAAAAAGCACAAGGACGTGAAGCTCTATCCTCAACCACAAGTCCACTTTGTGGGCTTTGGGGCGAGTAGTTTAGATTTTGATTTGTTGATTTGGATTGAAAAACCGATCTTGATGTTGCAAATTAAGAGTGATTTGTACTTTTTGCTATGGGATGTGCTGGCTGAGCATGAGATCGAGATTCCGTTCCCGCAAACAGATTTACATTTGCGTTCTGGTTGGGAGCAGATCGGCCGTGATCGACATGGAAGCGGAGATAAATAAACCTGATACTGCCGAGTTTGGTGGGATAAGCGTAAATCGTTCAAACATAGTCGATTTACAAGGTTGTCATCCCCGCGTAGGCGGGGATCCACCGCTCAAGTAGAGTTGGATTCCCACCTTCGTGGGAATGACAATCGTTAATTGATCAACTGTAACCAATAATTTGCCTTTAAGGTAAATTTGTTCATTGAATTAAAAATATCTTAGGCCAATACAATACTTTTGCCAAAAATGGCGATAGAAAAAAGTGCCCCCTATCTGGGGCGCGGTGTTCCGCAACAGCATTCCGGCCGGTCACCGACCGCATCGGCCGGAGAAGCACGCTGGTTTTTATAAACGAACCGGCCGCTTGCGGGGCAAACGGCCGTACTAACCGTCATGGGAGAAGCGACGGTGTCGTTTTCCGCGCATAATCACAATCCCC
>WTJY01000398.1 GCA_011524645.1 Anaerolineales bacterium | reverse complement strand
AACTGGTAACGCAGCACCAAAATCGCCAAATTCACCGCCCAAGGACTCACCAATGAGACCGCATTCTCAGCCACACAATGCAAAGGGCATTTCGACAATCATCAAAATAAAACCTTAAACAAACTGTCATCCTCTCAAAATAGTCGCATGACTCCAAAAACAGATATTCTTTTCGGTCAATCTTATTATTTGCGTTTTGATCCCAAGCTTTGGGAGATGATGCAACCTTACCCCCCACTGGGCACCATGTACGCGGCCGCTTACCTGCGCGACCAAGGATACAGCGTCCGCCTATTCGACGCGATGTTGGCCAAATCAACGGCCGAATGGAAAACACAAGTTGAACAGCATCAACCCCGCTACGCAGTCATCTATGAAGATAATTTCAACTATTTATCCAAGATGTGCCTGCTCAATATGCGTGAAGCGGCCCTAGAAATGATCGAGTATGCCAAAACGGCCGGTGCAACCGTCATTCTCTGCGGATCTGATGTGACCGACCATCCGGCAATCTATCTCGAAGGGGGCGCAGATTATGTCCTCCAAGGGGAAGGGGAAGAAACGCTGGCCGAGTTACTAGCATGGCTAGACGGCCGTCTACCTGATACAAAATCGATTGAAACAATCCAAGGAGTCACTTGGCCACAAGAAAACGGGACCATCACCCACAACTTACCACGGCCGAACATGCGCCAAATCGACCATCTCCCCTTTCCCGCGTGGGACCTGATCGATGTCCCACGCTATCGCCAAATCTGGCAAGAACAGCACGGCTATTTCTCGATGAACATGGTCACGACACGAGGCTGTCCTTATCACTGTAACTGGTGCGCCAAACCGATCTGGGGGCAACGATACGCCGCCCGTTCGGCCGAAAATGTGGCTACCGAACTCGCTTGGCTCAAAGAAACCTATGCCCCCGACCATATCTGGTTCGCCGACGACATCATGGGACTCAAGCCTGGCTGGTGGCAAACATTCGCCGATCAAATAGAAGCACGCAACGCCCGTACCCCATTCAAGTGCCTCAGTCGCGCCGATCTCATTGTGCGCCACCCCGACAATGTGGACGCACTCGCCCGCGCAGGCTGTCAAATCGTCTGGCTAGGAGCGGAATCCGGCTCGCAAGCGATTCTCAATGCGATGGAAAAAGGAACCTCAATCGAGCAGATCTACGACGCGGCCGCCAGCCTCAAAGCAGCCGGTGTCGGAGTCGCCTTCTTTCTACAATTCGGTTATCCCAGCGAAACCCGTGAGGACATTGAAAAAACGCTACAAATGATTCGGGATTGCCAACCCAATGATGTCGGCATGAGTGTCTCTTATCCGTTGCCCGGTACCAAATTTTATGAGCGGGTCAAACTAGAGCTTGGTACCCAACAAAATTGGGCCGACTCGGCCGATCTCGCCATGATGTATCGTGGCCCCTTTACCACCGCGTTTTATCGCCAACTCCATATCGTCCTGCATAAAGAGTTCCGCTCGCGCAAAGGGTGGCAACAGCTACAGAAAATCTGGCACACACCTTGGCAATGGCGGCCGCATCACGGCCGCGAGCTACTGGCCATCACCTATCGCTTGGCCACGCTTCCCTTCGCTCGCCACCAGCTCAACAATCTCGCCCAACTCCCTCATGAAGCCCCTGCCGCGCTCCCCCACATGTCACTCGCAGAAGCGGCCGAACCTACCCCACAAGGATCTGACTAGTACATGTATGACGCGATCGCTCATTACTATCATCTTACTCATCAAGAACTAGATGAAGACATCCCATTCTTGCTAGGGCAAGCGGCACAAACGCCATCTAATGTGCTGGAATTGGGCTGCGGGACCGGCCGTTTGCTCATCCCCTTCGCCCAAGCGGGGCATATCATTACCGGCATAGACAACAGCTCCGGTATGTTAGATATCGCTCATAACCAAATAGCTGTTCATGCACCAGCCATCACCCAGCGAATCACCCTATTTCAGGGTGACATGACTCGCTTCACCTTTCAAACTCCATTCGGTCTAATTCTCATCCCTTACAATACGATTATGCATTTAACAGATGACAGTTTACTCAGCTGTTTCAAGTGTGTGCAACAAGCCTTGGGGGAAAACGGCCGATTTGTCATCGACACAATCAACCCCCATCTTTTAGCGGAGATCGACAATCAGCCCGAGTTCTTGCTAGAGCAGTCATTTTATGACCCCAAAAGCGGTGCTGAAATTGACGTTTACGGCCGGTATCAACACCGTTCTAGCCAAAAGCTCGAACTCACATGGCGCTACCAAAACCAAACATCTCTTCCCACCGATGCAACGAGTCTCTAT
>WTJY01000027.1 GCA_011524645.1 Anaerolineales bacterium | reverse complement strand
GTGGGAATGACAATCGTTAATTGATCAACTCCCACCAAATCCGACAGGACTAGAATTTCGCTAGAAAATGGACTATTTAGGTATGAATATAGAAATCGGTTTGGCGCAAATGACGCCGAAATTAGGCGCTATCGCCGACAATTTAGAACGCCACCTAGAAATTATTGAACAAGGGGTAGCACAGAATTTAGATTTAATCGTTTTTCCAGAACTGTCATTGACCGGCTATCGCTTGCGCGACTTGGCTTTTGAGGTGGCGATTGAAGCTTCGGCCGAGCATCCGATTTTGGCTCCGCTGGTGGCGGCAAGTGAAAAAATCGATCTGGTTGTTGGCTTTGTTGAGGCGGATCAGCGGCAGAAATTTCATATTTCGAGCGCTTATATTTCCCAAGGGGAGATTGTTCATGTCCATCGCAAAGTTTATTTGCCGACCTATGGGATGTTTGATGAGGGGCGGTATTTTGCGTGGGGGGATAGCATTGCGGCGTTTGATACTCGCTTCGGCCGTATTGCGATGTTGATTTGTGAAGATTTTTGGCATGTGAGTCCACCTTATTTGGCGTGGTTAGACGGCGCTGATATTTTGATTTTCACTTCGGCGTCGCCCGGCCGTGGCTTGACGGATGAAGAGCGGGTAGGAAGTGCGCGCTGGGTTGAGCAGGTGACACAGGCGTATGCCAATCTGTTTACCAACTTTGTGATTCATGTGAATCGCACCGGTTTTGAAGATGGTGTGACGTTTTGGGGAGGATCGGCCGCGTATGATCCGGATGGCTTGTTGTTGGCTCAGGCACCCTATTATGAAGAAGCATTGGTGACCGCAACGCTTGATGTGAGCCAATTGCGCCGGACGCGGGTGCGCTTGCCGTTGCTGCGTGATGAACGGACCGCGTTGACGCAACGAACATTGATGCGTATTTTGGATGATGGATGGAACAACGGCCGGTAGGGAAGTGGGCGGATGTGATGAAGTATGAAAGATGAAATAGGCCGTGGTCGTGGTTGATGGATGTAGGTGGGGCTGGGAGAATGGAGGGGATTTATTTTTGATTGATTGATCGAGAAGGTGAATGGTATGACGCAGATAAATGAAATGGTGGCGGAGATTCAAGAGGGGTTGATCGCTTTTGCGCAGGAACTGGTTCAGATTCAGAGCTATTCGGGTCAGGAGGAGGGGGCGATTCGGTGTGTGGCGGCGAAGATGCGTGAGCTGGGCTATGACGAAGTCAAGATTGATGGGATGGGGAATGTGCTCGGCCGGATCGGTCAGGGGGGAAAGTCGATTTTGTTTGATGCCCATGTTGATACGGTCGCGGTTAATGATGCTGAGCTTTGGGAGTTTCCGCCATTTAGTGGTTTGGTAAAGGATGGGATGTTGCACGGCCGTGGCTCGGTCGATATGAAATCGGCCGTGGCGGCATCGGTCTACGCTGGAATTTTGGCGAAGCGGTTGGGCTTGGCTAAAGATCGGACGATTTATGTATCTACGACCGTTTTTGAGGAAGATTGTGATGGGGAAAATCTAAAGCACATGTTTAAGGAATTTGATCTGCGCCCTGATTTTGTCATGATTTGTGAGCCATCAAATGGGCATATTTCGATTGGGCATAAAGGGAAAGCGCAGATCGCGATTAAAACGGCCGGTGTTTCGGCCCACGGCGCGGCCCCGGAAAAAGGGGTCAATGCGATCTATGAAATGGTGGAAATTATTCAGCGGGTTGAACAAGTGAATTTGCGTTTGCTGGAAAAAGAAGCCCCGCGTGGCACGCTGGTGATGTCCCAAATCACCAGTAAGAGCGCCTCTTTGAATGCGGTTCCTTCTGAGTGTGAGGTTTATTTAGACCGACGGATGATGCCGGGAGAAACAGAGGAAACGGTGCGAGCTGAAATTGATGAAATTATTGGGGATAAAAATGGGACATGGGAGATCGGCCGTTTGCAGCGGACTTGTTGGACTGGGCTTGAATTTGAATATGAGCCGATTCATGATGCGTGGAAGATCGATCTCGAGCATGAATTGGCGCAAGCGTCTATTGCGGCCTATCAGGCGACATTTGCGCAGGCCCCGCAAGATTATACGTTTTGGGATTTTAGCACCAATGCGGTCACACCAGTTAGCTTAGGTATCCCGACAATCGGGTTCGGGCCGGGAGATTATCGCTTGGCCCATATGCGGGATGAGAGATGTGGGATTGAGGACATTGTGAAGGCTTGTGAGTTTTATGTGCAGGTTTGTGCACGAATTTAGGTGGTACTTTAAGTCTGATGATTAAAAAATATACGATGAGCGATAAACACAATAGCGAACGATACGATTTATATCT
>WTJY01000283.1:21161-23070 GCA_011524645.1 Anaerolineales bacterium | reverse complement strand
GAGTAAAAATTTTTCCGTTTATTCTAACCTAAATTTTAAGGTTAGGTATGGATACGAATATCGGTACAGGGTAATCGCATGCTAATTTTGGGAAGAGTGGTAAATAGCATAGTTACTTCAAATATTGTCTTCAGGGGGTGTTTTTGCGGCGGAGCCGCAAAAACACCCCCTAAAAGTGGGGTCGTGTGGGGCGCGAAGTGCCCCATACGACCCTATTGACAACGGTTTGTGATATGTCATGGTGAAAATAGTCCACGTTACTATCGATTTGATTTAGAATGCGATTGCCCTGAATATCGGTATGTAAGCACCTTCTGCCAATTTTTTATTCGATCCAGCTTAATTTAAATCGACGACGACACGGCCGCGTTGTTGCCCTTTGATGATAAGATCGATTTCGGTACTGACCTGATCAAGCGAAACCGGCTTCATGAGGCTGGCGAGATTGTCTAATTTCCATTCGCCACCAAGGAGTCCCCAGATTCGGCGACGTTCGCTAATCGGGCATTCAACGGAGTCGATGCCGAGCAGAGAGACCCCACGCAGAATAAAAGGGAAAACAGAAGAGGTGAATTCGGCTCCTGCGACAAGTCCGCAACAAGTAACTGCGCCTCCATATTGGGTTGTTTTTAGCAATGTGGTGAGCGGATTACCCCCGACTGTATCAATGCCACCGGCCCAATTGGTACGGCCCATCGGTCGGCCGCTGGTATCGTTCACCTCGTCACGGTGAATGACTTCGGCCGCCCCTAAGCCGGTTAAAAAGTCAGCTTGGTCGATTTTGCCTGTGGCGGCGACCACTTGGTAGCCGAGTTTTGCCAAGATCGCGACGGCGACAGAGCCGACACCACCGGTGGCACCGGTGACGACGATTTTGCCATCGGCCGGTTTGACACCTGCACTCACCAAGGCATCAACTGATTGTGCTGCCGTAAAACCGGCCGTGCCGTAAATCATGCATTCTTGCAGCGTCAACGCTTCCGGTTTCGCGACGACCCATTGTGCTGGGACGCGAATATATTGACCATATCCCCCGGCTGTGTTCATGCCCAAATCATATCCGATCACGACCACTTCGGTTCCGACCGGCCAATCTTCGGCACTGCTGGCGGCGACGACACCGGCCGCATCGATCCCTGGGGTGTGGGGGAAGTTGCGGGTGACCCCTCTATTGCCGGTTGCCGATAACGCATCTTTGTAGTTTAGGGATGAATAATGGACACGAATTAAGACATCACCGGCGGGGAGATCGGCCGTGTTTCTTGCACCGACCTCACGGGTAAATGTTTTGCCTTCCCCTTGGCTGACAATGAGGGCGCGGAAAGTAGTGTCTTCCATAAGAATTGTTCCTTTTTGCTGGCTACAGCGTCTCAGAAATCTTCTGTCTTTTTGAAATTCATCTGTTTTGCCCCCCTCTCCCGTTGGAAGAGGGGCTGGGGCAGAGAGAAATTTATAAAATCCACCTCCCCCACCCCCCCTCATAGGAGGGAATAAAAACGACAAATTACTTTTGATACGCTGTGCTGAGTGACTGATTTAGAAATTAAACTTGGCTTGCCTTGACCTGTATCTTAAGCGGATTGTACCTGTGCGACAATATCTATCATGGCTTGAACCACAGTTTCCGGCTCTTCTAGGATGATATTGTGACCACTATTCTTGCTGAGGCGTAATTCTTCTTGATGTGAGAGTTGGCTCAATGACGCTTGCATGTCACACCAATGGTCGATGAATCGCTCTTGGTTGATTGGTGCGATACTGGCGATTCGTTTGGCGGTAATTTCAGGTGTAGAAGATAGGGCGATTAGAGGGAGGTTCTTAAACGGCCGTGGGTTTGCCTGTGTGGCGGTTTTGATTTGCTTAGAGCTGTCGGTAAATCCGGCAAATTCTGCGAAAACGGTATCCACAT
>WTJY01000283.1:0-21061 GCA_011524645.1 Anaerolineales bacterium | reverse complement strand
ATGTCGGCTGGTTCGTGGCGTTGTGGCGGGGTCGCTCCATCCCATGCCCGGCCGGTCTATGACGACCACTTGCAAATCGGGGGGCAGCTGTGCCAACACTTTGTACCAAGCGGCCGAGTAACCACCTAAGCCGCTGTCGATGAGCAACAAAAGATCGCTATTTTTATTGCCGAGGTGACGGATATGCTGTTTTCGGCCGTTTATATCGAGTAATTGACCAGGAGCGGGGAGTTCTTTGTGTTCTTGATCGGTTCGCCAACGTTGCCAACCGATCAGTGCGGCGATGCCGCCCCCTGTGACGAGGATTGTGCGGAGGAGTTTTTTCATAGGACTATATTTTTTGATTCGGTAAAGGCTCAACTTGTGTCCATATTTCTGCACTTTCCCACATCGAGCGTCTGACAAATTCGCGAATCATTTCGAACTCTCCCGCTTCAATTAAGTTATTGAGTTCTTGATAGAACGGGCGCGAGGTTTGCCACGTGTCTGGGCGAGCAAAGTAGTGTCGGGCCATTTGTTCATAAAAACCGGAAAACCCATTCATGATCAAGGTATAAACAGGGTTGTCGGAGGCGACACATAAAAGACGGTGTAATTCCCAATCGTATTTAGCTAGTTCGGCCGGATCATTAGGCAGATCGGCCGCTTGTTTCAGATAATCAAGGATGATTTTCGGATTGTTTTGGGCCGCAAGTACGGTGTAGCTAGGAGCGATGTCGGTTCTTACTTGGAGAAGTTTGGTGACAAAATTGGGTGGTAGGTATTCAGGGTATCGGGTGAGGGTTGAAATAATATTGAGGCCACCCTCTCGCCAAACATCATTGACAACGGTCGCTTTGCCGTGCTGGACCGTGACCCAGCTATCTTGTTCGAGACGGCGCAGCGCTTCACGCAAGGTCGGTCGCGTGACACCGATCTCTTCGACTAAGCGGCGTTCTCCGGGGAGCTTGCTCTGGGGAGGATATTGGCCGCTTAGAATCCCTTGGATGAGGGCTGCTTCGGCCGTGTCTACCGGTCTTTGTGGGGGGGGCATGGTTGTTTGTGGAGTGTGAGGTTTAAATAGTTGTAGGGGGTAAATGCAGAACGGCCGTAGGGATGTGACCCACGGCCGTTAGTGCGATGATGCAAATTTCGTTTTTGTGGCAGATCGGGGCCACCTTAGAGTGCCACGCATCTTTGCTTGATGAGCGAAATAGAGACCATGAAGAAAAATACGCGGTAATCTAACGTTGGTTTAGGCGACAACACCGGTTGTCAAAGCCATTTTGACTTCTGCAATCGCTTTGGTCACTTCGATTTCACGCGGGCATGCATTGGTGCAGTTAAACGCGGTACGGCAGCGCCAAACGCCGAAGTTTTCGTTGGCGATATTCAAGCGCGCTTCCGCCCCTTCATCGCGTGAGTCAAAGATAAAGCGGTGAGCTTGGACGATTGCGGCCGGTCCAACGTATTTGCCGTTGGCCCAGAAGCTGGGGCAAGAGGTGGTACAAGCCGCACACAAAATACATTTGGTGGTATCGTCGAATCGTGCCCGATCTTCTTGGGTTTGGAGCCGTTCACGGCCGTCGGCCGGAATCTCTTGATCATTGATGAAATAGGGCAAAACTGAGCGATAATGTTCGAAGAACGGTTCCATATCAACGACCAAGTCTTTGATCACAGGCAAACCGAGAATCGGCTCAACTTGGATTTTGACTTGGGTATCTTTTTCGTTTTTCTTCAAACGAGCAACCAATGTTTTACAAGCCAACGCGTTGGCCCCATTGATACGCATCGCATCTGAGCCACAAACGCCATGGGCACAAGAGCGACGCAACGTCAACGAACCATCTTGTTCCCATTTAATACGGTGCAATAAGTCAAGAATCGAGTCATTGGGGTTGACATTGTCGAGCGTGTAATCACCCCACCAGCTAGATCCCTTGTCTGGGCTGTAGCGGCGGACACGTAATGATGCTTTCATAATTGTCATTCTCCTAGTGATGTCGCACGGGGCTGTTAAAGCACTGCCCCGTTTTTAGGCGACGACACTGTTTAGTAAACCCGTTCTTTGGGTTGATAACGGTCGATAATAACCGGTTGGTAGTCAAGGCGATAGCCATTTTCTGTTTTGAAGCAGTAGGTGTGAGCCAAAAAGTTCTCATCATCCCGTTTTTGGTAGTCATCACGGGCATGTGCACCACGGCTTTCGGTACGCGCGGCCGCTGAAGTCGCCGTAACTTCGGCGAGTTCTAGCAAGCAGCCCAATTCCCATGCTTCGAGGAGGTCGGTGTTATATTGGTTGCTTTTGTCGTCGATGGTGACACTGTTGAATTGTTCGCGAAGCTTGCCCATATCGAGAATCGCTTCATCCATCAATTCTTGGATGCGGAACACGCCGACTTTTTCAGTCATAACGTTTTGCATTTTTTGGCGCAATTCGTTGTGTTTTGGACCATCTGTGTTGGCTTTGATCGCTTCAAATTCAGCGATAATGCTGTCGGCCGCGCCTTCTGGAAGGGGCAAGTGTTCGGCCGTTTGGCAATATTTCGCCATGTTACGGCCGGCACGACGGCCGAAGACAACCAAGTCGGTGAGCGAATTGGTTCCTAGACGGTTGGCACCATGTACCGAGACACAGGCACATTCACCTGCGGCGAACAAGCCGGGCAATACGGTGTTTTGCGCATCGATGACCACTTCCCCATCGGTTGTGGTGGGGATACCACCCATCGCATAGTGCGCGGTTGGTTGGATCGGCATCGGCTCTTTCACCGGATCAACACCCAAATAGGTGCGGGTAAAGTCGGCGATATCGGGTAATTTCTCTTCGATATACTCGCGAGAAATAGCGCGATCGGTATAACCGTCTTGTTTGAAGTAGTGATTAACCGTTTCTGGCGTCACGTCTAGATGGACATAGTTTTGCCCATTGATGCCACGGCCCGCTTTGGTTTCCAAATAAATGGCGCGGCTGACCACGTCACGGCTGGCTAAGTCTTTGATGCTGGGGGCGTACCGTTCCATGAAACGTTCCCCTTCGCTATTGATCAAGACCCCACCTTCACCACGAACCCCTTCCGTAATCAAGATACCGAGTTTGAAGATACCGGTCGGGTGGAATTGGAAGAACTCCATGTCTTCGAGTGGGATGCCGTTGCGCAAGCAAATGGCGGCACCGTCACCGGTTAGTGAGTGGGCGTTTGAGGTGACTTCCCAGCAACGACCCCAGCCGCCGGTGGCGAAGAGAACCGCTTTGCCGTGGAAAATATGGAAGTCGCCGGTGGCGATTTCATAGGCGACAACGCCACGTACCGTGTTATCGACCCGAATCAGGTCAACGACATGGAATTCGTCGAAGAAATTGACTTCGTTTTTGATACATTGTTGGTACAACGTTTGCAAAATCATGTGGCCGGTACGGTCGGCGGCATGGCAAGCACGTTGTACAGGACGGCCGGTTTCGTTGTTGGTGTGACCACCGAAACGGCGTTGGGAGATCCGGCCGTTGGGGAACCGGTCAAAGGGTAAGCCCATGTGTTCTAGTTCGATTACAACTTCGACCGCGTCTTTACAGAGGATGTCTACCGCATCTTGGTCAGACAAATAGTCACCACCTTTGACGGTGTCATAGGCGTGCCATTCCCAGCGATCTTCTTCATCGTTGCCCAAAGAGGCACCGATCCCACCCTGAGCCGCTCCGGTATGGGAGCGGGTAGGATAGAGTTTAGAAATTACAGCGACATCCGCTTCACGGCTGGCATAAAGGGCGGCCATTAAGCCAGAGCCACCAGCACCAACGATAATCGCATCATGTTTGTGAATTTTTACAGTCATGTCTCTCTTTCTTTGTCATGGCGAAGATGCTTGTTTTGAAGCAAGACAAGCGTCTTCACCGGACTCTTTATTTTGACTTTATGCTGTGGGGAAGGTTGCGATCGCAAATGCGGACCACAACACGGTTGCGATAACAAAAACGCTGAGAACATAGTACAACACGTTCATCAGCCATTCATTGTGAATATAGTCTTCGAGGATATTGCGCAGGCCGTTGTAACCGTGGGTTACAGCGAAGAACAAGAGCAGTATATCGTAAGCTCGCCAGCCCCAACTGTTCCATTGATCTGCCACGAATTGGAGGGTTAGGTTATGGACATCGTTGAGAATGAGCTGAATGAGCACATGTCCAACCGCCAAGAAGAGTAAAACCAAGCCTGACATACGCATAAACATATAGGCAAAGGTTTCAAATCTCTGTTTAGGTGAAATTCTGATGTTTACTTTTTTCGCGGTAGCCATTAGTTCTCCCCCATGAATGATTCATGGCCATAGGTCCCGGGATCGGCCAAATAACTGTCTAGCTGGGGAAGTGCCCAGCAGCTGCTACCCGCTTCAGATAGCTCGATGCAATGTACCCCCATGCCATAGAACAAATAGACCGCCATAGGGACGAAAAGAAGGGCGAAAAGCCCCCAAACGATCCGTGCGCTACGATCTTGGTGTTCCCACCATTCCGGTTTGAAGTCGAGCAAGGTAATGCGGACCCCGTTGAGCGCATGATAGAGAACTGCGCCTAAGATGGCGATTTCCCCTACGCCAAAGAATGGATGTTTGAAGACATCGATCGACCAAGAATAAACTTCTGGCCAGAAGGTTGCGTTGGCGGTATCCCACACATGAATGGTGAGGAATCCCAAGATGCCCAAGCCGGTTAAGCGATGAGCAACCCAGCTCCAGTGGCCGATATTGCCACGGTAGCGGACTCCTTCAACAAGCGTTGTTTTTAAGCCTCCGATTGAAGCCATTATCTCCTCCAAATTACTCTGTAAATTATTTACGTTTTTTGTGTAGATAGGATGTCCCACTTTTGTTACATATTGCTTGTACAAATTTTCACAAGTATAGCACATTATGAGTGTACCTGTCCCATTTTTTAGCATAAGGCGGACACAAATAAGATACATTGTTTAATCCTTTACGATTGCCCTACCTACAGACGTGGTACAGACGTTGAATAGTTGCTTGAATGGGGATAGTGCGGTAATAATTTCGGGTGACAAGATAAGCATTTGATTCCTTCGTGAGAGTTGGAATCATTTTATCTTGTCATTTTTTTTGGGGTCAATCAAATGGATAAAGTCCATGTAGATTTAAACGATTGATTATGAGGTTGTTATGAAATTTTCTCAGATGGGTTGGAAGTCGATTTTTGTTTTGGGGGGCTTGCTGTTGCTAGGCGGGCTGTTGTTGAATGGGTGTGGTGGGGCGGATGCACCAGTAGGAGAACCGGCGGCCGAAGAAGCGGCCGATGATGCGATGGCTGAAGAAGAAGTGATCGAAGCGGAGCCGGTTGAAGAGATTGAAGAGGCGATGGAAGAAGAGGCGATGGATGAGGGGGTGGTTGAAGAAATCGATCCTGACCTTGTTGAGGCGATCGGTTCGGAAGAAGATGAGTTGAACCCGCATGAACCGGCCGATGGGGTCAAGGTGGAAGCGACACGACCGGCTGGGTGGATCGATGAATCGACCACCTTTGACCCAGAAGCGCGCGCGGCTGAGGGGGATGTTTTGGCGTTTGGTGCGGTAGCGATGGAAGACGAAGCGATGATGGAAGATGGTATGGTCATGGAAGAGGCGGTGGAAGAGTCGGTGGAAGAGTCGGTGGAAGAGTCGGTGGAAGAGTCGGTGGAAGAGTCGGTGGAAGAGTCGCCTCGTGCTGAAGGGGGCGGTGCGGTGGTTGATTCTGTGGCGGTGAAAACGGCCGAAGAGGATGTGGCACTGGTGCCTGGTGTTGAACAAGGGTTTGAGTTGACGGCCGGTGATGTGGATGACAATGCGCAATGGGATGATTATCTGTTGTATCGCCGTGATTATGAAGGGGGTCTGGTGATCGATGTTGATGTGACCACCCGCCATCAAATCTTTGTACGCAATAGCGCGGGCGATCCGATTTTGGGGGCGGTGTTGCGTATTTCGGCCGCCGGTGAGCCGGTGACCACCTTGCGGACCCATAGTGACGGCCGTGCCTATTTCTTTCCGTCCGCACTAGATGAAGCGTTACAAGCTGACCGGTATGAAGTCACGGCCGAGTTTGGCGATTCGAGTAACACGATTGAAATCGGGGTGGACAGCTCACAGCGGATTTGGGAGATGACTTTGGCCGATGCGGCCGCGACGACCGATGCGGTGCGACTAGATGTCTTTTTCTTGATCGATACGACCGGTAGCATGGCGGATGAGATTGATCAGCTGCGCGAAAATATTCGGGCGATTGCGGCACAGATCGACGGTTTGCCCAGCCAGCCCAATGTGCGTTATGGCATGACCGTTTATCGTGACCGTGGGGACGAGTACACGACACGGACCTTTGAATTTACCCCTGATGTTGATTTTTTTGCTGAAGGATTGGGTGAAGTGGTGGCTGATGGAGGGGGAGATTACCCTGAAGATTTGAACGAAGGGATGTACAAAGCGGTTCGGGTGCCGGAATGGCGAGTAGAAGAGACGGTCAGTTTGCTGTTTGTGATTACCGATGCGCCACCCCAACTGATTTACGATGATCAAGCGTATAGTTATGCGACCGAGATGGTAAAAGCGGCCGAGCGAGGCATTAAAGTTTATCCGATTGGGAGTAGCGGCTTGAGTCCGGAAGGTGAATATTCATTGCGCCAAATGGCGCAGTATACGGGCGGCCGTTTCCTCTTTTTGACTTATGGGGCGGCCGGTGCGGGGGGCGGTTCAACCGGAACTGAAACAGATCTAAACGTCGATGATTATGATGTGACATCACTTGATGGGTTGGTGTTGAAGATTATTGTGGAAGAGTTGGCCCATCAGGGGGCTGTTGCTGAATAAGGAGATTGGAGATGACACACAACGGGCAACGCCGATCTACTTTGGTCGGCGTTGCCCGTTGTGTGGTTTCTGACAAATTTAATCGGTTAGACGATAAAAGCGGCGGGCTGTTTTGGCGAACAATGCTTCATGGGTCGCTTGGTCCATATCGGCGACGATGGTGAAATAGGCATCGTACAGCGTGGGGAAGTCGATGAGGACTAGATCGGGTGGGAAGTTGCTGGCGAACATACAGCGTTCGGGGCCAAATGTATCGATGACAAATTGGATATGTTCACCGATAAAGCTGACCGCTTGCGTGGCCGTAATCGGGGTTTGCCACTCTTTAAGGTGGTGCCAGCCGAGAATATGCATAAAGAGACCGCTTAATTTCACATAGACGTGTGATGACTGAGCGAGCCGTTTCATATTTTTGTGCCATTCTTTTTCGATTTTTAGTCGGTCGGGTGGAGTTAGGCCGAACTCATTGGCAAAGGGGCCGCCAAGGCCGATGGGACTGCCGACATGATTGAGCACAACGGCCGTTTTGGGGACCGATTCGACGAGATCACAGAGCATGGGCAACTGATGGCTAAAGACAAAGGCATCATAACTGAGCCCGCGCTGTCCGAGACGGGCGAACCCTTGACGAAATGGGTCTGTGGTCATCATTTCTTCACGTTCGTTAAAGTTGTGAATCCCTTTTGATGGATGATAGGCGAGCATATCGCGAATGCCACGGAAGCGAGGGCTGGCCGCTTCGTGGGCGTCGAGAACCGCTTCTAGATTGGCGACATCATTGAGACGCGCTTCCCCGACGATCCCCATTGGCGGCCGGTCTAGGCTGTCGAGCCAAGCGGTTTCATTGGCGAAATCGACCGGCTCTTTGGCTTGCCAGTCCGCTTGTACATGGACGACACCAGTTACTCTATAGGGGGCGGTATTATCTAGGTGTACTGGAGGGAGATATGAGTTTGTAAATAAGGTTGTGTTGCCGAAATAGTCGATCGTTTCTTGGGGTTGGGCCATACGAATGATCCGGTCGAGCAGACGGGGAAAACGGCCGAATAGCTTGACCGCTGGGGTAACGGATCGGGGGGTGGTGTATGGGTTCCAATAGTGAATATGGGGATCGATGATTTCAACATTGTATTTATTGAGACTCATGGTTTTTCTCGTTTTTAGATTTCGGGTGAGGTTTTGTAATTAAGTATAGGTGGGATTGTGATTATAGCGAATTAACTGAAAGACCCCTTTCAGGAGGATAGGCGAAGGCGCGAAACAGCAATAATAAATCAAACCGTTTTTGCTGAAAATCCGTGATCCCTCGGTGGGGTTGTCTTACGTGTTTGATCCTTTTTTGCTAGACTACATTTGTGTGTTGATTCCGGTTTGATAGGAAATGGTGTGCTAAATGGGTGTGGAATTTGATTGGCAGATGGAAGAAGAGGGGGAACCGGACGATAATGACCCAAGAGGGCCACGGCCGTGGTGGATTTGGTGGGTTTTGCTGGCTGTCTTGGTTGGCGTTGGGGGTGGGGTTGGTTATGTATGGCGATTAGGGCAAACGGAAATTGATGAAGAAACCGCGCAACGAACAGCGCAAGTTTCTGAGCGGTTTGCCGAGTTGGTGGACATGTATGAGTTGCCTGACTTGCAACCCTTTTATGATGAGGCGGGACTCGATCAAACATGGCAGGCGCGTCAGCTCCACCCTGAGAATGTCGCTTTTTGGCAGGGGAATCCGCAAGTCACCCATATCGAGCGAAATGGGCTAGAAATTTGGGCCAATGTGATGTGGACGACCGACCGTGGTGAGACACGGCAGCGTATTGTTTACTTTGAAGAGCGTGGGGACGACGTACGTTTGCGTGATCAATCTCGTCGCTTTTGGGGAAATCCGCGCCGACATACGGCCGCTTGGGGGTCGATTCGTTACTACAATATTGATGAGGTTTATATCGCCCCGCTTGACTCTGTTTTAGATGATGTGTTGGCTGAACAGTGTGTGACATTGGCCTGTGCTGATTTAACCGTTCTTTTGACTGATACATGGCAGGAAACGGCCGCGACCGATACATTGCGATTGCCGTCTCCACGGCTATGGGGGCTGGATGAGAATGGGCAACCGACCGCGAGTTATTGGGCTTATGTGCGTCAGCAAACGGCCGTTCTGGTGGGAGAAACAATGATTCGCTTTGCGGTTCCCCGTGCGGAGCTTTCCCGCTATCAGACGGTGTTACAGCAATATATGGCGGCCAACCCTCGTCGCCAAGTAGAGCTGGTTCCTTATGATCAACTGCCGATAGATCCGGCCGAGTTTTTAAGTTTGGTTGATGGGGCGATGATGGTACCCCGTCTTGAACTGGTGCAAAACGGCCGTATGCGTGACATTACCGATTTTGCCAATACCGATCCAGCTTTTGCGACCCATGATTTTTATGAACAGATATGGTCGGCTCCATGGTGGCAAGAGCGGATGTGGGGGATGCCCCACACGGCCGAATTGCCGCTTGTCTATTACGATGTGGCGGCTTATCGTGAGGCAGGACTTGATCGACCTCAGCTTGATTGGACGTGGGAGGATTTGCAACAACAGGCGACGATACTGACCAAGGATGCCGGTTTTGAGTGGGGGATGGCGACATATAATCAGGATTTGCTGTATTCGTATGTGTATAACCAAAGCAATGCTTGCGAGGAAGAGGTGGCGATTCTTTGTAATCCGGTTGTGCAAACTGGAGATGTGGCGGCAACGCTCGACTTTTATGACACATTCTTTTCATATGCGCCCGACTTACGCGGCTTGTCTGATTTTGAACGAGTGGTTGTCTTTCAGAACCAAGTTTCCCCATCAACGGCAACCACGGCATTGTGGGTCGATATACCGGCCGAGTATGAGCGTCACTTTTTGTCACGGGGATCACAGGTGACGATTTTCCCTGGATCAGAGCAATTCCCAGGTGTTACGCCACTACAGGTTTCAAGTGCGGTGATGAGTAGTGAGACGAATCAGGCGCGAGCGGTATGGGATTGGTTTTCATTTTTAAGCTATCAGTACCCGAATAAAGTGGCGCGGCAAATCCCAGCACGGCCGTCGGTGGCGCGAACTGTGTTGTATTGGGAGTCGTTGCCGCGTGAGTTGCATCAGCCGATGGTGTTGGCATTCCCCAACGCACGGCCTATTTTATTAGAAGAGCAGGAACTTTTTGCTGATTCTGTGCTTGCAGAATGGCTTGGGGAGTAGGGGATAGAGACAAATGATAGGGATAGGGAACCTATTATGCGGTCGTGGTTTCACGGTGTCTATGTTTAATTCCTAGCAACAAATCGATATCGGTTTGTCGCTGATCGTGTTTAATCTGTTATTTGAGTAGAGATCAAAATGTCTGATATTGAATTGTTGTTGCAAGCGGCCGTGACTGCGCGTGCCGCTTTATTTGATGAGCCTCATCGGGCCGCGTTTCGGTTGTTTAATGGTTTTTTAGAGGGGTGCCCCGATCTGGTGATCGATTTATACGGCCGGACCGCGCTAATCCATAATTATGCCAAACCGGCCGCAGCGGGTGAGCCTTTGGTCACTGCGGCGCACGGCTTTTTACAGGAACACTTTGCGTGGCTTGAAGCGGTTGTGGTGAAAACACGCCATAGTGGGCAGGCTGAAGAGAAGAACGGCCGTCTCTTGATGGGAACAAAACCGGATCATTGGATTAGCGAGTTTGAGGTACGGTATGCAGTTGATATGCTGATGAACCGGGATGCGAGCTTTTATTTGGATACGCGGAACTTGCGTCGCTGGTTGTTGGATCGGTGTGCGGGGCAGACGGTGCTGAATACGTTCGCTTATACAGGGAGCTTGGGGGTTGCGGCTCAAGCGGCTGGGGCGAAACAGGTGATTCAGACCGATCTGAATAAGAAATTTCTCAATGTTGCTAAAACATCTTATACCCTGAACGGTTTTCCGATTGATAAGAAAAACTTTGTAACGGGAGATTTTTGGTCGGTGACCAAGCGATTTAACCGAGAAAAGATGCTGTTTGACACGGTGATTCTTGATCCGCCGTTTTTCTCAAAAACGGCGAAGGGGCGGGTTGATTTGGCGCAGAATGTGGTGCGGTTGGTGAATAAGCTACGGCCGTTGGTGCGACATAACGGCCGGATTGTGGTGATCAACAACGCTTTGTTTGTGAGTGGCTCGGCGTATATCGAGGCGTTGCAGGCTTTGTGTCACGATGGATATGTTTCGCTGGAAGAATCGATTCCGATTGGGGAAGATTTTGTTGGATATCCTGAGACGCGGCGCGGGGAATTGGTGACCGATGTGGTGCCGTTTAATCACACGACGAAGATCGCGGTGTTGCGTATTTCGCATAAAGGTCGGTAAACGGCTTGATTGTGCCAAGCGGACGCCTCGGTCGGTAGATTGGCGTTTCTGACAAAAAAATGGGGTATTTTTCCGACCGAAACGCCCCTGCGATCGGACTATGATTCTGATTCTTCTTGGTCGGCTTGGGCTTGTCTTTCTCGTTCGGCAAGAGCCGCTTCGAATTGCTCGGCCGTGATCATTTCACCACTGTCTATATCGGCACTGGTGACCTGATAATTGCTGTCGAAATAGACGACTGCGTGAATGCGGGTGAAATATTTACTGTCAACAATGGTTTTGTGCCAGACAAAACCATTGTTGGTTCTGTTGAGATCATGTTGTTTGTCGGCGCGGACTTTTGTGACGGCATCGGCCGCACGCTTGTGTCTGAAGTAGAGGTAGATACCGTTTTTATCGACAGGGGCTGAGTTTCCACTACCACCACCACCAAATAGTCGTTTTAAGAATCCCATTGTTTGAAACCTCGCTAGTTTGTTTGTTTATTGGAGGGTAGTGTGATTTGCGGGATTTGCAACTTTTTAGCGGATAAATATCGGAATGTTGAGATAAATGGGGGTGAGTGTATGTTCTGCGGTTCTAGACCCCAAGGGTTTTAGATGCGTGCTGTGTTTCATTGAGTACAACTGAAACCCTTCGGGTCTTTGGTGTGGGGGTCTTAGCTAATGTTGGGGAATTGTGCCCAGTCGATGGTGGCATCTTTGGCTAGGAGTGGGAGGTCGGTGGCCATGATGTGGGGGTATTTCTGGGATGCGCCACAGTTATAAAAGACAACTTTTTCATCCGGCTTGATCCAGCCCTCGCTGAGAAGTTGTTCGGCCGCGCCGACACAGGTGGCCGCTTCTGGGCCGACGGAAACCCCTTCGGTTGAGGCTGATAGCTGCATCCATTCCCGAATCCGTGCCTCTTCGACCGCAACGGCCGTGCCGCCGCTTTCCCGAACAGTGTCTAAGATCATAAAGTCCCCCACGGCCGCTGGAACACGGAGTCCGCTGGCAACAGTTGACGCGCCTTCAAAAAACTCCGCGAATCGTTCCCCTTTTTCAAAGGCGCGGACCATTGGCGCACATCCTTCTGATTGACAGACGACCATTCGTGGCATTTTGTCAGAGGTGAGCCACCCCATTTCTTTCAGTTCGTTAAACGCTTTCCACATGCCGATTAGGCCGGTGCCGCCCCCTGTGGGGTACAAAATAACATCTGGGAGTTCCCAATTGAACTGCTCGGCGAGTTCTAATCCCATCGTTTTTTTCCCTTCGATCCGATAGGGTTCTTTTAAAGTCGAGACATCGAACCAATCCATCGTTTCTTTGCCCGCTTTGATAAAGCTCCCACAGTCGGTGATTAAGCCATCGACTAAGAAGACATGGGCTCCGGCTAAGGCGCACTCATATTTATTGATGTCGGGGGTGTCTTTGGGCATAAAGACATAGGCTTCCATACCGGCACGAGCGGCGTAGGCACTCATG
Organism: Anaerolineales bacterium; assembly: GCA_011524645.1. Taxonomy (GTDB): domain Bacteria; phylum Chloroflexota; class Anaerolineae; order Promineifilales; family Promineifilaceae; genus WTJY01. The sequence continues at coordinate 8,395 of WTJY01000283.1, read as the reverse complement.
GCCCCACCCGCGTTACCGGCCGTGGGAATGGCGACCCGTTTGATGCCAAATTCATTGGCCATCGTAATCGCCATGCAGAGCCCGCGTGATTTAAAGCTGCCGGTTGGCAATTGGGATTCGTCTTTGACCCAAAAGTCAGATAGACCAAGCGCTTCGCCTAGCCGTGGTAAATGGAGCAAGGGGGACATCCCTTCGCCGAGTGAAACGATTGAGCTGTCATGTTCTGGGGGGAGCAATTCGCGATAGCGCCAAATCGTTGCTGCCCGTTGTTTGACCATTTCTTTGGTCATATTGGCTTTGACCGCATCTAGATCATATTTGACCCAGAGCGGCCGGCCGTTGTGCAGTGTTTGGATGGTTCCGGCCGGTAAATGGGTGCCATCGATGGCACTTTCTAAATGAGTTACGTACGAAGTCATAAAATTCCTCATTGCAGGCGGCTGGTGGGTGACTTGAACGGAACCCTAGCTGGTGAGGTGATTAAGATCGCTCAAAATCGACCTTTTCCGCGACAGGGGATAGGGTTGATGACACCGCAGCATGCATTGTGAACCACCTCATCGGTGGTGTTGCTTGGTATGGCGCTTATTTTTTGTTGCTTAGGATACTGCAGAGGCAACTGGGCGCGGTCGTGATAAACGATAAATCGGTTTACCTATGATGATAACCTTACTCTTCGCTTTGGGTATAGACAAGCGGTGCAACCCCTCTTTTACGCCTTGTCTATTGAAGCTTCCCGTTTATTTTACAGGCTGTTTTTTCCAATGCCTTCGCCAATGTGGATCGTCTGATTGGATTTGCTCCCCTCCTATGAGGAGGGGGTGGGGGAGGTGGATTACCCCTCTCCCCCACCCCCTCTCCCAACGGGAGAGGGGAGCTTTTGATCCGACGCGAATTAAAAATAATTGCGCGATCGGCCCGAGATATTTTTAATTCAAGGAACAAATTTACCTTAAAGGCAAATTATTTGTTACAGCGATCTAAAAATGGCGAAGGTATTGGTTTTTTCATCGGCATATTTTAGAAGGGGGGCACAGTTATTCCACGCATGCCTCGATGGGGTCGCTACCGGTTTCATTACCGGCCGCATCGATGGCCACGGCCGTGAATTGGACACAACCTGTGCCCCTGATTTTCCATGATTCGGTGAACGGCCGAACCGTGCTGGTGGCGAACGGGATGCCTGCGCCATTGGCGAAAAAGCGGACTTCGCTAAGTGATAAATCGTCGCTGGCCTCGGCACGGACAACGATCCATTCGTCGTTTTGAATGAATGTGGCCCCGTTAAATGGGGTGGTGATGGTCACTTCTGGTGGGGTGCGATCGATGGTGACCGGAATGCTGACCTCGGCGAAAGAGCCATCGTTTTTAACGGCCGTAATCAGCAACGTAAGCAAGCCATCGAGTTGGGATACGTCCCAAATGGCGAGTGGTGTCCCTTCTTCCGGTGGGGGCTGGTTGTCCACCAATGTTTGTAGGTTGGTGGGGGTGAGACCTTCGAAAAAGGCGATGCGGTAATAGGCTAAATCTTCAACTGGCAAGGTGCCACTAATGGTGATTTGCCCATTGAGATAAGCGAAGGGCTGTGGGGAGTCGATGACCAGCCCGCGATTTTGGTCGGTGACGCGAACAGTGTCATATTCGGTTGGGGGCTGGGGAATTTCCCGCTCGCGAACCCAATCGGCCGCTTCTTCGGGATAAATGACAAACGTTTGGGTGTCGATCAGTTCTGGCGGGGTATAGATAGTCGCGAGTCGGCCGTTTTCGCGATTGATTTGGAATTTTTGCACCATATTGTCGATTTGGGTCGGTTCGGTCCCTGGGACGAAAAATTCGTTGGCGGTGGGGCAGATGCCGTTGGGGAGCTGGCCGGATAGGGTGCAAACTTGCCGTTCGACCACGCTAGACGGCCGTTGCCAGACTTCGAATGGCTGATCTTGTAAGGCCCAAGCCATGAGGGTGTGCCAGATGGGCGCGGCCCCGCGAGAACCGGGGACCTCGTCCATGGGGGAACTATCGGTATTGCCGACCCAGACGGCGGTGACCAGTTGGGGGGTGTAACCGACGGTCCATGCGTCCCGATAGTCGTTGGTAGTGCCGGTTTTGGCGGCGGCGGGACGGCCGTTGGGTAGCTCCAGCGGATTGGGGCAACCGAATGCGGCGCAACGGGCTTGGCGATCAGACATCATATCGTTGAGGATATAGGTCAATTCTGGGGCGATGATGTCCCGCTGTTGAGGTTGGCTGTATTCGTAAATCGTTTGGCGCTGCCGATTTTCGACGCGCAAGATTTGGACCGGCTCAAGCGTACGGAAGCCGAGTCGTTGTTCGCTCTCTGGGACCGGTTGGCCGACCATACGGCCGTTGTTGGCCAACACCCCAAAGGCGAAGGCCATGTCGAGCGGTTTGACTTCGCCACCGCCGAGCGTCACAGCGAGTCCGTACTGATTGGGGCCAGCATCGAGGCTGGTGATACCCAATTGGTGGGCGGTGCGGATGACATTGTCGGCTCCGACCCATGTCATGACTTCGACGGCCGGAACATTGTAGCTGTTGGCGAGTGCTTGGCGCATGCGCATAGGGCCGCGAAAGAGCCGATCATAGTTTTGCGGGACATAGGCGACACCATTATAGGGAGTGCCAAAATCTGTCTCGACATCGAGCACTTGAGAGGCGGCCGAGTACCCTTGGCTGAGGGCGGTGAGGTAGGTGAATGGCTTGAAGGATGATCCGGGCTGGCGTAATCCGTCGGCCGCGACGTTAAAGGCACCGTCAATCGATTCGTCCCAGTAATCGAGACTACCGACCAATGCTTTGAGTTCACCGGTGCGTGGGTCGATCATGGCCACGGCCGCGTTATTGACTTGGCGGTCAACCCCGAGTTCATTGGCACTGACAGATGGCATGAAGGCGAGCGCGGGACAGTTTGCGGCGTCCGCTTCTGAGATGCCTGCGCCGAGTTCGCCAGACAGGCGGCCGATTTGGGCGCGGGCCACACATTCCGCTTGGGCTTGCCACTCCAAATCGAGGGCTGTATAGACCCGTAGCCCGCCACGCAGGACCTGTTCTGAGCCGAATTTTTGCTCAAGTTCTTTGCGTACGGCGATGGCGTAATGGGGGGCGGTGATATCGAAGCGATCTTCCGGCCGTTCGCGGATTTCGAGCGGGGTGAAGCGGGCTGCCACAAATTGCTCGCGAGAAATGGCCCCTTCACGGAGCATCGCTTCGAGGACGAGTTCTTGGCGAGCTTTGGCCGGCTCGGGGTTGTCGATCGGATTGAGGGCGGGAGATTGAGGGATGGCGGCGAGCATGGCCGCTTCCGGTAGGGTGAGTTCGGCGGCCGTTTTATCGAAATAGACACGAGCGGCCGCTTCGATTCCGTAGGCAAGATTGCCGTAAAAATTGGTGTTGAGATACCACTCAAGAATTTGTTCTTTGCTGTAGGTGTCGGCGACCTGATTGGCGAGTAAGAGCTCTTCCGCTTTACGGCTATAGTCATCCCATGTGACATTGGCGGCGACGGTGCGCCGTTCGACTTCGATAAGGTTGTTTTTGACGAGCTGCTGGGTGATCGAAGAGCCACCTTGGATTTCGCCACCGAGCCAGACGTACTGATAGAAGGCGCGGGCGATCCCTTGGGTGTCGAATCCTTCGTTGGTCCAGAAGGTTTTGTCTTCGATGGCCACAGTCGCATTGATGACATCGGCGGGGAGTTGGCCGTAGGGGAGCCATTGGCGATCACCACCGAGCGGATCGATCACTTCATAGATGAGTTGCCAATCTTTTTGGCCGTCTCCGTCACTGTCGGGGCCACGGGCGAATATTTTGGTAGTTTCAAAGGTGTCCGTGTTGGTGCCGATTTCCTCGATTTGGGTGAAGTCGGGCAGGTCTTGGGTGAAAGCGGAGACGACAGCGGTGATGCCGACCACGCCGGAGCAGAGGGTGATGGTGATGAGGCCGAATAGGGTGGTGATAAGGGAGAGTAAGATGCGACGCCATGTTTTTTGGCGGTGTACAGCCTTTTGTTCGCGTTGTTTTCGTCGGTTAATGATGCGGGTGGGTCGGGTCATGTAGGGATTTTACCGCAATGTAGGGTGGTGTGGGGAATGGTTTGCGGGAATCGTTAATGTGAAAAATACCCCTTTAGAAAAGCGAGCAGCCGCAGGCGGCGAGCGTTTTGCCCCATTCGGGGCAAAACAAAAGGGGTTAACAAAAAATCCACGCACCCAGTTCATGAATAGCTCTTGCCTCACCGCAAGCTTGAAGCTACACTGAAACCAAACTGTGTAGGGTTCGCAGTGCGTCCATACCCTCACTCCAGCCGTATTCTGGGTTAAATTTACCAAACTTGAAATTTCCAATAGATCCAAGCATTAAGGAGATCCTCTATGTCAGATGATTTAAGACGCATTGTGCGCACATTATCAATGACTGAAATGTTCATTGACCTTTCAAATGACCAGCTAGAAATCGTGGCTGGCATTTGCCAACCGATCGAATGTAATAACGGTCATGTGATCTTTGAAGAAAATACTTCCAGCGATGAAATGTATGTCATCGGCCGTGGAGAAATCGAGATTCTCGTCGATCCCAGCTTCGTCAGCGCCGAGACCGGCCACGAATCGGTCGTCATCGCGGAGCTTCGTCAAGGGGACTTAATTGGTGAAATGGCTTTGGTTGACCAAGGGTTGCGTTCAGCGACAGCGCGTGTCAGCAAAGACAGCACCTACCTTATTCGTATCCCACGTATCGATCTCATGCGGGTTTGCCAAGCACACCCAGCTATGGGCTTCGTCCTGATGCAAAATTTAGCGGCCGATCTCGCTCTTAAAATTCGCAACACCGACTTGACTTTACGTCAATATCAATTGCAGTTGATGTACGCCAACGCGAAAAACGACTAGACAACGCATCAAAAACGATAGAAAGGCACGGTCTTGGGTGTTTAATTATCCAAGACCGTGCCTTTTTTCTTGTATTTAGGGTCGCGAGCTTGTTTTACAAAAATATGAAAATCGGACTACTCACCGCCTGCTACAAACCGGTCATTAACGGAGTCACCCGCATGGTTATGCTCTACGCGCAAAAGCTTGCCGAGCTGGGTCACCAACCGACTATTTTTACTTTAGGACCACCACACCCCGAAGATGAACCCTATGTCGTCCGTTCACCCGGCCGACCATTGGCCCAAAGTGGCTATTATTTCGCCACAGGCTACACCCCCGAAGCCCAAGCGAAACTCCAGCAAATGGATGTGCTACACGCACATCACCTTTGGTTTAGCCTTGATTTCGCCAAGCGATATGGGCAAAATCAGCCGATTTTTTACACCAATCATACCCGTTACGACATCTATGTCGGGGAATATTTGCCGCTAGGACCCAAAGCGATCACACGGCCGTTCGGCCGCACCCTCATGCGCTGGATGTGGCCCCGCCAAACCACAGGTTGCACGGCCGTCATCTCCCCATCCGCCCACGTTGCGGATATTATGCAAACCTATCAAGTCACCTCCCCGATATATGTCATTCCCAACGGGATCAACCTCACCTCATTTACCACCCCTTCCGCCCCCAAAAGCAAAACGGACCTAGGCATACCGGCCGACAAAGTCGTGGCCGCCTATGTCGGCCGTATCACCAGCGAAAAAAGAATCCTCGATCTCATCGAGCAATTTGTGCAGGCCTACTCCCAAGTGCCCCAACTGCATCTTTTACTCATCGGCGATGGGGACCAACTCCGACAGGTCAAAACAAAAATCGCCCAACACGATCACGATTTAACCGATGCTACCACCGTATGTGGCTGGGTCCCCTATGAAGAAATCGGCAACTATCTCACGGCGGCCGACTTTTTTGTCACCGCCTCCGATAGTGAGGTCCACCCCCTCTCCGCCATCGAAGCGATGGCCGCGCGCCTCCCTATCGCGGCCCCAAACACAGCTTGGGTCACAGATACCGTCCCCAAAACCGCAACCCTCACCCATCCCAAACTCCAACACAGTCTAATCGAGCTGGCCCAAAATCGGACAAAACGACACCAGATGGCCCAAGCCGCCTATCAAGCTAGCACAATCTATGAGATTGACCGCACCGTTCAGCAAACCATCGACCTATACCAGCGATACCTTGTCTAATCATGTCTAGATCACAAACCAACCCCAAACATAAACAAACCCTCGGCCGTTGGGGAGAATCGGTCGCCAGCACCCATCTTGAAGCCAACGGATTCACTATCGTCACACGTAATTGGCGCTGTCGTATCGGTGAAATCGATCTTGTCGCCCACAAAGAAGACACACTACATTTTTGCGAAGTCAAAACCCGACGAGGCACCCAACATGGCACTCCCGAAGAAGCGATCACCCCCGCCAAAGCGAAAAAACTAATTGCCACCGCCCTCTTTTATATCGGCCATCACGACCTAGACAACACCGACTGGCAAATCGATCTCATCGCCATTCAGCTCGACCCCAAAGGGAAGCTCCTCCGTTGTGAACACCTACCCAACATCCTGTACTAAGGAATAACGGCTAAATAATTGTCGCATGTGTTGTCTAACGGCTTGCTCGGGCATTTTTAAGAGGTGTCCGGTAGAGAAGTGGTAATTAGAAGAATTTACCTGATTCAATAGCCGCTTTCTACTTTCTTAATTTTGTACGGTAGTGAATGATCTCAAAGGATCAAAATGCAGAGCATTATCGGCATGGTGCATTTTCTGATTTCCTTCAATCTAAGAATGAGGTGTCTGATGATGAGGTAACCGCCATTTTTAACTTAGAGGATAACGGGCCTGATAAATGCGATCTTCATGAGAACCGAGTTCTTGAGCTAATACGCTCAGGCATCCTTGATGATGAACAGTTCGAATCAATATCACGGTATCCTGAAGTTTTGGAACGACCAATCCAGAAAAGATATTTGAGAGAAAGGCTACTTCGAAAAATATATAGGCATTCAGTTACTGAGTGTTTTGAGGAAATAAAGAAATGTAAAGACGCACAAGTTCAACGATTTGTATTAACTCGAAATGATATAGAGTTAGAGCATGTGAACTGGCTAGCAACCAATGGAATCAACAAAAAAGTACGCAATATCTCGCTGCAACTCCTCAATAGTCGGAGGTTTCGTGGCTAATCTAGCCTGAAAAGTGAGATGTTATATTACTCGCTTGGATTGGATCTCTACATATGATGGGGCATCGACTTTAATTGAGCGACAAAATACAAAGCCTATGTGTTAAAATAAAATCATGAAGTTCTATTTAGATGTATGGTGCCTCAATCGGCCGTTTGACGATCAAACCCAAATTCGGGTGCATTTAGAAGCCGAGGCTGTTATTGCGATTATTGGCCAAGTCGAAAATGAGGCATGGCAATGGATTAGTAGCGATGCTGTTGCTTATGAGATTAGCAAAACGCCGAACGAAGAACGTCAAGAGCGTTTATGGTCAATGGAATCAAGTGCAACAACACGGATGGAGCTAACTGATTCAATTCTGAGTAAAGCCTCAAAATTTAAGCAACTAGGCTTCACAACATATGATGCTTTGCATCTTGTGTTCGCAATCGAGGCAAATGTAGATACTTTTTTGAGTACAGATGATAAACTGCTAAGACGTGCACGGCGATATTCAGAAGAAATCCCAATTTCTGTAGCTAATCCACTATCATGGTTACAAAAGGTGACATTATGACTACAAAAGTAATGACAATGAATGAAATCCGTAGAACTGGTATCCAACTACTTACCGAAAATTTGGGCGCAGTTGGCATGATACGTTTTTTACAACAAAGTGACTTAGGGTGGGGAGATTACACAAAAGAACGCCATCAATGGCTAGGTAACCCTAGCCTAAGTGAAATAGAAGCTGATATTAAAGCAATGAAAAGAAACTAGTCTAACTCTTAAATGTGTTGGGAGTCGGGAGAGATTTAGAGGGAGCCCCGCCTAACAAAGCTTGCACCGGACCTACGGCCGGTGCAAGCTTTGTTAGGCGGGCCTGCCCGAAATTGAGTCTGCACATTTCACGAAAAAGATGGTAAGGTATGTTTTGAAAAAAAAACAGGAAATAACTTTAGTTTTCCCTAATCGATCATTCTGGTAGCACCTTAAAAAGGCGTGGTTTTGAATAAAAAAGGATTCATGGTTCAATTTTGTTGAAATCTCACAATCGACAAAAAGGACACCATGAATCCACAAGAACAATTTTGCCCAAATACGCTCTGCCACGCCATTTCCTATTTCATACTTCATTTTTCATACTTCATACTTCTCTCTCCCCAAAATGCGTAAAACAAACGACACCTTCCAAATGAACATGACGCATATGCGTCAAGGCTTTTATGCTGATAAATATTTCGCCAATATCGCCGCCATGCTTGATGGAGTCAGCC
>WTJY01000121.1 GCA_011524645.1 Anaerolineales bacterium | reverse complement strand
ATGTTTGGTTAGTTCAATACTGTCCCCATGTTTACAGGGCAATCGCATTCTAATTTTGGGAAGAGTGGTGGATAGCATAGTTGCTTCAAATGTTGTCTTCAGGGGGTGTTTTTGCGGCTCTGCCCCACACGACCCCATTGACAAGGATTTGTGATAGGTCCATTCGATCCAATAAATACAAATCTAATACTGGTTTGCGGTAGATATGTAGGGGCGGGATAGCGCGAGAAAATCGATTTCCACCTTTAAATGTGACATTGTCCAAGTCGTTACTAGAAATTTTGCCGAGCTAACGGTATTTTCATCTATTTTCTTGTGGAGCCCCAAATCTTGGGGGAACGATGAAGGTTAATCGGGTTGCCAATGATAAATAGTGACACCGTTGTTTTGGTAGGCGATGTCGAGGTTTTCGGCGAATTTTTCAAGCCCGCGGGGGTTGTGGTCTTGTTTTTCTAAGCCACCCACGTAAATGTAGGAGACGTTGTAGTCATTGAGGAGTTGTGAGGTTCGATTCCAATCGAGGGTTTCAAATAGCTCTGTCACGGCCGGACCCCGTAGCGCTGGTTCATTGGTGCTGTCCCCGCGCCATTGGAACTCATGGTTAGCCCAGCCGAGAACGGTGGGGCGGCCGGTGTTGGCGGAAACGCGGGCGTAATAAGAATAGGGGTTGCCGGTTGTTTCGAGGACAACGGCCGCTGGTTCCGCGTTGGCTTGAAGCCATTGAATCGCCTCATAGTCGTCGCTGTGGAACCGTTGCATAAAGGCGAGCCCATCTAGTGTGGCTGGGGCACGTTCTTCCAATTGAAAAGAGCCTCGGTATTCGGCCGAGCGGGAGCGAACGCCATGATAGGGGAACAGGAAGGTGATGGCGAGTAGGGGGAATGTGACGGCCGCGATAAGGGCGCCGGTCAGGCGTGCCCGATAGAGCAAATAGCCGGCACTGTAAAAAGCGGCAACGCCGAAAAGGACCCAAGTTTGGTAATAGAATTTAAAGATGGTGTTGAGTCGCTGGCCGAAATTGTCTTTGAGATAGACGTATTCGGGGCCGATTGAGAGTAGGGCACCGGTTAGGACGAGGAGGAGGATGAATGAGGTGATGGAAGAGCTGGCGGCTAGGGGCTGGGGGCTGGGGAGGAGGGACTGGGTGAGAATGCCGTCTTCACGCTTTAAGGTGCGATGCCAGAGCCAAACAACGGCCGTGATAACGCCACCTAGAAATAGGGTGAGCCAAATATATTGGAATCGGACCGCGAAATAGGTCGGTATAATCGCTTGGGTGGCGAGCCAACCCCATCTGAAATCGGAGTCGGGAGCGCGCTGGGGGAGGGTTAGGCCAAGTTCGTAGAGGGTGCCGTTGACATAGCCGTTGGCTGTGGCGGACGAAGCGATGAACCAGACAAAAACAAGTGCGATGAAGGTTAATAGGATCGGTAAGCCGAAACCGACAGCCAAGGCGGAGCCAAGGCGATAGCGACGATTGGGTGCATGGAAGATTTGATAGATTAAGAGGGCTGTGATAGGGATGAGGGGGAGACCAAAGATGGTGAAATAGTGAACCAAGCGGGTCGGCCGCATCATCATGGGCAAAATGAAGGGGGCACCAGCTTGGGAGCTAAAGCCGAGATAGAAGGGAAAATAAAGTAGATAGACCAAGACGACAAAGGTGATGCCAAGGAGTGTCGATTCAATGAGCAAGTCCGGTATCCAACGGCCGGTTTGCCGCCAGCGGGCTAGCGTAAACGCCCCGATGAGCAAAAAGAGGTGGATTAGAATGTCCCATGTATTGAGAAACGATAGCCCCCCGATAATGATGCCGGTCATAAGGATTTGGGGCCAGCCGAGCATGTTAAAAAAGTTTTTGATCCCTTCCCAGAATTGGACATCGCTTTCGGCCGGAATGTCATAATCACGACGATACCAGACATAGGCGACCGCGATGCCGAGGAAGGCGTATGGCAAGGCGAGAACGTGAGGGTGTATATCCCCCAGAATAAAGCTAAATCCGGGAAATTCGGCGATGGGGGTTAACCCTTCTTCGACACGGCCGGATAGATGATGCTCGTGGATGACCCGCGAGGAACGCCACCACCACCAACCTGAGGTCGGTTGCCCATCGCCACTTAAATAGCGAGGGGTTTCGCGTGGGGCGCTGTTGACATCTCGAATATTGAGCGTCTGCCAAAATTGCTCTGAGCCGATGCCATTGCCATGTAAGACCTCCCAAATCATTTGCCCATTGCCGCCGATGGGGAGTGCCACGGCCGCGAGTAGGCCCAAAATGATCGCGATGCGGGTAATGCGAGGCTGTGCTTCGGCGATTTCATCGGCCGCTTGCCCGACCAACAAGTTATAGACCAAGCCAAAGGCGCCGATGCCGGAACCGGCGACGAGCCAAGCGACACCGAGATTAAAGGCGATGGCGGTTGGCACGGCTGCGAGTCGGCCGAGGATGGAGATCATGACGTAGCCGAAATAGTAATAGCTGATGGCGAATCCTGAGAGCCACGGGTCTAGCGGGGGGTATTGAGGGCTATACGTTGCGGAATTGAGAAAGGCGAACTCCATCGGCTTTTCGGTGGCGGTGATCGATGGATTTTGGGCGCGAACCCAGACCCAAAGGAAAAAGAGGGCGGCGAAGATTAGTTCGACGGTGAGGATGTAGCCCCAATTGGTTTTGAGCCAAGCGAATAGGTCGGTCTCGTTTTGGCGATAAATGGTGACCGAAAGGGCGATAACTAAAATGATGCTGAGGACGATACCGCCGATTGTGTTGCCTAAGAAGCCGAGGCTCCCCATGATCCAAAAAAGATAACTAATGAGGAGTAGGCCGACCGATTTGGTAAAGGCATAACCACGATCTGGGAGAGCGCGGAAAAAGGTGTGGGTCAGTGGAAGAACGGCCGTGCCGATTAAGAGGAGAACCGCCCACCAGCGGAGCGCGGCGAAAATGTCAGATAGTAGCATGAGTTAAGTGACGAGTGACGAGTGACGAGTGACGCATAAGTCATGGCCTCGCCGACTTAGTTAATAACGCGGTAGATTTTTACCCCATTGGCATCATAGACCTCTTGAATGAGGCCGTTGTTGGCCATGCGGTCAAATTTGAGCGCACCATTGTTGCCATAATAGAGTTTTTCGAGTTGCCCGACATAGACATAGCTCACATCGTATTTTTTGAGCAAGACAAGTGCTTGTTCCGCGCTTTCTGTGCGATAAAGTGTATCGACATCAGTAATTCTTTGGCGGACAAGGTTATGGGGGACGGTGGTTCTTTGCTGCCTTTGGTGCCAATCCCAGCCGATGATTGAGGGGAGACCGGTGTACATGGCGACCCGATTGCCGATCGAGCGATAAGGATTGCCGCTATGTGCTTCAGCGATAACGGGGGAGCCATCGATATTTCGTTGCATCCATTGAATCGCTTGATAATCTTGGTTGAGATAGACCGTTTCACCACTATCGCCGTAGCTGGAATAGGCCATAAAGGCCATGCCGTCAAGCGTGATCGGGGCGGTGGCGGCTTGCTCACGGATGATCCATTTGCCACGGGTGGCGAGAACGGGATAGAGCACGGCCGCAAAGACCAAGGCAACTAAGCCGGTTGTCCATGCGGTACGGCTGATGTCGCTCCAATCTTGGCGGATGCGTTGCCACACCCAAGCGAAACCGGCACCGGCCGCGATGCTGAGCATGACCCAGACCTGCATATAAAATTTAAAGACGGTGTTCATCCGGCCGATATCCCCGTCGAGAACGAAGATTTCGACGAACAGGGTGAGGGCGACGGCCGAAGAGATGAGCGTATTGACGATTCTGCGTTGGGGGCTACTTTGCGGCCGGATCGCTAATAACCCGGCGAAGAGCAACAAGGCGAGGGCTAGCGGTAAGATTTCATAGCCACGGCCGAGTCCCCAGACCATGAGTGGTGCTAGCCCGAGCGCGGCTAGAACACCGAGTGTGGTCCATGTCGCTTGACGGGACATCTCTTGCCATTCAAGCTCTTTTTGCCCCCATTGTTTGAGATCGATAAAGAGATAGGTCAAGATGATCAGCAAGAAAAGGCCATAAATAACGAGATAGTTGCTGACGCTGGTGTAAGAGCCTTCCCACAGTTTGAGTGAGGTGTAGGCGGTCCCAAAGTCGCTCCAGAATGGCCAATAGGCCAGCATGGAGATAGCGAAGAGGGTGACCGCTTGTACGGCGAGCGTGCCCAACGTGATTAGTGAGAAGCGGTCCGCTTTTAAGTTGACATAAGTCAGGGCGAGGATGCCGATGACTAAATAAGTGGGGTAATCCCAGCTATTGGTGGGATATAGCACCCCGATAGCCAATGCACCGATCAGCATTTGTCCCCATGAGATTTGCCGATTTTGCAAGACGATGCTCATCGCCCAGCCCAAGGCTAGCAATGAAAGAGGGAGGGCGATCATGTGGGCATGAAGATCACCATAGAGGAAGGTGAAGAAGGGGAATTCGGTAATCGGAGCGACTTCACCTTCGTTAATGGTGATGGCGCGGGTTGCGGTCCAGAACCAGTCTCCCGGATAGATCGGGGCCGGTTGTTGGCCGGACATGACGCGCCAGCCACCTTGGGTGATGCGGGCGAGTGTGGAACTGGTTTCCGGTAATGTGCTGGCCCGTAGCCATGCGGTGAAGATGACATTGACTTGGGCTAAATTACCGAGCAAGACGGTGAGACTGAGTGAGGTGAAACCGGCCGTGAGCGCATATCCGTAGCGACGCATCGCTGGAATGAATTGGGAGTTAATGATGAGATTGTAGGCGAGGCTAAACGCTGCGAGACCGGTGAAACTAAACAACATCGGTAAGATGAGGTTGTAGGCGGTCGTGGGAACGATGCGAAGCATTTTGGTCAGTGTTCCCGCGTAGACAAAGCCGTAGTAGTAATAGTTGATATAGCCACCCGCATGCCACGGATCGTAAGGGGGGAAGGTGGTGCTTTTGAGGACGGCCGTGAAATAGGCGGTATCCATCGGTTTTTCCCCCCCCCAGATCACGTGCCATGCATCTGGATTGCGTAAACGGATATAGAGGAAGATTAGGAATAAACCGAGACCGATCGCTTCCAGAATAAGAATATGTTGCCCTTTTTCTAAGATAAAGTCACTGATTTCGATCCAATGACGGATCAAGATGATACCACTGATAATTGTTAGGAGAACGCTACCGAGCCACAGGGTGCCACCGGTAAAGGGGAGCCAGTTATAGCTGGCGGTGATCCAGCCGAAATAGGCGATCAAACTGATCGCTAAGATGCGACTGAGAGCATAGCCCCGATCAGACAGGCCACGCATGACGAAGAAGGTGAGCGGGAAGGCGACCCAGCCCAGTACGACGACGACGAGCCACCAGATAAATGTGGCGGCGAATCCGTTATTGGACAGCACTCCATCTGGGCTAAACGCTTCGCGGAAAGTGCCACCCGCTTGTTGCTGGGCCTGTTGTTCGGCCGTGAGCATGAGGGCGTTGGGCGCTTGGGTCGCTTCGAGCGGGTTCATGACGGTGATTTGGGTTAAATCGACTTCACCCAGAATTTCGCGGGTGCGTAGGGCGCTATAGTTTTCCGTTTTGCGGAAGATCCAGACGGGAGGGTGGTCGTAAACGCTGAACGCTTCTTCGGCCGCTAAATCACCGGGTGGGGGCCAGCCCACATTCGGCCGTTCACCCCAGCCGACTTGACCGGTTGTGTCACTGATATAAAGCGGGCCGATTTGTAAATCCCCATGAAATTCCGCTTCGAGTTCAAAACCTAGTTCACCGCTGAATAACGCTTCGTAGTAGCGAATCATGAGTGGATAGGTGAGCGGGACACGGGGCAAATGCCAGAGAGAGCGTTGGCTACTCAGGGCGATATAGTCCGCTTCATCGAGCCAATTGGCTAAATCGTCCCGTTTGACATCGCTGTCGGGGTGGGTGGTGCTCATTTGGCCGCCACTGAGACCCCGGAAATATTGTGAATAGGGGTCTTTGCCTGCGTAGCGAGCGGGCAGGGCATCATCCCAATGTTCGCTGGTGATGACGCTGGTTTCAAAGCGAACGTTGCCCCCTGTACCGAGATCGACTTGTATTGTGTGGGGTTCTTCGGCCAACAGCAATTGCGAGGCGAGCGGGATTTCATGTGCTTGACGTAGATCGCCCAGTTCGAGAACCGCTTGACCACGAATGGTCGCTTGGTCGTAGACGCTGTCGAGCCCGATTTGTAAGGTTTCGCCGTCTTCTAGGACGCCGTCTGTGTCTTTGAGATAGTTAAAGCGAACCGCTTGAATCCGGCCGTCTTCGGGAAGGGTGAAGCGAATCGGAAATGCAGGGGATTCTGCGGCTAAATCGAGACGCGAAATTTGTAGGTTCATCTCTTTTTGCTCGCCTGATCGCGTTTCATAGATGAGGGTCGCGGCCGTGGGGATGTTTTCAAACATCCACTGGGTGGCGGCGATGCGGGTCATCGGTTGGCGATAGATTTCGACAAAGGCGTTGGCCCAGAGCAGGCTGGTTAGTGGGGTGAGGATGAGAAGTGAGAGGGGGAGTAGAGGGTAGAGGGTAGAGGGTAGAGAGGATGTGGCTTGGGTGTTTGGTTGGGCTTTGTATTTGTCCCAGAGGTGGATGAGTAGCCAGCCCGCGAGGATGAAGAGGATGGGGTAGATAGGAAGAAAGTAGCGGATCGATTTGACCCAGCGAGTGGCGGAGAAGAGGAAGTAGAGGCCGACCCACGCTACGGGAAGTGCGTGGAGGACCCAATCGGGACGGCCGCGGACGATACGCCAAAGGGCGACACAAAATCCGATCCATGCGAGTAGTCCCGCCAATGGCCCCATGCCGTATAAGAGCATATTGGTGAGCGGAAAGAGAATGTCGGCTCTGTCGATCCACTGTAATGCTGGCGGGAAGCTGGCTTCTGGTGCTTGGAGGCGCTGGATTTCTTCGAGATTGCTGAGCCATTGGCTGTTTAAGCCGACGGTGCTTTGTAGCGCGAGCCAGACAAAGTTTGGCTCGGTCCCGTTTTCGGCGAGATAGTGGGCGCGTGCCCCAGTGGCATCGGTGAAGGCGTAGGGCATGGCGACCCGAAAAACCAGCATTGAGATAATGGCGGCGAGTAGTCCGCCGATAATAATCATTTGTAGATCATCACGGCCGATGGCGGTCCGGAGATAGGCTAAGGGGGAGCGGGCACGACGTTGGGCGGCGTAGCGTTGGCTGAGCCAGACGAGACCGGCAACCCCAGCCATTAGGGCGAGTGGGGCGACATTGATGCGAGAGGCGACTGTGAGGCCGAGGAAAAGGCCGAAGATCGCCCACCAGTTATAATTTTCGCTATCTTCGCTGGCGCGCACGGCCGCATAGAAGGTGATGGTGCTGAATGTGGCGGCCCAATTGTCCATGGTGTAAAAGTGAGACTGCTGGATCGCCATGACGGCTGTGGCCATTAAAAATGCGGCTAAGAGGCCGACGCGTCGGCCGTAGATCTGTTTGCCGATCAAAAAGGTAAATAGCACGCTGACGAGATCAAGCCCACCAGAAAGCGCACGGCCGACAAGGTGAATCCCATCATAACCGGTTAACGGATTGCGACAGAAGGTGGTTTCGCTTCCCGGTTCGCAGAACCCTCGGGCCCATTCGGCCGCTTGCCCTGCGTAAAAAGTGACGGTCATGGGGAAATTCCCATAGACATAGAACCCTTCCCCTTTGTTGTAGGGGTTTAGTGTCGATTGGGATGTGCGCATGTAATTGAGCACGGAACCCGGCCGTTCGAGTTTGCTGGTGACAATGGTCAAGAAGCGTTCGTCCGGATGAAGATGTGTGTATTCATCCCAGTTAATGCCCAGAAAGCGCAGGTAGCCGCCGAGGAGAATGATAAGTAAGAGGGTGATGAGTGTTGCCGCAGGAGAAGAAAGAAGTGAGGTGTGGCGGGAGGGCTCTGGGTTTGAAATTTGTGTTTGTGGGGGTTGAGGCGCGTTTTCTGTCATAAATGTCGATTTGATAAAATTGCTTTTGTCTGTGTATGTTTACACGGTTGGTTGCTGATTGACGCAGTTGGGGATTTTAGCATAAGTTGTCCACTCGGGCGGGGCTATTAGAAAACAGGCTATTTTTGT
>WTJY01000053.1 GCA_011524645.1 Anaerolineales bacterium | reverse complement strand
TTTGTTGAAGAAGTCTTTGACGAAGATCAAGAACCGATCTTGAGCGCGAGTAACCTTGAATTGAGTGAAGACGACAATGTCTTGGTCCAAGGGGTTTTGGGTAGCCCATACGCTGTTAGCTTCTTCGGTTATGCCTATTATCAAGAAAATGCTGACACCTTGAACATTTTAGCGGTCGATGGTGTTGAAGCGGTCCAAGAAAATGTCGATAACAATAGTTATCCATTGGCACGGCCGTTGTACATGTATTCAACCGCTGAAATCATGGCTGAAAAGCCACAAGTTGGTGCCTTTCTCGGATTCTTCTTGCAAAACGTCAATGACGAAGTTGTTGATGTTGGCTACTTCCCTGCAGCACCAGCTGATTTACAAAGCGGATTAGACGCTTGGATGGCTGCAACAGGCCAATAATAAATTGGTTTTGATTTTGACTCGAATTTCAGCGCAAATTCAGATAAAGTACGGGGGAAGCGAATATCGCTTTCCCCCCGTACGCAAAGAATTTAACACCACTGCTCAAACAAAGTCTGTTTTGGCGGTGGTTTTTGCTGGTTTAGCCCCAGTGGCAATACCTCTTGTTGATTAGTGACTCAGACTAATTATCAACTCGCGTATGATGGAATGGGCTAGTTTGCCAATCTGTGAGAGATTGCAGACAAATAGGCCCAGATCATTTTATGCCCCCTCTAGTTGCGCAAGGATTGTACGGTGATCATTGTGAGGAAAATTTAGTATGGCGAGTGAAACGATGGCGAATACGATCGTAAAGACAGAAACCAAAGAAGATGTAGCCCGCAGTTTGGCAAAAAAAATGCGTCCTCGTGAGTCTTTGATTCAAGGATTTTTATTTATCTGCGGTGCGATTTCAATTTTGACCACGGTTGGAATTGTTTATGAATTGAGTAAAGAAGCGCTTCTTTTCTTCCGTGATGATCGGGTGACATTGGTCGAATTTTTTACCGGCTCTCAATGGCAGCCCGCTATAGAGCAATTCGGGATCGCCCCTCTGGTTTTGTCGACACTTGTGACTAGTACTATCGCCATGTTTGTGGCATTGCCACTGGGTTTGGCTTCTGCGATTTACTTGAGTGAATATGCATCGAGTCGGGTGCGTAGCATTTTGAAACCGGTCTTAGAAATTTTGGCTGGTGTGCCTACCGTCGTTTATGGCTATTTCGCCTTAACATTTATGACCCCGCTCTTGCGCAATATATTTGGTAGCGATGTGGTGCAAATTTTCAATACCGCTTCGGCCGGTATTGTCGTCGGAATTTTGATCGTTCCCTTGGTCAGTTCGATGAGTGAAGATGCGCTCCATGCGGTTCCCGATTCACTGCGCCAAGCCTCTTATGGTTTGGGGGCGACCAAGCTAGAAACGGCCGTGCGGGTTGTTTTACCGGCGGCGCTTTCTGGAATTACGGCCGCTTTCGTCGTTGCGATTTCGCGTGCGATTGGGGAAACGATGGTGGTGGCGATCGCTGCTGGGGCCGGTCCGCGTAACTTCGAGTGGAGTGATGTCACCCAGAACTACTCAGGCACGCCATTTAACCCCTTCACCTCGGCCGAAACGATGACCGGACATATCGTACGGATCAGCGGGGGGGACATTAGCTATAACAGTATCGACTATAACAGCATCTTCGCTATCGGCTTGATGCTGTTTTTTATTACCCTGCTCTTAAACGTGTTTAGTCGCCGCATTGTCGAGCGATTCCGTGAGGTGTATGACTAATGGCTGATCAACTAAACTATCCAGAAGGGGAAGCCCTGAGTGACCAAATTGCACGCCGCCATACGCGAGGCAAAATCTGGCGCTCATCATTTCTGGTCGCGCTTATTATTGCGATCTTGGTGTTGGTCTCTTTGGTGTATAACGTGGTTAACCAAGCGTTCGGTTTGGTCGCTGTTGAAAATGCGATAGACCCCGCTGTTTTGGTCAGCCAAACCGGTGCTGATCCGGCGACTGTTTCTTTGGATGAATTAACCAAAGATGATTACGTCGAAATGTTGCAAGCGAATATTTCGACCGGCCTCGGCCGTCGCTTAGAGCGGGATCAACGTTTCTATGAAGACCGCTTGGTGTTCGACAATCAGGCAGCTTGGGATGCGGCTTGTGCGGCCGCAGAACCGGCCGCTGGTTGTTTGTTACCGGCTCGTGACACCGACAATGTTTACCAATTGGTGATCGAGCGTGTGGTTGAACAGCGTGTGATTGAAACGTGGTTTTTGCGCGATTCGTTGCTCCGTGGCGATGAGATTCGCGCTGAATTTTTGGCTGAAAATCCCAATGCTGAAATCGAATTTCGTTCATGGCTCACGGCCGATTTTTTGACCCGGCCGCAATCAAGCCGGCCGGAACTGGCTGGGGTTCGGACCGCGATTTTCGGTTCCCTCTGGGTCGTCTTGGTCACACTCCTTTTCTCTTTCCCTGTTGGGGTTGGGGCGGCGATCTATTTGGAAGAATATGCGTCAAAACAAAACATTGTGAATCGCATTATTCAAACCAATATCAACAATTTGGCCGGTGTGCCTTCGATCATTTATGGGATGCTGGGGCTAGCGATTTTCGTTCGTGTCTTAGGGGCTGTGTCTAGTGGCTACCTTTTTGATTATGCTTCCATCGAAAATCGGCAAAACTCATTGATTAATTCAATGGAGAGCAACTTCGGCATTACGATCATAATCGAAGATGGGGATGTGACCAGCGCGATTGAAGGTCCCAATGCTGCTTTCGATCTAAGCGTGACTGAGGCGCAACTTTTGGTTGATGAATTTACTACCTTGTCTTGGCGGAACTTTGATATCGATGAGGTTGATGCTTCTGTTATCGTGGCGCGAGGGTTAAGAATCCCGGTCAGTGTTGAGACGGATGATAATGGTACTGAACGATTGGTGCCGAAAGATGATAGCGTGATGACGGCCGCGAACTTTAGCCTCTTGAGCCGTGAAATGGCCAATGCGGCCAAGGCGATTGACAACGGCCGGACGGTGATTTCGGCCGGTTTAACACTCGGGCTATTGATTTTGCCGATTATCATCATCAATGCGCAAGAAGCGGTACGGGCGGTCCCCTTGTCGATGCGCCAAGCGAGCATGGGGCTGGGGGCGACCCAGTGGCAAACGATTTGGAACCATGTGTTGCCCCAAGCGTTGCCCGGTATTTTGACCGGTACGATTCTGGCGATGTCGAGGGCGATCGGGGAAACCGCACCACTGGTCGTGGTCGGCGCCTCCACCTTTATCGCCTTCGATCCAAATGGCCCATTCTCGAAATTTACGGTGATGCCGATTCAGATTTATCAATGGACCTCTCGGCCGCAAGCTGAGTTCCGCAATATTGCGGCGGCAGCGATTATTGTTTTGTTGATTCTGTTGCTTTCTTTGAATGCAACGGCCGTGTTGCTTCGCAACCGTTACGCAAACAAGTAATTTTGTGATTTAAAATTGGTCGGCTGTGATTAACTCGATATAGATTACCCACAGCCCTTTGATGATTTTTCACTCGAAAAAAGGTATAGAAAATGATGCAAGGCAACTACGCTCTTCAAGCAAAAGACTTAAATATCTACTACGGTAGCTTCCGTGCTGTTAAAGATATTGAACTCAATATCCACACCAATAAAATCACTTCATTTATCGGCCCTTCTGGGTGTGGTAAAAGCACCTTGTTACGGGCGTTTAATCGGATGAATGATCTGATTGAAATCTCTCATATGAAAGGGTCAATCGAATACAAAGGTAAAAATTTGTATGACAGCGACGTCGATCCGGTTGAAGTACGCCGCCGGATCGGGATGGTTTTCCAAAAGCCGAACCCGTTCCCGAAAAGTATTTACGACAATATCGCTTGGGGGGCGAAGATTAATGGATTCCGTGGCAACATGGATGAGTTGGTCGAAGAATCCTTGCGTAGCGCCGCTCTTTGGGATGAAGTGAAAGACAAATTAGACCAGAGCGGCTTATCTCTGTCCGGTGGTCAGCAACAACGTCTCTGTATCGCTCGTACGATTGCGGTGAAGCCGGAAATCATCTTGATGGACGAGCCGTGTTCGGCGCTGGACCCGATCGCGACCCTCAAAATCGAAGAGTTGATGCGTCAATTGCAAGAGGAATACACGATTGTGATTGTGACCCACAATATGCAACAGGCGGCACGCGCTTCGGACTACACCGCATTTTTGAATATGGATTCGTCTGATCGTGCCGGTTATATGGTTGAGTTTAACGAAACCAACGAAATGTTCACTTCCCCTCAGAATCAGGAAACGGAAGATTATATTACCGGCCGTTTCGGATAACCCTTAATCGTTTGTTTACAAAGGGTTAGCCAATTGTTAACCGGAAATTGAAAAAACGTTAAACAGATTGAACGATACTTTTTATGTGAGTTTCGTTTTCTCCTTCTCTATTGCGACTTGGGTAGGGGCTCCACCCTATCCAAGGGTATTATTTCATTGATTTGGCCTCTTAGCTCATGCTAAGGGGCCTTTTTATTGAGCTTGATCCGAAAACAAAGAGGTAGAGACAAAAAAAGGTAGGGACAGAAAAGAGCCTTAAACGGGTGAGGAGATAAGGCCCGCGCATTAGACACTCTGATATTCGGCCGCTATAGTCTGGGAAATGCAGGTGATGAACCAATGATTCGAGAAAAATTTTTACGTGAAATACACCGCATTGAAGCGGATCTGTTGTCGATGGGGCATGTGGTACAAAATGCGTTGGGGGAGGCTGTTAAAGCGTTGCTAAAACGTGATTTCACCAAATCTCGCGAAATTATCGCCAACGATGCGTTGGTGAACCAACGTCAGCATGATATTGAGATGGCTTGCTTGCGTTTGATCGCCACCCAACAGCCTATGGCGCGTGATTTGCGCAGTTTAGCGACCGTGATCGCTATTTCATCAGAGCTAGAGCGAATGCATGATTATGCCAAAGGGATCGGCAAGATTAATGTATTGCTCAGCCAAGAACCGCTGATGGATCAAGTGTCTGATTTGCCGATTATGGCTACGAAGGCCCAAGATATGCTGCATCGGGCGATGATTTGTTTTGCTCGACGAGATGTCGTGCTGGCTCGTACTATTCCGATCGATGATGATGAGGTCGATGCACTTTATAATAAGATTTATCATGAGGTGTTTACCTCGGCGATGGAGGATATGCGCTGGATGACACAGGCTAATTATATTTTGTGGGCGGCTCACAATATCGAGCGCACGGCCGATCGGGTGACCAATATTTGTGAACGAGTGGTGTTTGTGGTGACCGGCAAACTGGTTGAAATTAGTGATGATAATTTCGCTTGGGGAGAGGAGATTTTTTTGCCTTCTCCGCCGGTACCGGTAGGAAGTATGAAGTAGGAAAGATGAAGTAGGAAATAGGGCGCGCTGGGAGGTTGGGGGTGTGGGGATTTGTCCCTATCTGTTTCGCTTCGTGAATGTAAGATTCTTTGGAAGAGATACAGAAAAAGCCAGCGTGGAAGCGCTGGCTTTTTCGTTTTTGTCTATAACGCGACGATGGTCGGAATCGCGGTATTTGAACCGTTTTTGGTTGTTGCTTTAATTTAGATCTTCGATAAGGATATAGGTTTTGCCGCCGATCATATAAAGCTCTGGAGCCCAGAATGCGTTTTGGTTGGTTGCGGCCGGTAGCTGGATTTCATAAACGCCATCGACCGGTTGAATCGTTTGTTGACTACCGTCGGAGCCAAGTAGTAGGGCTTGGCTGCTGGTGGCTTCGATGACGGCTGTTTGATCTGCGCCGTCACGTGCCCACATGGCGATGATCCGTTTGTTGGTGTCAGGTTGAATGAGGGCGATGATTTCCTGTGGCCCATCATAGGGGGTTATACCACCCGGCCGTGAGCGCCAATAGGGGGCGACATCTTGCACATGGGTGGTCAGCAGTTGATACGCGGTCAAATTAGGACGAGCCGTTTCTGGCGTGGGATGCTGGCTAAAGCAAATCGCATCGGTTGGGTTGCTGAATAGACCGTTGGCATCACCGGCACAGGGTTTGCTGGGATCGCTTTTCAGATAGCCACTGCTATTACATAGCTCACCACTATGTGGTGGGAAGTTGGTGAAGGCGGGCTGGTTGCCACATCCGTCATAAAGTTGAAAGTGGAAGAAGCCATCGACACCGGCATAGAGTGAATAAAATGCACTTTGGATGACGAAGTCAGCTTGCTCGGCCGTGGTCGCACGTAGCCCGCTCTTGCTGTCCCATGTGGGGCCGGGGTAATCGTCCCAAGCGGGAACGCCGGTTTCGTTGAGCCAGATCGGTTTGTCGAGATTGTGGGTTGCTTGTGCCTTCGATGCTTTCCATATCCAATACCAAGAATCCCATGCATAGGAATAATTGTGGGTGGCGAAGATATCATGGTAAAAGCCTTGCTCGGCCGCTAAACTGTCGGCCGCATAGATAGCCAGTACATCTTCATAGAAATCTCTGTTGCCATTGTTGGCGAGTCCACCAAATAAAATTTGGGCTTCTGGGTCCGCATGTTTCGCCGCTAAATACCCGACTTTAAGCAAACGGGCATAATCAGCTAAACTGCTGTCCCAAAAGATGCTGTAATCGGCCTCATTCCACATTTCCCAATGGGTGATCCCTTGATCGGCCGTCCAGCCGTTTTGCTGGGCAAGTACCCCTCCCGGTTTATAACGAGACACAATCGTAAAGACGAAATAGGCCCATCGGTTATTGGGGTTAATTGTTTTTGCGTCTCCGGGCACATCGGTCCCATCGGTAAAGACCCCATCATAGAGCCCTTGCGGGGTAGCACTTTGAATATCGGCCAGTGAGAGCGGGATACCGATTTCCGGTTGGCTGTTTTCTGTGCGAACTGTGCTAGATTGGCGTGTGGTGTAGAAGCCGGGTGTACCGAGAAGAATCGCGTTGGTTTTGAAGCCGTTATCGATATCTCCTTGTACGACTGGGTCATGTGCCGACCAGTCGAATACGGCGAAATCGGTTTCGATGCGATTCCAGTATAGGGGCCAACGATTCCAGTCTGCACCGGTCAGTTGTCCATTGCTAAACTGTTGCGCATCGGCCGGGTGATCGACTGAGTTGATAAAGTTGACCCCATAGACCACATTGATCGGGTTAAAAGGAAGCTCTGATGTGGTGATCGTAGGGAGATAGATGTTGAAACTATCGGCGGCCGTGGCCGCCCCAGTTGTTGAAAAAGAAGAGGGCCCTAGCGAAACTAGGATTAGCAAAAAAACGGTTGTGGCGAAAAACAAACTACGTAACTTCATAGCTTATATCATACGAGGGTCTATTTGGTTTTTGGTGAAACTGGCGTAAAGAGGTTGTAGAAATGGCGTGAGCAAGCGATGTGCCGACCCTATTTAAAATAAGAACACCGACCTTCTTTCCTATGTGAAGAAGGTCGGTGTTCTTGGTTCCTTGCGTTTGAATACTCGATTGAGCAAACAGGAGCAATGAACATGCATTGGCGGGCCGAACCCGAGGTGAAATAACGGACCGTGTAATTTCCTTCTCGTATAATTTTGTGGTGAAGTTGGGGGTGTTTTGGTGTTGGTTTGTGTTCCGCAACTAACTATGTCCCTATCATATTAATCTAACGTCGATAGAACGACGATAAATCAAGAGTAAACGACGATAAATGGCTTGCTTATCGTCGATGAATGGGTAATATTGAAAATTGATTAAATAAGACTTGGATGAAAATTGTAAATAAGTGTTGTTCACCTGTTTGTCTCACCCTTAAATACGTTTACTTATTGCTTGCCATACAACCAAAATTTATAAATTTCCCTCGAAAATCCGGTAAATAATAGAGTTGCCCTTGGTGTGAGTTTGCGCTCATGATTTGTGTTGCGTGTTGTCGGTTTGATTTAATCGATAAAACAGTTGGGTACTATAAATAAGAACAGCTATTTCAATACCTTCGCCATATTTACACCTCTGTGACAAATAATTTGCCTTGAAGGTAAATTTGTTCCTTGAATTAAAAATATCTCGGGCTGATCGCTCAATTATTTTTAATTCGCGTCGAATCAAAAGCTCCCCTCTCCCGTTGGGAGAGGGGCTGGGGGAGAGGGGTAATCCACCACCCCCAGCCCCTCCTGATAGGAGGGGAGCAAATCCAATGAGTTGATTACTTTGGC
>WTJY01000498.1 GCA_011524645.1 Anaerolineales bacterium | reverse complement strand
AACTTGTTCGTGGACCCTGGGAGACTGGGAGACTCTTTGCTTGAGTTTTCATAGCTGTGAGGATAAAATTAACAATTGTTTGTTGTGACTTTTGTTTTTCAGTTATATAGACTTCTGTTTGCTTGTGGGTTAACTATGCTCAAATCGCTTTGATTTATCAATGCCCTCTTTGCCTAAGTTAGTTTTCTAGGAGGCCTGCTTTAATGAAAATCGTGGTTGTTATTCCGACATATAATGAATGTATGAATATCGGTAAGTTGTTACCGCTTGTTTTGGCGCAAGATGAACGTTTTGAGGTCTTAGTTGTAGACGATAATTCCCCTGATGGAACCGGTCAAATCGTTGCACAGATGGCAACGGCCGAGTCACGTATTCATATTTTGCATCGTGCGAATAAAGAGGGATTGGGTCCGGCTTATATTGCTGGATTTAAGTGGGCATTAGTGCATGACGCAGATCTAATTTTTCAGATGGATGCTGATCTTTCCCACTCTCCGAGTGATTTACCTGCTTTTCTACAAGCGATTGATTCAGGCTCAGATATGGTGATTGGCTCACGTTACGTGGATGGTGGGAAGGTTGAAAATTGGTCATGGTGGCGGCTTTTGATTAGTCGTGGAGGCTCCCTGTATGCCCGCACTATACTAGGAAGCCATGTCATGGACATGACGAGTGGATTCAAATGTTATCGTCGTGCCGTATTGGAAGGAGTTGATTTGGAACTTATTCGCACCAAAGGCTATGCTTTTCAGATTGATACCGTTTATCAGAGTAGCCAAGCCGGTTTTCGAATAGAAGAAATTCCGATAGTGTTTACAGACCGCCAAGTTGGAAATTCTAAAATGTCGACAGAGATTTTCTGGGAGGCGGTCAGAGCTGTGCCGATGTTGCGATTTTGGAGAAATGTTTCTGTTAAAGGTTAAATTATGACAACACAACAAATTAATAACAGATCTCTTAAAATTTTGTTGGTGGTTTCTGAAGCACCACCAATAAGGAGTGGGATTTCGCGTGTCGCTGCAGAGTTACAAAAAGGGCTAGAAGGTCTAGGACATAAGGTTGATATTCTCAGTAGTGTAGACATTCCCCGCTATAATTTTGGAGAATTTCGTCTATCAACACTTCTGTTTCACTGGCGGAGTTTACGTCATCGTTTAGCTCCGTATGATGTGATTAATGTTCATGCACCAGCTCCCACGTTTAGTGATTTGTTCTTGTTATTATCTAGCGGATTGGGTTGGCATCCGCGTAAAGAGCGTTTGGTGATGACTTACCAATGCGAGATTGACTTGCCTGGGAGGATAATTAAACCATTGTCTGCATGGTACAGTTGGTTGCATAAGTGGGTCGCCCGTATGGTGGGGCATACAATTGTGACTACACCGAGCTATGCAGAGATGTTTGCCCATGTGGTTAATGAAGATCAGTTGTCTGTTATTCCTTGGGCGGTGGATGAATCCGCTTTTGGTGCGTTGATTGCTGAAAAACCGACAGATGATTTCCGGATATTATTTATTGGCCAGCTTCGGCCGTATAAAGGGTTAGATATCTTGCTTCAGGCGATGTCGCAAGTGCCAAATGCGAAGCTAGATATTATTGGCGGAGGGCATCATGAAGATGCCTATATGCGGCTTGCGGCCGATCTCGCTCTTGAGCAGGTCAATTTTTTAGGTAAGGTGAGTGATGAAGCGTTACAAGAAGCTTTGCAGAGGTCACATATTTTGGTGTTGCCTTCACGTACCAAAGCTGAAGCGTTTGGCTTGGTTTTACTAGAAGCGATGGCGGCCGGCTGTGTACCGATCGCGTCTGATCTTCCCGGTGTGCGTGATGTGGTTGCTGGAGGAGGCTTCACCTTTCCTGTCGATGATTTTGCCGCATTAGGTACATTGCTTGCCGAGCTGTATTTAGAACCTGAGCGTGTTCAATCTTGCGCTGTTCGAGCACAAGAAAAAGCGCGATCTTATACATGGAAACGATGTGCTGATGCGCATAATGATTTGTTTCAACGGTTGGTTAATAGTCAATAAAATGTAATTGGGTCGATATGAGCGATTAAATCGGCCGATTTTTTAGGTGCTTGCCACAACCATAAAATGAAACATAATCATCTTTAATTATTCAAGACTTGACATCGTAGTAATACAAGGGGTCTCAGATGAATTCGGTGATGGAACGCTTTACCTCAGTACTTGATACAGGGGGAACTGAAGAAAATAGCCCGCAACAAAACAGCCCTCAATACAGAACTTTGCGACTTTCTTTGATTGTTGCCTTCGGTGTGTTGAGCTTTTTCGTGTTAGCTTATCGCATTGATCGCGCGCCTGATATTCATTTAGATGAGTTGCTCTATTATCGGGCTTCATTTAATTTAGCGACGACTGGTGAATTGACTTGGAATGGAAAACCTATTTTGGTTCATCCACCACTGTACTTTTTTAGCGAGGCTGCATTTCTATCATTAACAGGTCAGACTGATAGCTTTGATCCATTTCAGGGGATTTACCGTGCACGTTTGTTGAATGTGTTTTTTGGGGCACTGACTATCATGCTCTTGTTTTTGTTTGCGGAAAGATTGGGTGGTCTGCCTGCGGCCGTGTTGACAGCGTCTTTATTTCTATTTGATCCTTTTGTGCTACGTATTAATCGGCGCAATATGTTGGAAACAATGGCTGAACTGTTGGTGTTGCTAGGGCTTTATCTATTCTGGCGTGAGCGAGATCGATTAAAGTGGCCACAAATAATAATGATCGGAGTCATCTTTGGTTGTGCTCTTTTGACTAAAGAACTTATGATCTTCGGCTTGGCTGTTTTACCTCTGTTTGTGTTGTTGAGTAGACGCTGGCAAGATATTAAAAGTGTTGCCTCAATTTGTGGCATTGCACTTGGGGTTTGGTCGCTTTTTCCCATCTGGATGTGGTCAAGAGGCTATGGTGAAGCTTTTCTGATGAATAAAAGTTACAACATCCGCCGTTTGCTGGGATTGGTCCAAACTACAGGCTGGAATCGCCCTGAGGTTTCTTTTATTGGAGCACTGCAGGTTCATCTCGAGCAATACGCCTCTTCTTACCTGCTGATTTTGTTGGGAGGTTTGCTGGTCGCTTTTGTTTGGCTGACTTGGCGTGATGAGAAGGGGATTTTTCTTGTTTCGTGGGCAACGACCATGTATTTGTTCTCGGCCTATGTTATTTTGTTTGGCTCACTGCACGAATACTTCTTTTATTACTTGATTTTGCCTGTTATGATGCTTGTTGGCGTAGTGACTGTACGTTTTGTTAATTTATTGATCAACCATCCGCGTCGCCAACAAGCGCTACTGGCTATCGGTTTGCTTTTGTTGAGTGTGCAAAGCTTTAATATTTATCGTTGGGGCAAATTGTTTGCCGTTGAAGATGACCGAGCATTGTATGAATTAACGGAATATATCTCTGAGACCGTTCCGGCTGGTGCAACGATCAATTCGATGTTTCATCAAAATAGCCAGTTGTTACCTGCGATGTTGCCCGACTATGAGGTTGTTGGGCTGCGTGATGGCGATGAAATTAAAGCCAGTGATGTTGAATATGTTGTTTTATCGTCTAAGAGTCTGTGGGGTTCTTATGACCTTGTCACGCCAACTTACTATGGTTGGGTGCTCGGTAATGGGGAAGAGGTGTTTAGCACCTATGGAAATACATTTTGGGATGTAAAAATTTATCGTTTATCTGATAATTTTTCTCAAAGCGACAATTAACAATCGAAAAGGCTTAGATTCATGCGTATCGCGATCGATGGACGTTATATTCAGGATCAATATCATGGTGTGGGACGATATATATATGAACTGACTGTCCAGTTAGCTTCATTATATGCACAGGTGGAATGGCTTGTTTTTTATCATCCCGATTATATTAATACGCGGTTTGATTTAGAGTGGCTAGGAGCAAAGCCGAATGTTACTTTGATTGCGGCCGAATTGCCTCTTTTTCGGCCACGCCATCAACTCCTTTGGCCAAAATTGCTCCGCGAACATCGCATCGATCTTTTTCATACCCCCTTTTTTGATGCCCCATGGTTGACATCTTGTCCTGTCGTGGTGACGATTCATGACTTGATATTTGATCGGTACCCTCAATTTATGCCACAACCATATTTGCGTAGCATATATCATTTGCTTACAACTGTGAGCGTGCGTAAGTCGGCGCGGATATTAACCGTTTCGCAGGCAACAAAGCAGGATTTGTGTGACTTTTATGCTCTTGATCCGAGTAAAATTAGCGTTACGCCGGAAGCTGCTGCTGGAAATTTTCGCCCCAGTAATGAAGATGAGATGATGTGTGTTCGTCAAAACTATGGGGTGTCCGGCCGTTTTGTACTGACCGTGGGAACGATGCGGCCGCAGAAAAATATACCCGTTCTTATTCGGGCATTTGCCCAAATCGCTTCACAAACTGACGCCAATTTAGTTCTTGCTGGGCGTGCAGATTCACGTTGGCCGGATAAAATTACTCCCTTAATCAAAAATTTACATTTGGAAGAGCGTGTTGTGCAACTTGGGCATGTTGAAGAAGCGGATCTCCCCATGCTTTATAGCGCGGCAGAGGTCTTTGCGTTCCCTTCTATTATCGAAGGTTTCGGCTTGCCTGTCTTAGAGGCTATGGCCTGTGGAACGGCCGTTGTTGTGAGTGATCGCACGTCCTTGCCTGAAGTCGTTGGTGATGCAGGTCTTTTGATTCCAGCGCAAGACGTAGATGAATTGGCCAAGGCTCTTTTAAAGCTCCTTTCAGAGTCAAACTATCGTCAAATGTTGGCACATCAAGCGCATAAGCGAGCGCACGAATACACATGGGAACGAACGGCTCATCTGACGATGGCGGCGTATATGCAAGTGTTGTCTAACCGTAAACTTACCAATGGAACATCTGCCAGAGGATAGCTATGAACGAGACAATGCGGGGTAGCTTATTTCTGATTCTTTCCTCTATCGGTATTGCGTTTTTTAATTACTTGCTCAGTATCGCTTTGAGCTGGCTCCTAGAACCGGCCGCTTTTGGAATGATTGGGGTAAGTCAAAGCTTCATCTTTTTGGGGAGCTGGTTTCTGATAGCGGGCTTCCCATGGGTGACCGCGAAAACTTTAGCACGTGTGCCTGCTGTCGAATATCCAACAATTTATCCGATACTTAGAGGAACACTGTGGGGCAATCTCTTGTTGGGATTGTTATTAGCAGGCGGCTTGCTGCTAGCATTTGAGCTGAGATGGTTGCCTTTAGGGGACGTGTACAGTCCACTGCTCTTTTGGGTTGCAGTTATTATTTTTCTGATTGCGACACGGATGACATTCAATGCGGTGATGCAAGGGCGACTTCACTTTGGGCAATTGGCATTGGTACGGACTGTAGAAGTATTGATTCAGTTCGCTACAGCTCTCTTGTTGGTCTTAAACGACTATGGTGCACCTGGTGCCCTTGCTGGGTTCGCTTTCGGAACGGCGTGCTCATGGATTTTGGCTTTCTGGTTTTGTCGTGATCTGCCTTTTTGGTTCGCGAAGGGGTTTGATAAACGAGCCCTGTTCGCGTTACGTCCGGCTATCCCTTTCTTGTTAGCTAACTTAAGTATGGTGCTACTTGTCAATCTTGATTTGCTCGCCCTTAGATTTTTGTCTGAGCCAAATGTTGCAGATGAGTTGGTGGGGCGCTATCAAGTCGCAACAGTATTGGCTCGTATCCCCTATTTTGTTTGTCAGAGTGTTGTGGCGATTATTTTTCCATTGATTGCACGCTACGCCCCTCAGTCTCAAAAGGCTTATCAAGCTAGCCGTCAGGCCTTGCAGTTAGTTATTAGTTTTATACTAGGACTAAACATTATCTTGGTAGTTGCCTCTGAACCGACCATCACTTTTTTCTTTCCCCCTGTTTATTTAGAGTCTGCATCTGCGTTGCGCCTCTTGGCGACTTCTATGGCAGGGATTATTTTGATACAAACCTTGACGACTATTTTGCAAGCTCGTGAAAGCATTTGGATACCAGCAATGTTGTTGCCACCGGCCGTTTTGGTTCAATTACTCGTAGCTTGGTGGCTAGTGCCTAATTATGGGTTAAACGGGGCAGCTCTGGCCAGTGGCATGGCTAGCTTATTTGCGCTTGTCGCGATGGGTCTGGCCACTCGATATGTTTTTCCTGCGTTGATGAGTTTGGCTTGGGGGCGACTGGCTAAACAAGGGGTAGCATTTCTCTTGCTAGCTACTATTGTAGCATTTTTGCCCCCGCTTGGTCGGTTGCCCACAGCTTTGTGGATAGCAACTGCTGTTGCCTGCTATGGTGTAACCCTATGGGGTTTACATTTGATTGATCATTCAATTTGGGACATGCTCAGACAAGAGCATCAGTCTTAAAAATAACAATACCTTCACCAAAACGAATCGTCTAATTGGTTTACGCCCCACCTATCAGGTGGGGCTGGCAGAGGTGGATTAACCCTTTTCCTGAGGCCCCTCGCCCAACGGGAGAGGGACGCTTTTGATCAAACGTGAATTAATTGAGCTATCGGTTTGAGATATTTTTAACTCAATCAACAAATTTACCTTAAAGGCAAATTATTTGTCATATGTGTCTAAAAATGGCGAAGGTGTGGAAATAAATAAAGGAAAGTAAACAATGCAAACGCAAAAAGTAATGGTGATAGGTCTTGACGGGGCGACATTTGATTTAATGACCCCTTGGCTAGAAAGTGGAGAGCTGCCGAACTTGGCTCGAATCGTGCAATCTGGTACACATGGAGAGTTGAGATCCGTTACACCGCCTGAATCTCCGTTAGCATGGCCTTCATTTGCAACCGGCCGTAATCCTGGCAAGCATGGCGTTTTCGGCTTTTATGAGTCTCATGTTAGCCTTCCTTACAGCTTGTCGCCTATTAATGCTCGAACTAATCGAGCGGAAACACTATACAAAACCCTTGCGAAGGCGGGTAAGAAAGTTATTACACTTGCCGTGCCCTTTACCTTTCCTCCAGAACCGTTAGAGAATGGTATTATGATTCCCGGTGAATTTTCACTGCCGGGTGAAGTAGCTAACCGCACTGCTAGCTATCCTCCGGGAATTCAGGATGAGGTTAGCCAAGTGGTCGCTGATACACGCTTGGCAGTCGATACTTCATTGGTTTACCAATCACCATCTGAGTATCTCAAAGATTTACATGCGACAACAGATAACTTGCTCGATATGGCGACCTATTTGTTGAATAATAAACCGTGGGACTTTTTTATGCTTGTGTTTAGCGGTGTCGATCAAGTTGAGCATTATTTTTATCGAGACCTCATAGAGAAAGGCACTTTTGAGGATGCGATTTTGACTTACTATCGTAAAGTTGATGAAGCTGTAGGTGTAATTCTTCAACAGGTCGAAAAAGAAGAGATGACATTGTTTGTGATGTCTGATCATGGTATGCAACCCTTTAAACAGTATTTTTGCTTGAACCTTTGGTTGCATGAAAAAGGTTTATTAAAATTTAAACAACCGATCAAGCAAAGGCTGAAACAGAAGTTGATCCAGTTCATGAATAAGTCAGGTATCAAGAAGTTGGTTTTGGATAACGTTAATTTACGCCGTTTTTCTAGCGGTGCGATCTCTAGTGCGCTTAGTTTTCATGATATCGATTTTACACGCACACAAGCTTATGCTTATGGTTTCGGTAGTATTCGCATCAATTTAGAGGGTCGTGATGCGGATGGCGCTGTTAGTCTTGCTGAGTACGATTCTGTGCGAGAATTAATTATGCAAGGATTGGAAGCAGAAGGTGCAGATCTGAAGAGTTATAAGCGTGAAGATGTTTATCAGGGCCCTTTTGTTGATCGAGCTCCCGATTTGGTTGTCACATCAGATCGTTACTGGCCTAATGGTCTAGCTGGTGTAGGTCCTTTTTCCAACTTGTATGCTGCTGTGCTTGAGGATTCTCCATTTATTAATGGGATGCATGCGATGAACGGTATATTTATGGCTAGGGGGCCCCATGTTCAAGCTACGCATGAGATTCAAGGGGCTGAGTTGATTGATCTTGCGCCTACGATTCTTTACACGATGGGATTAGATATTCCGGTTGATATGGATGGGAAGTTGCTAGGCGATATCTTTGATGCTGAGTTTTTTGCGGCATACCCTGCCCGTTATGCCGACACACCTGAGAAGCCAGAGAATGAAACCGATGATGATCGGTATATATGGTCTTCAGATGAAGAAGAGGCTTTGTTGAATCGATTAAGAGATTTGGGTTACTTAGGCTAGATGGCACTCTCTTATTTAGCCGCCTGTTAAATCTGCCAAGTTTCTAAGCCAATGCTGTGTTTTTGCTGTCCGTTATCAGTAAAAACACAGCATTACATTTAAACGGCCGTCGCAAGTTGGCCTATCCTATATATTTTTTACGGCCGTTGGCGTGTTGCCAATTGGCGATTCACTGCGCCGTTTTTTATTGGTCAGTTAGAATCACCTTTCCCTGCATATCGGCCGGTATGGGCACATCTAGTAGTGATAAGATCGTCGGTGCGAAATCGATTAGAGGAACGGATGATAATTGTTGCCCATTTAGTGCTGTGCCATTTAAAGGAGGGCTGTAAATCCAGATCCCATTTTCAGCATGATTTGCATCATCAGGGCCGGTATCATTTTCGAATGTATAAATATCTCCATGCCCCAATGACCCAACAGAACGCCATGTTAAGTCTCCTAAATAGACCAAGAGATCTGGAGGGACATTTTTGACAGTGTGGTATACGGACTGAGGCTTAAAGGCTTTCGTATTTAATGGTGTGCCATCTGGTGCTGTGATCGATTTTAGGTGGGTGATGAAGCTATCGCGAAATGCTTCATATTCCGCCGCTGGAATGATCCCCTGTGGTTCACGTCCCGCGACATTGAAGAAAATTCGCGCATAGTAGCCCCCATCTCCCCAAACTGTTGTTTTATCCCAATCGATTTCAAGTTTGTCGAGAGTTGTTAGAGTATCAGCCGGAGGTTCTTGTTTTAACACTAAATACCCCTCATTTCTTAACCACTCATTGATACAAATCCCACCTTCCATTTTTTTCGCCCCATGATCAGATACCACAATAATATGGGTCTCGTCTGGTACACGGTCGAGTAATGTCCCGATTTCATCATCTAAATAGCGGTAATAATCCCGAATCGCGTGAATATACGGGCTGTTAGGATCATGTTTGTGATGGGTTGTGTCATGATATGCCCACATCGCATGATTGATGCGATCGGTCCCCATTTCGACAAACATGAAAAAATCCCAGGGCTTATTATCTAATAAATGACGTAGCACTTTGTATCGCTTACGGGTCATGTCATAAAGTTGCTCTAAGAAAAAAGCTTTGTCTGTGGTGCGAAACTGCGGTATATCGACATCATAAGCTTCTGGGCCGAGAAGGAGATCGATCTCACTTTGTAATTCTTTGGGGTGTGTCCATTGAATTCGAGGACTAGTTGTGCTAGGTGTGAGAAAGCTCGAAACGACATGACCATTCGGCAACGGCCGGATAGGGAAAGTTTGTGGAACGCCCAAAATAATACATTTTTTCCCCGCATCCGCTAATATTTCCCAAACCCGTTTTTCTTTGACCGCTGATCCTGTAGCGATATATCGATTCTCATAACTATGGTCCCGCCGATTACGAAATCCATAAAAACCAAGCGTGCCAGGATCTTTGCTACTGGTCATACTGCTCCACGCAGGTACTGTAATCGCTGGGATTGAACTGATCAATTCACGATAAGAGCCACGATCCATTAATTTTTTTAGATTAGGTAATTGGTGACGCCATTCATCAAAAATCAATTCTGGTGGGGCACAATCGAGCCCGATGACGAATACCTTGGGTGGTTTTGAACGGGAAAAGAATTTCTTAAACATAAATATTTGTTGCTAGTGTCTTGTCTTTCAGTCTTAAGCGCATTATTGCTAAAATAAACACAAATTGTGAGGTTGCTGTTTTGCCACTCACTGCATCTGATTCGGATCAATTATATCTAATCATTTTGGTTTTGTTGATTTTTCCTGGGCTTGATGCACAGCTTTTCAGTAAAAACGGTTTGGGTTGTTATTGTTGTTTCGCGCCTTCGCCCATCCCCTAGAAAGAGGGCTTTTGTTTTGCCGCGTTTTGGGGGAGGTGAATTAACCCTCTTCCCCAGCCCAACGGGAGAAGGGTGCATGTGATCGGCTACGAGTTAAAAATAGCTACGCCTGCGGGCTGAACTATTTTTAATTCAACTCATTATTTTCCTTTATGGTTGATTTCTAAAAATGGCGAAGGTATTGCCGTAAGACAAGTGTTAAGTATTTTACAGTAATGTGGTGATGTGATCAGAGTTATGTGTGGCTATGGTGCTTGTTTTTCCTTGTCGCCTCACCTTAATACTGATTTCGTTTTTTATCTTGTTGCATTCAGAGGAGAAAAATATGACCATCAAAATTCGCGAATTTCGTTGGACTAGAATGATTTTTATTTGGTTATTGGGACTGATTGTGGTCGGCAATCAAGCTTTTGTAACCGCTGCGGCCGAAGAGCCTGCGGCCGTACTGTCGGAAGAGGCAGCCTTGGTTGCTGGTGACCATGATGCATTTGATGATGCCTTGGCTGCTTTAACGGCCGATCAACCACACTTTGATTTGCAAGCTGTGGCTCAGGCTGTACCTGTTCATCAAGGCGGGGAATGGGGTGAGGTGATTGTCTGGCCTCATACACCTGTGTCAATGGCTAATTTGCCTGATGGGCGTATTCTGACTTGGTCAGGAAGCGAGCGTGAACATTGGCCCAGAACCGAACAGACCTACTCAGCTACATGGGACCCTAGCACGAATAGTTTTGATGAGAATTTTTACGTTGGTCACAACATGTTTTGTGCTGAATTAGTTACATTAGAGGATGGGCGTATTTTGGCGATGGGGGGGCGTAATACTGTAAATATGGTTAGCGCTTACGACGTGACTAATGATACTTGGACGCCGATGGCTCCCATGAATACATCCCGTTGGTATCCGACCGCTTTAACGATGGGCGATGGCGATGTCTTTATTGCGGCCGGTAAGGGGGGGCGTTATCCTGAACGATACAATGTCAAAGAAAATAGTTGGGATCTTTTAACTGGTGCTGATATTCAGGGACCTATTTTAGATTATGGTTTCAATAAAGATGGAGCTGGTTGGTGGCCCCTGATGCACCTTGATCCACGTGGTAATGTTTTTCATTATGGGGCGACACCACAAATGCATAGTATCGATCCTGCGGGTAACGGCGATATTACGGAGTTAGGGGCGAGTGGTCTAAGTTGGTTTCCTGAAGAAGCGACCGCTATCATGTACGATGAAGGTAAGATTCTTGTCTCTGGAGGGACATTGAATAGTGGTACGAATACGAGTAGCGATAAAGCTGCGATTATCGATATTACATCGGCCACACCGGTTGTGACTGAAATTATGTCGATGAATATGGCTCGACAATTTTCTAACGAAATTGTTTTACCAAACGGGGAAGTTTTGGTTATTGGAGGGAATACATCTGGACGGAAATTTTCTGATGTTGGCACCGTGTTAGAACCTGAAATTTGGAACCCTGAGACGGAAACTTGGACATTGGGGAACCCTATGAGTGTGCCACGTAACTATCATTCGACCGCTATTCTCTTGCCAGACGGCCGTGTATTATCGGCTGGCGGTGGTTATTCTGCAGGTAATCCAAATCACCCCGCGACCCATACAGACGGTCAGGTTTACACCCCGCCATATCTTTTTGATGCAACAGGTCAATTGGCGGTACGGCCTGCTATTTCCGGCGGCCCTGAAGAAGTCCATTCTGGCGAGATTTTTACGATTAACGCATCTGACGATGTGGCTGAATTTACCATGGTTCGTATGTCGGCCACAACCCACACCATGAATACAGGCCAGCGTTTCTTGCGCGTGCCGTTTTCCGGCTCAAATGGCACGTATCAATTGACTGCACATGGGAATCCTAATGTTCTTGTTCCTGGCTACTGGATGCTTTTTGCGCTTAATAGTGATGGGGTTCCTTCAGAATCACATATCGTACAAGTTAAGACAGTTACAGAGTGGATCGTTGAAGATCAAGTATCAGAAGTTGGTGAAAGCGTGTCGATCGATATGGAAGTGGTGGGTGCAGATGGTGCGCCGCTAACTTTTTCGCCTGAAGGGCTTCCCGATGGGGTTACGCTGGATAGTACCAGTGGCCAATTGCGTGGTGCGCCAACGATTCCCGGCTTATTCAATGTGACTATTACGGCTGTCGATGCGAATGAGACACAATGGCAAACATCATTTGATTGGTTCGTTAGTAGCCAACAAGGGGTAACCTATGAATGGTGGACGGAAATTAGTGGTGGAGATATTACTGCTCTGACTAACGATCCGGACTACCCTGATAATCCTGATGGCAACAATGTATTGCCTTCTTTAGAAGCACCAACTAATGTCTTGAATACGTATGGTGTTCGCTTGCAGGCTTATATTGTTCCTCCAGAAACCGGTGTTTATACATTTTGGCTGGCTAGTGATGATGATGGTGAATTGTGGCTTAGCACCAGTGATGATCCTCAGGATGTTCAACAAATCGCTTATGTTAATGGTTGGACCTCGCCACGCCAGTGGACTAAATTTAGTTCGCAACAATCGGCTCCGGTCACACTAGTAGCTGGACAACGTTACTACATTAATGCTCTAATGAAAGATAATCGGGGTGGCGATAATTTGGCGATTGGTTGGACGCGCCCTGGGCAAGCCGAGGTTGAAGTGATCAGTGGGAATAATGTATTCCCTTATTTGGAACCGGCTATCGGTAGCTATCGTTATGTTCGTTTTGTGGCGAAATCAGAGGTCAATGGTAATCCTTGGACTTCTGCTAAAGAGATGTATGTGTTGGATCGTAATGGGACTGTGCTGAATCGTGAAGGTTGGTCGGTGACCGCTAGCAGTGAAGAACTTGTCAGGGTGCCACATCCAATTGAGCATGCATTCGATGGAGACCCTAGTACGATATGGCATACGGAATGGCGGACAAACGCAGGTAGTGCAAATGATCCATCGCACCCCCATGAGGTTGTGATCGATATGGGACAAGTATATGATTTGGGTGCTTTTCGCTATATTCCTCGGGACAATGCTTTTAATGGAACTGTGGCTGCTTACGAAATTTATGTAAGCGGCGATTCGGTCACCTGGATTCCCGCAGCGCAGGGGGATCTTACCGGTCGCGGTGATCAGCCGACAACGATCTCTTTTGATCTTGATGATACGATTTTGCTCACGGAAATGAGTGCTTTGCCTGCAGAGATCAATGCCGCGCAGTCATATGTGGCAAGTGCGGTTGGTGGCCGAGGGGCCTTGCAATACCGTTGGTTCTTTGGGGATGGTTCATCGACTGATTGGAATAATAATCCATCTGTGAATCATACCTATATCAACCCTGGTCGCTATTTGGTGACATTAAATGTGCGCGATGCGAATGGTCAAGAAGTTTCAACCCAGTTTGTACAAGCGATCTATCGGCCGCAGACTGCCAATCGCCCAACCCACTCCTCTTCGCTTGTTTTTGAGAGTCGAGATGCTGGGGATCGGGTCTGGAATGTAAATCCGGACAACAATAGCGTGTCAGTCTTTGAGGCAATTAGCAATACGAAAGTTGCGGAAATTTTGGTCGGCCGTGAACCTCGCACATTGGGCATTGCGCCAGACGGCCGTGTGTGGGTCACCAATTTGGCGGACGCATCGATCTCGATCATCGATCAAGGGACGCTGACCGTGATTAACACGATCAATGTACCACGCGGTTCATCCCCTTATGGGATCGTTTTCGCGCCAAATGGTTCGGCCGCATATGTGACCTTGGAGCAAACCGGCTATGTGCTAGAAATGAACCCGATTACCGGTGCGGTTGTTGGCAGTCGCGATGTTGGTATTGATATACGACACCTTTCAATCAACCACGATGGATCACGACTATTTGTCTCCCGATTCATTACACCTCTCTTGCCCGGCGAAGAAACAGCCCATGTCCAAACAAGCGGTGTGGGGGGGGAAGTGATCGTATTGAACCCATTTGACAGTTCATATGAACGCACAATTACTTTGCAAGTGGACAACGGGAGCGACTTTGAAGCTGGGGCACGCGGTGTACCGAACTATTTGTCGGCCGCTGTTATCTCCCCAGATGGTCAATCCGCTTGGGTTCCTTCGAAAGAAGATAATATTTTCCGAGGTCAACTGCGTGATGGCTTAGATTTGAACTTTGAACATACGGTTCGGGCGGTTTCATCTCATATCGATTTAGGGACGGAACAGGAAATCTTTACCTCACGGGTCGATCATGACAACTCCGGTGTGAGTCGTGGTGGTGCGTTTGGCCTCTATGGGAACTATTTGTTTGTGGCACTTGAATCGAGCCGTGAAGTGTCTGTTGTTGATGCTTATAGCCATGCGGAACTGTTCCGGATCGGCACCGGCCGTGCGCCACAAAGCGTGGTGATTTCAGATGATGGAATGACCCTCTACGTCCATAACTTTATGGATCGCTCGATTGGTGTTTACGATCTGTCTCACCTGATGAATGAAGGTGTCTTTTCCGCGCCATTTATTACCAATATGAACGCGGTGGCCAATGAACAGCTCGCTAGCGATGTATTGAATGGTAAGCAACTCTTCTACGATGCGGCTGACACCCGTTTGGCGATGGATGGCTACTTGAGTTGTGCCTCTTGTCACCAAGATGGTGGGGATGACGGCCGTGTTTGGGACTTTACCGGTTTCGGTGAAGGGTTGCGTAACACCATCTCTTTGAACGGACATGGTGACCCAGCTCATGGGCCGATGCACTGGACCGCAAACTTTAACGAAATTCATGACTTTGAAGGGCAAATTCGGGACTTTAACCGAG
The DNA here is from genome assembly GCA_011524645.1 of Anaerolineales bacterium. Lineage (GTDB taxonomy): Bacteria > Chloroflexota > Anaerolineae > Promineifilales > Promineifilaceae > WTJY01. The sequence goes on along the minus strand of WTJY01000498.1, from coordinate 8,485 downwards.
GAACCGGGCTGATGAGCGACGCCGACTTTGCGGCGACCAATGACCCTCTTGGTGCGGATAAAGCGGGCTTAAGCTCTGATTTGGACGCGATGGCGGCCTATGTCAATTCATTGACCGTTTTTGGGGATAGCCCATATCGTGACACAGATGGGTCGTTGACGGCCGATGCCGAAGCGGGTCAGAATACCTTTGCGAGTATCGGTTGTGCTTCTTGTCATGGCGGGACCGCCTTTACTGATAGTGCATTAGGTCTCTTGCATGATGTCGGTACGATTAAGACGACGAGCGGTAGCCGTATCGGTGGTGAGCTCACCGGCCTTGATACCCCGACTTTGCGCGGTTTGTGGGATACAGCTCCTTACTTACATGATGGATCAGCTACGACTTTGGCTGATGCGGTGAATGCCCATAGTGGGGCCGACCTCTCCGATACAGAACTGGATCAATTGGTTAGCTACTTGAACCAGATAGATGATAGTGAACCGGCACCTAGCGTGACAGTGAGTAATATCGCCTTAAATAAAGTGGCGACTCAATCTTCGATCGGTTGGAATGGGGCGGCATCTCGCGCGGTAGATGGCAATACAAATGGGGTTTATAATGTTGGATCTGTGACCCATACGCAACGTGGTGATGTAACCACTCCCGCTTGGTGGGAAGTTGACTTGGGTGAAGTCAATCATATTTCGGCAATTAAACTGTGGAATCGTACCAATTGCTGTACCAGCCGTTTAAGCAATGTTCATGTCTTTGTCTCAGATGTTCCGTTTGCGGATACGACATTGAGCAGTAGCCAAAACCAAGAAGGGGTCAGTGACTTCTTTACGGCCGGTGCATTGAATACCGAGACGACAATGACGATTAACCGAACCGGCCGTTATATTCGCGTTCAATTGAGCGATAACAATTACTTATCATTGGCTGAAGTAGAAGTGTTTGGGACACCGTTGCCGAATGATGCGATTAAATTGGCGCATGATACGGTGATCAACGTCGGAAGCGAATGGCAAACTGTAACACTCCCCTATAACTATGAAGATATGGTTGTTGTGGCGACTCCGCAATACGGTTCAGGTGATGCACCGGCCGTGGTTCGTGTGCGTAACGCCAGCGGGAACAGCTTCGAGATGAAAATGCAAAATCCGAGTGGGCAAGCTGTGAGTGGCTACACGGTTCAATATATCGCTGTTGAAGCGGGTGTGTATACGGCTGCACAACATGGGATCGATATGGAAGCGGTGAAGTATGATTCCGCTCGGACAGATGGAAATGGCACTTGGGTTGGTGAAGCACGAACCTATGCCCAACCCTATGAAGATCCGATTGTTTTAGGTCAAGTGATGAGTGCAAACGATGCTGAATGGTCTGTCTTTTGGGCATATGGAACGGTGCGGACCAATCGGCCAAGCAGCGATGCGCTTCATACCGGTGTGAGTATCGCTCAAGACACCACAAACCGGACACGGGTAAGTGAAACGGTTGGTTATATCGTCATCGAAGCGGGTAACATTGAGCTCAATGGGATGTTGCTCACGGCCGGTGCTGGTAGTGACACGATTGTAGGTTTTGGCGCTCCCCGTACTTATGATCATGGCATGTCTGGTATACCAGAAACTGTGATTTTGTCTACGGCCGGATTAGATGGTAGTGATGGTGGCTGGCCCGTCCTTTACGGGGCAAGCTCGATTGATGCGACTCAATTGAGCCTCGTATTTGATGAAGATCAAATTCGGGACACGGAACGAAATCACACTACTGAGCAAATTGCTTATATCGCTATTCGGTAATAGTTTGTAACTCATTCAGGTAAGTAAATCGAGACGGGTATATTGGAATCGCACTGGCGATTGTGGTATACCCGTTTTGTTTTGGTTATGAGAATGAGCGATAGATAAAAAAGAAAGGATGAAGTCATATGTTGCCTAAGAAATTATGCCAAATTCTATTTTTAATCGGTTGTTTGAGTTTGGTTGCTTGCGGCCGTGGGCGGTCTGGCCCCAGCGGGAAAATACTTTTGGTTTCCAATGATGAAACGGCCGGTCATGGTCTCGTTGAATACGATGTGGTGACCGGCGGCCGGCAAACGATTTTTGCCGCACCTGACTTTACACAGGTACATCAAGTTGTAGCGGATAGTGAAACTGAAATAGTGTTGACTTATACGCCACCCCCGACCGTTGATACCGGCTTTTTCGACCGCAGCGGATTGTATGATTTGAACTTGGCTCGTGAGCCTGTTGAGCCGGTACCGATTCTTGAGGGGGAGTTGTCGCAAGAGTTTTATTTGCAGCATGCAGGGAGTGGCGACGGCCGTTGGCTCTTTTTTACCCACTTTGAACCGAAATTTACCGGCGGGATCACCGAATTTGCCATGACGGTTAAGCGTTTAGATCGGTCAAGTCGCGAAATATTGACAATTGCGTCTGATGGAAATTGGCCTACGGTTGCGCCTGATAGCCAGCGGATCGCTTATGTGTTGATCGATCCGGCAACACAGGAGCGGGCTTTGGTGACGGCCGATCTGAACGGTACAGATGTGATGACATTGGTTCCGTTTGGTCGATTTTTCGATGTTGATTTACCGATGTATTCACCAGATGGGGATTGGATTTACTTCACTGTGGCCGAAGAACAGCAGGTACGCTCATTTTGGGATGTGATCTTGGGGGTTCGTGTGGCTGAAGCGCATAGTAATCTGCCTTCACTATGGTGGCGGGTGGCGACTGGTGGTGGGGAGCCCGAAATGGTAAGCGGTGATCGTATCGTGATTACGGCCGGTTCATTCTCGCCAGATGGCGCATACATTGCGTATGCTTCTGACTCAGGGCTACATATAATGACTGCCGAGGGGGTAGAAGAAGGCTCCGTCCGGCCGGTTCAAGGTGTTGGGGATTTGGTGTGGCTCGCTGAATAAAGCGCGTTGATGCGTGGGAAATAGGTTGAATTATGATGGATTGTGTTTCGCTGGGTCAAATTCAGGCAAAATATGCAGAAGTGCTTCTGGTATATTGAATTGCCGGTCATGCTGAACATTCCATTCATTCACAAACTCTAAGGCGGTTTGCGGAGATTTCGCGATATATTTCCGCGCCCCATCTGGCCCCATCATCGTTGTGCGGACTTTTACCTCTTGACGCAGATTTGACACGATAAGGGCGACCGGAAAAGTCGTTAGGCTTGTAATTGTATTAATGTTTTGACTTGCCCGTATCGCAACAGGGGTGTTCCCAATCGCAAAGTCTGAAACTTGCCGGAAATCATAAATAGAAGCTCTGAAATCATCTGGTTCGAACCAAGATGACATACCTGCCCCTGCCCATGCATAAGCGGCTTTGGTGACTTCTGTGTTCACAACATTGCGATATTCATAAATGATCAGGCGTGTAGGTAGATCAACATAGATGGTAACATTGGGGAGAATGAGTGGCTTTGGTGTAATTGTTGGAAGAGTCATAATCTTATTTCAATGATTTTTTGTACTGCAATGGTTTGTGCATGATGCACCGAATTTTGATTGGCATAAATTATTATGTTGATATTTTAGCTGAATTTATTTTATGGGCTATTGTTCGATTTACAAAGACCTTTTTCTTAATAATTCCGGCTCTTCGCTGAATAGTGTGCTTGACAACAGATATAGGTCAAAAAATCGGCTGAACCGGCCGTATGGAGCGATGATGTGGCGATATGGAGACTTGAATAGCTTGTTCTGGCCCGATCTTGAAAATACCTCTGAATCGAGCAAGACGCACGAGGCAAAAGTACCTCTAAAGCTTAACATTTGGAAAGAAGGGATCGGTAATTCGTGTTTCCTTTTTTTGTTTTCAGTATTATGATTGACTTATTGTTGTTGTTTTTCCCAATGGTAGTAGAAACAAAACCTTTCCTTTTTGAACTAAGTAAGCACAGCGTCTCAAAAGTGATCTATTTTTTTCATCCCTCCTGTGAGGAGGGTCTGGGGGAGGTAAATTTTATAAATTTCCCTCTCCCCCAGCCCCTCTCCCAACGGGAGAGGGGGCAAGACAGACGAATTTCAAAAAGCTAGAAGATTTCTGAGACGCTGTAGTAAGTCATTTAAATATGTTTGTCAAAAAACTCATTGGCTTTGCCGGTGCGGTATCTTTGTTATTGCTGTTGGCGGTTGGTTGCCAACAACCGGCCGAGCCTGTCGAAATCGAAATTCCTGTGACCCAAGTGGTCGAAGTGACCCGAGAAGTGCCTGTGATTCAAACGGCCGAGGTCACTCGCGAGCTTCAAGTGACCCGTGAAATCCAAGTGACGCGGGTGTTTGAAGTGACGCCCCAGGTAGAAGTAGTTCCGGGGAATACGGCCGAATTAGGTACGGTTGACCGGCCGTTTTTGCTGGTATTTCTTCCCTCTGATCAAGTTCGTGTGGTTGAAGTACGCGGCGGATTTTTGGCTGAAGCGTTGACTGAGGCGACCGGCTACCATTTTGAGCTGATCGTGCCGGTTGATACGGCCGAAGCGGCCCGCTTTGTTTGCGACTCCCCACAAGAAGTGATCGCCATTACGTCGGCCGAAGATTATGTGGCGATTCAAGATAGCTGTGGGGCGCAATTGACCCATGCCGCGACCCGCTTTGATGTGCCATACAGTCTTGGGATGCTGGTGGCACGCGAAGATCGGGTGATTAACGTGTTTGAAGATTTGCAGTTCAAAACGGTCGGTGTGCCTAGCTTTGATGATTTAGCGACCTATGAACTGTTTGCTCGGCGTGTGGAAGAGCTGGAAATTCCTTCGGTTGAATTTGTCGAGTACGGCACAAGTAGCTCCGCTTTAATCGCCATGTTAGATGGTGAGATCGATTTGGCGGCGGCTGTGTTTAATCCACCGATTTTGCCACGCGAAGAGCGTGTTTGGGTTTATGGTGAAGATCGGGCTGAGGTTTGGCGGCAAGTTCAGGTCGAACCGGTGCGGAACCCGATCGGGTATGTTGATGTTTTGGGAACACCGGAACAGGGGGGGTATCGGATTCGGGATGCTCGTGCCGCGATTTTCGATGATTTCCCTGAAATTTTTGCCGAAACTCGGATTATCGATTTGTCTGAACCGGTTCCGAACGAAGCGATTTTGCTCGGCCGAGAGTTTCCCATTGTGCCGGCACAGGCTATCATTACGGCCGTGGAGAACTTTGCCAATTCTGAGGCGTGTGCTCAATCACTTTGTGCAAGTGATTTTTATCAATGGACCGGTATTGAACCGGTTGACGATAGCTTTTACGATATTTTGCGAAACGAATGATAGATATAGCGATCATTATTGTTAGTTGGAACGTGCGTGACTATTTAGCCGATTGTCTACGCTCTGTTTTTGCCGATTTAAATGCGGCTGGACTTCAGGGGGATGTTTGGGTGATTGATAACGCCTCGACAGACGGTTCGCCAGAGTTGGTGGCTGATGTTTTTCCCCAAGTCCATTTGATCGCCAATGAAGGGAACCCTGGCTTTGGAGCGGCGAATAACCAAGGGATGCAAGATGCGGCCCGTTTTCAGCCGCGTTATTACTTTTTACTCAATCCTGATACGCTGGTCCGCCGTGGAGCGCTACAGCGCATGATCCAGTTTATGGATGACACGCCGAAGGCGGGAATGTGTGGAGCCCGTTTGGTTTATGGGGACGGCCGGTTTCAACATAGCGCATTCGCTTTTCCCGGCGTTTTTCAACTGATGTTTGATCTGTTCCCTTTGCCCGCACGTCTGTACGAGAGCCGCCTAAACGGCCGTTATCCGCGAAGACTGTATGATCCCTACGGGCAACCCTTTGCTATCGATCACCCGTTAGGGGCCACAATGTTGGTTCGGGGCGATGTGGCTGATGTAACAGGGGGGTTCGATGAAGATTTCTTTATGTACTGTGAAGAACTCGATTGGTGCTGGCGGATCCATAAAGCTGGTTGGCAAATTTATACAGTGCCGGACGCGGAAATTGTTCACTATGGGGGGGAAAGTACCAAACAGGTCGCGGCCCGCTCGGTGATTAACTTGTGGCAAAGTCGGGCCCAATTTTATGCCCGTCACTATAGTGCATGGACCAATTTGTTGGCGAAAAAGATTGTGACATTGGGCATGAATCGAAAATTAAAAGAAACAAAAGAACCTGCATTGCGTGCGGCCTATGAAAAGGTTTCGGCGATTTGGCAGGGGAAGCTTGACACAACGGTTAGCTAGGATATGGCAAAAGAAGTAACGGCGATTATTCTTACCTTGAATGAAGCAGCACATGTGGCTGATTGTATTGACAGCTTGCGCTGGGCGGATCGGATCGTGGTGTTTGATTCGTATAGTGAAGATGGGACGGCCGTGTTAGCGGCCGAAGCGGGGGCCGATGTCGCTCAATCCTCATTTGAAAACTATGCTCAGCAACGGAATGCTGCGCTGAAATATGTTGAGCAGACTGATTGGGTTTTCTTCGTCGATGCGGATGAACGGTGTACGCCGGAATTGGCGGCCGAAATTCGAGATATGATCGAAAACCGGCCGGAAAAAGGGTGGCAAGTTCCTCGCCATAACTATATTTTCGGCAAGATGACGCTGGGTGCTGGCTGGTATCCCGATTATCAATTGCGTTTGTTTGAGTATGGGGCGGTGCATTATGAACGGCCGGTGCATGAATTAGCGGCCGTTGCCGGAGAGATCGGGAGCTTAGAACGGCCGTTGGTCCATTATAACTATCGCGATGCCGCCCATTTTCACGAGAAACAGCAAAAATATACCCGCTATGATGTCGGTATTTTGCGTAATCAGGGAGAGCAAGCCAAATTTTACACCCCCTATAGCCAAGCTGTACGCCATTTTTGGTGGCGTTACGTTACGCTATCTGGCTATCGTATCGGCTGGCATGGGCTTCGCTTGAGTGTATTGATGGGGTATTATGAATTTTTGAAATACCGCTGGTTGCTGGAAGATCGGTCTGCACTTGATTTATAGACTGACAAGATGGTCAATTGAATGTGGGGAGCTATTGTGTAGGCCCATGTGTTCTCTTTTTTCTAACGGGTTAGGGGGTAACCCCTTCCGCTTCTAGGCAATAGGGCCATGGGTCTTCACCACGTAGCAGGGCGGCTAGAGCTGGGCTGTCGGCATAATAGCCGCGATAACGGGGGGGAACCTGTTGTGCGATATGAATCATGATGTAATGGGTATAGGCATCTAAGTCGGCTGTTCGAACGCGACGGCCGAGGTCTGGCATCGCGATTGCTTCCCCGATATGTGCTTCCAAGTAGGTAATTTCCCTTTTTGGGTAGTTGACGTTCCATAACTCTGTATTGACCATGCCGACCGGTAAGACCGAGGCTCCTGATTTGACCGCCAGATAAGCTGCTCCGTTACGCCCTTTTTGCATGATCCCTTCTTTGTTTCGGGTTCCTTCTGGTGCCAAGCCAAAGGTGTAGCCTGCCTTGATGGCATCTAACCCTTCTTTAAGCCCTTTGCGATCAACTGTGGTGCGGTCGATAAATATCGACCCCGATTTTTTGAGGAGCCAGCCGGTAATAAATTCATGTTCACGGGTGCGGGCGGCAAACAGCTTCCAGCGGGTTCCCTGCGGTAAGCAGAGGGCTAGCATAGGCGCATCCATATAGCTACAGTGGTTGGTGACTGCGATGAGTCCTTCTACATTTTCGGGCACATTTTCACGGCCGTAAATCGTATAGCGAGCACGATAAAAATATTTAAGAAAGTCGATAATTCGATGCAAATTGCGAAACCAAAACATAGTTCTATTGTCTCAGGTTGTGCCGATCAGGCAATTAGTTTGGGTTATGGCCGGATTCCTTGTGCATGAAAAATGAGATCAGCTACGATACCACCTGGGGGGGCGACGTTGAGGGAAAAGGTGGTGGTATCGTTCGGTTCCAGCCTGTTTTCTAATGTCAGTTGTCCAAACCCCGTTACATCGATTTGGTTATCATATAGGGTGATTGTTATTTGAATATTGTCCGTTGCGGCTGGACCGCTGTTGGTGATTTCCCCTGTGATTGCGCCACCGGTTTCTGTTGTGGTCATGGCGACATTTGAAATTTGAAAGTCGAGCGTTCGGCTATCTGTGCTATTTTCTAACAAGGTGAACGCGCGGCCGCCGATTACGGCCGACTGAACCTGCTCGATTGAGCCTGATGTGTCGGAGACAAGCACCGCAAAGGGAACCGTCTCTCCGGGGGATAGGAGTGAAAACGCGGTCCATGTTTCTAGTTTACCCAGATCATTACCCGCTTCACCGATCAATGAGAGTTCGAGCCGAATATCTTCGACATAATTGGGGCTGTTGTTCCAGGCTTCCCCGACAATCCACGATGTGCCGAGCGGTGTTTGGTAGGTTTGAACCGATGTGATTTCTATGTTGAGCGGGATCGGTGTGGCTGGATTTTCGCCAAATACGGCTGTGGCCGGGGGCGGGAGAATAATTTCTTGCCCGATCGATAATAAATTGGGATTGACCTCGGGGTTGAGGGCTAAAATATTATCTG
>WTJY01000148.1 GCA_011524645.1 Anaerolineales bacterium | reverse complement strand
GGCTCACAGGAGGCAAAAGGCGTCTGTGGGCGAATAATTTCAGCGGAAACTAAAGGTTTACATCCTTTCAGAAAAAAGCTAAGTTTCAGTCCAGAATAAATATGAAATCTCAGTCCAGTGCAAATGTGAAAGGGACACCGGCCGAGAGATCGAGCGCTTCTTATGGCGGCGGCGTTGCCCACGGATGTGAAAACGCTATCTGTTTTTGATGATTTGGTTCATTACTCCCAGTTCAATATTGTGGCTGGAGCGATTATGTTTGAATAGGGTGCTGGGTGCTGATATGAAGAAGAAAAGAACACACGTCGGATTGACGACTCGCCCATATAATCGCCAAATTAATCACTAACGTTGGAGGTGTTTTGATGCGAGTTTTGATAGATATGGATGGGGTGTTGGCCGATTTTGAAGGGCGTTTTTTAGAGATTTGGCGAGAGACTTATCCGAAACGGCCGTTTATTCCGCTTGAAGAACGGACCACATTTTATTTGAGCCATCAGTACCCACGACAATATACGGCCGATATTATTGACATCTTGTCGGCGCCAAACTTTTTTTCCAGCTTGCCTCCGATCGATAATGCGATTCACGCATTGTCCCAACTTGAACAGCTCGATATCGATCTGTTTATCTGCACATCTCCGTTTCACTATTACGAACATTGTGTCGTGGAAAAGTACCAATGGATTGATCGATATTTGGGTTCCCATTGGATTCCCCGCATGATTCTGACCGGAGACAAGACGGTTGTTGATGCTGATTTCTTAGTTGATGACAAAGGAGATATCACCGGCGTGGCAACCCCATCATGGGAACAAATCATTTATGATTTTCCGGCGAATCGCACGGTTCAATCGAAAAAAAGGATGACGTGGGGTAATTGGGAAGAGGTTTTGTTGCCCTTAATCGCTTGATGTGGGGTGCGGGGCGTAGATAGATGGGCATCATGAAGTTCAACTTGTTAGATTTGCCCAAAACATATTTGACATCTCATAGACAACATGTACAATTCCTCCGATGTAACGCACTGCGTTAGAAGTGGCGCGTTTTTTTACAAGCCAATTACTTACTGAGCGATTAGTAAAAGAGAAAGGAGAAAGTAAAAAGGAAAAATAGGAGTTGAGTCGCGAATAGAGATTTGGCGCGAAATTAGCCCCTTTTCCTTTTTCCCTTTTCCCTTCAAAAAGGAGTGTCAATTCATGTTGGATTTTCGTCTCGATGAAGAACAGCAGATGTTGGCGGATACGGTACATCGTTTTGCCGAAGAGAAGATGCGCAAAGAGTTCCGAGAAGCTGAAGAGCTGGGCAAAATCCCAGATGACGTGGTGAAAGCGGGTTGGGAAATCGGTCTATTGCCAACCGGACTGCCGGAAGAGTATGGCGGTTTTGGGGAATATTCAGCTGTGACCAACGCGATTGCGATGGAAGAGTTCAGTTGGGGAGACTTTGCAACGACGCTACGCATTCTCGGCCCGAATTTGGTGGCGATGCCGGTCTATTTGAGCGGTACAGATGAGCAAAAAGCACACTATTTGCCGATGTTCTGTGATGAAGCGATGCCGAAGGTGACAGCAGCTTTAACTGAAAAAGCGATTCAATTTGACCCACGCAATCTTAAAAGCACGGCCGTTCTTGATGGGGATAGCTATCTGCTTAATGGGGCGAAGACACTTGTTCCTTTGGCCAAAGATGCTGAACTGATATTGGTTTACGCCAATGAGAACGGCGAGACCCAAGCGTTTTTGGTTCCCGCAGGTAGTGAAGGATTAGAGATCGGAGCCAAAGGGAAATGGATGGGGATTAATGCACTCCCAACTTACGAAGTCAAATTAAACGATGTGCGCGTATCGGCCGCTAATAAATTGGGCGGCGATGCGGGGATCGATTTCACCCAAATCTTGAATCATAGCCGAATCGCGCTGGGGGCAGCAGCCGTTGGTCTGATGCGCGCCGGATTTGAATACGCCCGCGATTACGCTAAACAACGGGTTCAGTTCGGTCAACCGGTCGCTCAGTATCAATCTATCGCTTTCATGCTCGCCGAAATGGCGATCGATGTAGACGAAGCCCGCTTGCTCGTTTGGGAAGCGGCTTGGATGATGGATCAAGGGCAAGATGCCACGGCCGAAACCACTCGCATGAAATTCTACCTAGATGACATTTCTGTTAAAGTCGCTGATCAAGCGCTACAAACCCTTGGTGGCTACGGCTACATCCGCGAATATCCGGTGGAGCTGTGGTTGCGGAATGCACGCGGTCTGACCCATTTCGACGGCATTGCGATGATTTAGAATAAAGGCAAAAGGCAAAGGGCAAAAGGCAAAAATGGGTTGATCGCTTTTTGTGCCTGATTTATGGAAGTTTAGGTAGGTTTAAGGGAAAAATAAAAAAGAGGAGTTACACAGTGAGTAATCGGACTGAAGATTTGAATAAGCGGACGAAGCGGTTTTCTTTAAGAGTGATTCGATTGTATTCATCATTGCCACAAGATAATGTGTCTCAAGTGATTGGGAAACAATTGCTTCGATCTGGGACTTCTCCCGGAGCACAATACCGTGAAGCGAAACATGCTCGTTCAGATGCTGAGTTCATTAGTAAGTTAAGTATCGGATTGCAAGAGCTAGAAGAGGCAAGATATTGGTTGGAGTTGCTTGTTGAAGCAGAGATTATTAAAGCCAATCTTGTTGAGTCACTTTTAGACGAAGCTCGCCAACTGGTAGCGATTTTTGTAACAATTATCAACAAATCGAAAAACAGACGCGCAAGACTTTAGCAAAGTGTTTATTCTTTTCCCTTTTCCCTTTCTCCTTTCTCCTTGAGGAAATTATGATTAATTTTGAAATTCCAAAGAAAATTCAAGCTGAAGCACAAATGGCCGACATGGTGGCCAAGCAAATTATGCGGCCGATTTCTCGCAAATATGATGAAGGTGAGCATGAGCGTCCCGTTGAATTTACCAACGCGATGTGGCCCTTCTTAAAACAACAAGAAAAAGCACGTTGGGCCAAAATCGAAAGTGGTGAGGTGAAGCCGGAGCGGGATGGGCCGAACTGGACGATTTTACGCTTGATTTTGATGATCGAAATTTTGAGCTGGGGGGATGCAGGGATTTATCTCTGTACACCGAACGCTGGTTTGGGTGGCGCGGCCGTGGAAGCGGTTGGGACCCCTGAGCAAAAAGAACGTTACATGAAACGGTTTTCGACCGGCGAGCCGAAATGGGGGGCGATGGCGATTACGGAACCGAATGCCGGTTCTGACAATAGCTCGATGCGGACGACGGCCGTGTTGGACGAAGAAACCAACGAGTGGGTCATCAATGGTGAGAAAGTTTTCATCACCAATGGTAAATTGTCTCTCGAAGAATCGGACGGGTTCTGTGTGGTTTGGGCCACGATTGACCCAGATGCCGGCCGTGCCGGGATTAAATCCTTTGTCGTTGAGGGGGGAACCCCCGGCGTTTCGATTGCGAAACAAGAACACAAACTTGGCATTCGTGCCAGTGACACGGTCGCGCTTCACTTTAAAGATGTGCGTGTCCCCTTCGATAGTGTATTGGGTAGCCCCGATGTCCAAAAAACGAGCAAAGGGTTTAAAGGGGCGATGAAAACCTTTGATGCCAGCCGTCCGGCTGTGGCCGCTAGCGCCGTGGGGATCGCTCGTGCGGCGCTTGAGTTTACCCAAGAGACATTGGCCGAAGAAGGGATTGTGATCGACTATACCAAGCCGAAACATCAATTAACGGCGGTTGAGCGGGATTTAATGGAAATGGAAGCCCGTTATCGTGGTTCTTGGTTGCTCACCCTTCGGGCGACCTCCCAGCTAGCGTTTGGTGAAAGCAATCGTCTTGAAGCGAGCATGTGTAAAGCGCGTGCCGGTGAAGCGGTAACTTGGATCACCCAAAAATCGGTCGAATTGCTTGGGCCGCTCGGCTATTCACGTGAAACTTTGGCCGAAAAATGGATGCGTGACGCCAAAATCAACGACATCTACGAAGGAACAAAACAGATCAACTTATTGATCGTCGCACGTAGTATCCTTGGCTACTCACGCCGCGAACTAAAATAAAAACGATTAGATACTAGTCATCAAAGGCTAGAAAAAATGGCTCGTATCGCACGATTGCATGTGAGCCTAATCCAAAATTCAAAATCTAAAATCCAAAATTAAAAGGTTGTTTTATGAGTTTTCGTATAGAAAAAGTCGGTATTATCGGCGCGGGAACGATGGGCGGCGGGATCGCGGCTCACCTTGCCAACATCGGCATTCCTGTTGTGTTATTAGATATTGTGCCGCCCAATCTTTCTGACGCAGAGAAAGAAGATCCCAAAGCGCGTAACCGCTGGGTGAAAGGTGGCTTTGATCGTATGGTGAAAGCGAAACCGGCCAATCTCGGCCGTAAAGATCGGGCTAACTTGATTACCCTCGGTAACACGACAGACGACATTGAATTGTTGGCTGACTGTGACTGGGTTGTTGAAGTGATTATCGAGCAGTTACAACCGAAAAAAGATTTAATTGCGGCTTTGGAACAGATTTGTAAACCGACCGCTATTATTTCCAGCAACACTTCTGGGATTCCGATTCACCAGATCGTAGAAGATGCGTCGCCAGAAATGAAAGCCCGCTTTTTGGGAACCCATTTCTTTAATCCGCCACGCTACTTGAAATTGCTTGAAGTGATTCCGACCCCGGATACTGATCAAGCTGTGACCGATTTCATGGTTGAATTCGGGACAGATGTGTTGGGTAAAGGGGTGGTGGTTTGTAAAGACACACCCAACTTTATCGCCAACCGATTTATCGCGGTTGCTGGGAACTATGGTCTGCAAACAGCCATGAAGCTCGATATGAGCGTGGCAGAAGTTGACTCGGTGACCGGCCCCTTGCTCGGCCGTCCTAAAACCGGCACCTTCCGTTTGACCGACTTGGTCGGTCTGGACATCATGGTTCATGTTAATGCGAATTTGTATCCTGCGATTCCACATGACAACTATCGTGAACTGCTTGTTGACGAAAAAATCGTTGAGCTCAACGACAAGATGAGAGCGAACAACTGGCTCGGGAACAAAACCGGCCAAGGGTTCTATAAAAAAGAGATCATCAACGGTAAACGTGAATTTTTGACGCTCAATTTGGACACGTTCGAATATGAATTGGCGCCAAAGCCACGGTTCGAATCGGTGGGCAAGGTACGCAAAATTAGCGATTTGGGCAAACGCTTAAATGCTTTGCTTGAATTTGATGACAAAGCGGCCAACTTTGTGCGTCGTAACGTTTATTTCAATATGGTTTACGCGGCCGCTGTCGGCCAAGAAATCGCCAACTCGATTTCAGACATTGATGACGCGGTGCGCTGGGGCTTTGCCCACGAAGCGGGCCCATTCGAAATTTGGGATATGTTGGGTGTTGAAGAAACGATCGAAAAGATGGAAGAGCTTGGCTTTGTCGTCCCCGATTGGGTCAAAGATATGCTTAACGAAGGGATTACTAGCTTCTATGATGAAAATGGTACCCCTTATGACTTCATCAACGGTGGTCGTATGGCGGCCGAAATCGATACCAAAACGATTTCTGTGACCGGTTTGGCCAAAGCGGGCAGCGAATTGGAACGGAACAACAGCGCATCTCTCCACGATATGGGAGATGGGGTTTTGTTATTCGAATTCCACGCAAAAATGAACGCGATCGACTCCGCGATGGGAGAAATGGGGCTCAAAGCGCTCGAATATCTCCAAAAAGATGAGTGGGTCGGTATGGTTATCGGGAACAACGGTCAAGACTTCTGCGTTGGCGCCAACGTGATGGAAGTTGGTATGAACGCGGCCCAAGGAAAATGGGATTTGGTCAGCGATTCGATCCGTGGCTTGCAACAGTTGACCATGGACTTGCGTCACTCTGCGAAGCCGGTCATTACTGCACCGCACCAACGGGTGTTGGGTGGTGGCGTTGAAATGACGATGGCGGGCTGGGGTTCTGTGGCGGACCATGAAACCTATATGGGCTTGGTCGAAGTCGGTGTCGGTTTGATTCCGGCCGGTGGCGGTTTGAAAGAATTGTTGCGCCGCAAAGTCAATCCGGTCATGCGTAACCCGCATGGCGATGCCTTAGTCCCGGTTCAAGAAGTGTTCCAACAGGTGGCAACCGCCCAAGTGGCGACCACCGGTGCATGGGGTGCGAAAGATATGGGATATTTGCTTGAAGACGATATTTTGGTGTTCAACACGGAACAACGCTTGGCTCGTGCCAAAGCGCGCGTTTTAGAATTGGTGACCAGCGGTGTTCGTGCCCCCGAAGTTGAAAAAATCTATGCGGCTGGCCGTGATGTCTATGCCACGATGCAATTGGGTATCCAAAGCTTTGTCTGGGGCCGATACGCCTCAGAACATGACAAATTGATCGGCAAGAAATTGGCTTACGCCCTAACTGGTGGTGGCCTTTCTAGCCCACAATGGGTCGATCCATGGTACATTCTTGACCTCGAACGGGAAGGATTTTTGTCCTTGCTGGGTGAAGAAAAAACCCGTGACCGTATCACCCATATGTTGACCACTGGAAAACCGTTGCGTAACTAGAATGAGTAGAGAGTAGAGGGTAGAGGGTAGAGAGGTATGAATTTGCGAATATCGCTTGTGATGCGATTTGCTTTCCTCTTTACTCTCTACAAATTACCCTCTACCCATCGGAGATAAAAAGATGACTAGAGAAGCTGTAATTGTAGCGGCCAGCCGGACCGCTGTCGGGAAAGCGTTAAAAGGAACGACCAAAAATATGCGTTCCGATGACATGATGGCGGCCGTGATTGAAGAGTTGATGAAACAAGCGGATGGCTTGGATCCTGCGACTGTGGATGATGTGATTGTTGGCTGTGCGATGCCAGAAGCGTCACAAGGGTTGAACTTTGCTCGGACGATCGCGTTGCGCGCCGGTTTGCCGGTTGATGTGCCGGGGCAAACGGTGAACCGTTTCTGTTCCAGTGGCCTGCAAACGATCGCGATGGCGGCCGAGCGGATTATCGCCAATGGAGCGGACTGTATTATCGCTGGCGGTGCGGAAACGATGAGTTTGGTGCCGATGACCGGTTTCCGGACCAGCCCGAACCAATATTTGGTTGAAAATATGCCGGAAGCGTATATGGGGATGGGGTATACGGCCGAGCAAGTGGCGGATGAATGGGATGTGTCTCGTGCAGACATGGACCAATTCGCTTACGAAAGCCATATGAAAGCGGCAAAAGCGACTGATGCGGGCTATTTCAAAGATGAAATCGTGCCTGTGTCGTTTACCGAAGTGATTGCTGGGCCGAATGGGCCGGTAGAAAAATCGGTGATCTTTGATACGGATGAACATTTGCGGAAACAAACAACGGTTGAAGGGTTGGGTAAATTGCGCCCTGTGTTCCGTAATGGCGGTCGGGTAACTGCGGGTAACTCGTCTCCATTGAGTGACGGCGCGGCGGGTGTGATCGTTATGGAACGGAAAGCGGCTGAAGCGGCCGGTTTGACCCCGTTGGCCCGTTTTGTGGGCTTTAATGTGGCGGGGGTCCGGCCGGAAGTGATGGGGGTTGGTCCGATTAAAGCGGTACCGAAATTGTTGGACCGTGTTGGCATGACCCTTGACCAAATCGACTTGATTGAGCTGAATGAAGCGTTTTCAGCCCAAGCTTTGGCGGTGATTCGCACGCTGGAAATGAATCCAGAGAAAGTGAATGTCAACGGTGGGGCGATCGCATTGGGTCACCCGTTGGGCTGTACCGGTGCTAAATTGACGGTACAAATCTTGAATGAGATGAAACGTCGTGACAGTAAGTATGGTATGGTGACGATGTGTATCGGTGGCGGTATGGGCGCGGCCGGTATTTTTGAGAATTTGAATTAGAGTGTAGTCGTGTATTTAAGTTGCGTATTCAAAATTTGTGTATTTAAGTTACGTAATGGGAACGGCTAAGAGTTGACATAATTGCCTGGATTCGTGTGTTTTGGGCAGTTTTTAAGCGAAAAAGCAGGTGTTTCAAGCGGAATGCCTGCTTTTTCGCTTTTAAGTCGAGATCCTCATTAAATTCGTGTATTTAAGTTACGTAACACTTGCACACTTGTCACGACTCGATGGCCATGAAAATGCACGGCGAATAATATGAAAATATATGGCTCTTTAGGAATTCAAGGGGTTGACAGCAGATATGGCGGTCAAGAGCAAAAT
>WTJY01000059.1 GCA_011524645.1 Anaerolineales bacterium | reverse complement strand
TAATTTTTATGCGTACTTTTTGGCTCATTCGACACGGTGAAAGCACCTCTAACGCAGGATTTCCAACCAAGGATCAGAGTTCAACCGAACTCACAAACAAAGGGCGTCAACAAGCCCAATTGGTGGCAAACACATTTACACAAGCTCCGGACCTTATCGTCACATCCCCCTTTATCCGCACACAACAGACAGCGGAAGCGACACGTCAACGCTTCCCCGAAGCCCAACATGAAGAATGGCCTGTTTATGAATTTAATAGCCTCGCTCATAGCAACTATGTCGATACGACAAAATTTGATCGTCGGCCGCTGGCTCGCGACTATTGGCGCAAACGTGACCCCCATTACAAAGATGGCGGTGAGGGAGAATCTTTCGTCGAAGTAATCGGCCGTTGTCATGACATGTTCCAACAACTCCGCCGCATCGACAGCCCATTCACGGCCGTCTTTGCGCATGGCATTTTCAACTCCCTCGCCATGTGGCACTGGCTCCATCTTGAATCCCCCGAACTATCCACAAAGCGCATGGGATATTTCCCATATTTCCGTATCGGCTTTGATACGCGAAACTGTTCCTATATCATCGGTACAATCGATGAAAACGACAAAATAACATTATCTCCCTTACAAACCCAACATTTACCAACCGAACAGCACGGCTTCCGGCCGATTCGCACCCTCGCGTCAGCAATGGTAACCAGCGCAATCCGGACAAGAGGTCAGTAAACAAAGGCAAAAGGTAAAGGGCAAAAGGCAAAACAATACCTTTCTCCTTTCTCCTTTCTCCTTTTCCCTTTCAACCAGGAGTATCGATGTCCATTAAACTGATTCGTCAAGGACTCAACAGCAAACACCCTCCACCCCCGATGTGGACCCCCAAAGAAATGAAATCGAGCTATGATGTAGTCATCATTGGGGGGGGCGCGCATGGCTTGGCCTGTGCTTACTATTTAGCCAAAGATTACGGCATTACCGATGTCGCTATTATCGAAAAGCGATATATCGGTTCTGGCGGCAGCGGCCGGAACACAACGATCATTCGCAGCAATTATTTGACACCGGAAGGGGTCAATTTTTACAACGAAAGTGTCAGACTATACGAACAAATGTCGGCCGAATTCGATTTCAATGTCATGTTCAGCCAACGGGGACACTTCACGCTTGCCCATAGCGATTCGGCCGTGCGCACCATGCGCCGCCGCGCTGAAGTAAACCAAATCCAAGGGGTCGATTCTCGTTTCATTCAGCCGAGAGAAATCAAAGAGCTCTGCCCAGCTATAGACATCAGCAACCACCCGCGCTACCCGATCATGGGGGCGTTGTATCATCCGCCGGGCGGGATTATCCGACACGATGCGGTTGTCTGGGGATATGCCCATCATGCGGATCGCATGGGGGTCCACATCCACCAGCTGACCGAAGCGCAAGATATTATCGTTGAAGACAATCAAGTGGTCGGGGTCCAAACCAATCGCGGCCGGATCAATACGAAAATCGTTCTCAATGCCACAGCCGGATGGTGTACCACCATCTCCGACATGGCTGGGGTTCGCCTTCCGGTGACCACATTCCCCCTCCAAGCCTGTGTTACCGAACCGCTCAAACCATTTCTCGATGTCATCATCGTTTCCGGTAGTTTACATGTTTATGTCAGCCAGTCTGATCGTGGCGAGCTTGTCATGGGAGCCTCGGTTGATCCATTCGCCAGCTATTCGATGAAAGGATCGCTCAACTTCACCGAAGGGCTAGCGGGCCACATCCTCGAATTATTCCCCTCATTGGGTCATGTGCGAATCCTGCGCCAGTGGGCTGGACTTTGTGATATGACACCGGACTATAGCCCTGTTATGGGCTTTACCCCCGTTAAAGGGTTCTTTGTCGATGTCGGCTGGGGAACCTACGGCTTTAAAGCAAGCCCTGTATCGGGCAAACGGATGGCAGAGCTCATCGCAACCCAAAAAGTGCCAGACATCTTGGCCCCGTTCCGGCTATCACGCTTCGAAGAATTTAATCTCGTCGGTGAAAAAGGCGCGGCATCAGTCGGGCATTAAGGAGTACAGAAATGATTCAAATTAATTGCCCCAACTGCGGCAAACGAAACCAAACAGAGTTCAAATATGGTGGCGAATACAACCCACGGCCGTCTAACCCCCTTGAAACGAGTGACCAAGAATGGGCGGACTACGTCTATATGCGAGACAACAAATGGGGTGTCCAAAAAGAATGGTGGTACCACCGCCAAGGCTGTGGCCTGTGGTTCATAGCGGAACGCCACACCCGTACCAATGAAGTCATCGCTACATATGGGTGTAAGGATTAAAGGCAAAAGGAGAAAGGCAGAAGATCGCGATCAAGCATCGGTTGCGAACCCGATCCAAAATCCAAAAT
>WTJY01000079.1 GCA_011524645.1 Anaerolineales bacterium | reverse complement strand
CCTCCCCGACATTAACCCCTACAGCGATTAGCGCACCTACTGTCGAAATTCGTGAAGGGTTCAGTCTGGTTCGGGTCCGCCAAACTCCTGGTGGCGAAATCTTACAACTCGTTATTCGTGGCACACCCTTGCTGTTAGAAGATTTGCAATCCTCTTACGAGAACCAAATCTGGCAACAAGTACGCACCGTCGAAGGGGTTCTCGGCTGGGTTCTACTCGATGAACTAGATTTAGCGGAAAATGGGGAATAGAAACTTCAAATCGAATGATTGCATCCGGTTTTAGACGGCCGTGTGCTTTATATCCCACCAGCGAATATCGCAAACCATAAATATTTAGGTTCTTGCCATAATCACGCATCGTATTTTTATGTCAACAGAAACATCTTCATCCACACCGCCCAATGTCATCACCAACAACCCCCATCTACAATTGGGTACCAAACTACAAGAGCTGATCGACTATCGGTATCTCTTACAAAATCTAATTACGCGCGATCTCAAAGTACGTTATAAAAACTCCGTACTTGGGGTGCTCTGGAGCCTGCTTAACCCGCTCCTGATGATGATGGTGTTTAGCATTATTTTTACGGTCGCCTTCGCCCGTGATGATGTGCGCCAATATCCTGTCTTTTTCTTGGTCGGTTTATTGCCGTGGCAATTTTTCACCGGCTCTCTCATTACAGGAACCGTTTCGATTACCGCCAATGGGGCGTTGCTGAAAAAAATATTCTTCCCGCGAGAAATGTTGCCGGTGGCGGCCGTTTTATCAAACCTCGTCAATTTCAGCTTCGCCCTTATAGTCTTGGTCGTTTTTCTCTATGCGTCCGGCCTCGGTTTAACATGGTACGCCTTATGGGTCTTCCCGCTACTCATCACCCAAATCATCTTCGTGTTAGGGCTCGCCTTTTTGCTGGGCTCGATCAACGTCTTCTATCGCGATGTCATGATGATCTTGGATGTGGTTGTGTTGGCTTGGTTTTTCCTCACTCCCATCATGTATCCACTTGATCTCTTCGGCTCTACACAAACCTTTATGGGGATCACCTTTGACCCCGGTCAGGTCATGCGCTGGCTAAACCCGATGGCCTCGATCATCGATGGGTATCGCACCGTTTTGTGGGGAAATATGCAGTCGACCGGCCCGGTCCCCATGCATATTCCCTATGTCATTCGTACCTTTGTGACTTCGGTGATCGTGTTTTTTGTGGGGTATGGCTTCTTTTTGCGCATGGAAAGCATGTTTGGGGAAAAATTATAAGACTGTAATTCCAATCTAGTTTCGGTATCTCGAAAGGGGTGTTATGGCTGTAAAACGGCCGTAGCACCCCTTTTTTGTTGTCAAACGGCCGGAATCTCAGCCAAATCTCAGAATAATCTCAGAAAGTTCTCAGTTACATCTCAGAGTTTGCCCCACTCCCCCATTTACAATGTAGTCATACAGGTTGAGGAAACAAACACCTAAACAAACACTCAACTAAACAATTACCAAATCGAACGGCTCCTGACATCTCTAGAGAGGAAGAAACATCTTCCGGCGCGCCACGTTAAGAGCCTCCCTAATCATTCAAACTTAGAGAGGTTTTAAGATGTCAAAAATTATCGATCGTTCACGTACCCTATTTATTGTTGCTGGCTCTGTTGCATTGTTCGTGCTGGCAAATCCCTTTGTTGTAGATATGGCCCTTGCGGCCGGTGGCTCAGTCGGCACCGGGCATGGATAACATATAGTGCCATAAATTATGAAGAGGGTAGCAATTTTGCTACCCTACTTTTAGCTTTTTCAATGTAGCGGAAAAGCCTCCAAATGAGGGAATTCTTCAGATATTTCTTCATATAGATTTGCAGCTTTTGTGTCACCATTTTCAACTAGGGGGTGCAAAATTGACAATGATTCAAGTAAAACGTTATCACTTTTTTCTATATTATTTGTTTTTGAATACAAAGTACCTAATAGCGCCTTTGCATTTGCTAAACTAAAAAAGTGTTGATTCCCTAATTCATTATAAACATTGATTGCCGAGGTTAGTTCAATTTCAGCCAATTTAAAGAGACCCTGATTAAAATAAAGATTTCCTATGTTATTGTGATGAAGAGCCAGCGTTGTTGTCGCCGGTATTTTATAAAGATATTCAACATCCATAGCTTTCAAGTAAGTTTCGCTTTGATCAAATTGCTGATGTCGATCGTAAACAACCGCAATATTTACTAACACAACATTTTCCGCAAAGAGATAATTTTGTTGACGAAAAAACTCACGAACATCTTTCATGGTTTCAACTTTGTCAAGCCCATCTTCTTCTGTGGCTATATAGTAGGCAAAGTTTGCTCTTGTTAAATTTAGGGTGAATAAATCTCTAGATTGTTCTAGGTATTTAAGAGCTTGGTCATAAGCTTGTGTTGCTTCGAATATCTTATGTTGCTCCCCTTTGATAATCCCTTGTACATTTAATATCTTGCCACACAAACTGTATTCCTCAATTGTTTTGGGTTCAGGAATAGTATTTTTAGCTAAATTGACTAAATCGAGTGCTTGATCAAATTCTCGACGTATAAAATGTCTGATTGCAAGGTAAATAAGAATAGCAGCTTGTGCTGTTGGAGATTTTTTTACCGGCTGAGATTGTAGGGCTTGTTTACCTTCATGTAACAAACCTTCTAAATCTTCAATTTCTCGAAGATATTGACATTTAAATGCCAGTAATTTTGCGGTATACAAATCGTGATTACGC
This sequence comes from Anaerolineales bacterium, assembly GCA_011524645.1. Classification (GTDB taxonomy): domain Bacteria; phylum Chloroflexota; class Anaerolineae; order Promineifilales; family Promineifilaceae; genus WTJY01. Next base: position 5,535 of record WTJY01000079.1, on the reverse strand, counting down.
TTTTCCGCAACACTGAGTGCTTCGTCTAGTAAACTTCGCCAAGCAGGCAACGGCCGTCTCTGAATAATCACCGCAAATGTCTGCAAATACACCTCAATCGCCAACTGGTGCAGAGAGTCAATGCGCAAGCTCAACTGGATCGCTTTATGCAAACTCGCCTCTTCCTTAAACCCATGCACAGGGTCGAACCGCTCGCGTAGTGTCGTCAGGCGGTTACGCAACATTTGGCCAAATAATGCCTGTGTAGGGTCCTGAGAATTTGTGGTGGTATCAGTCGCTAGCATATCTATTCGTGTCGTTACAAATTTTAACAGTCGATGTGTGGTACCTAAACATCCTATAAATCATCAAACAGTTTAACAATATCTTTCAATATAAAGGTTTCTGTTAAACGATGAATCGTATAAGTACGGTCTTCTGCAGTACCATGATACTCTAACAAAGAGTTATAACGCAACTCTCTGATAGCTCGCCAAAAAACATTGGCGTCTAACATGCACAGCTCTTTCAGATCATCACTTTCAATCCCCAAATCGAGGTCCGCCATTGCCATCGCCATAAGCACCGCTTTCGCCTCGGCCGTTAACACACGCCAAATACGCAAATAAATTCGCTGGTACATTTGGTAGGTATCATCACGGCCGTTTTCAATCGTGGGCAAAATTTCACGAAACGGCAAATGTTTGAGCAAGCTCACGACCAAGCGTAAGGCCAGCGGATTCCCCCCCACCGCTTTATAGATCTTGGTAAACAACAACGGTGGCACCTGATCGACATTTGTGTTACGAGTTAAGTACTTCACAAACTCGTACGCATCATTTTGCGGAATTTCGGTCAAATTATAGCAATAGACTGTCGGCTGAGGGGGATGAGAGCGTGAGCCAAATAAAATCTTTGAGGGATTGGTTAAACTTTGTAAACGTTCAACCAGCGGCGCAATATCATGCTCCAATTCCAAGTTGTCGATCACAATAAAGTAGGGCAACTTGGTAATATGCTGGCGGATCAGTTTTTCTTGCTGGGCCACCCCCATCGGTGGCAGGTTGGCCACAAGCTTGTTCGCTAATTGGGAAACCACGTGAGCATAAATCGATTCGGGGGAGCGAACCAAAGTATTGGTTTCTTGAGTAAAATGAATCCAAATGACATCATGGAACTGGAATGCTCGAATCACTTGACGGGCGATTTCTCGAGCCAAGCTCGATTTCCCGATCCCTCCCATTCCGACAAGCGCTACCATAAAGTAATCATCTCGGTTGATCAGTAGCTTTGTAATATTGTCAATGACATCAGAAACGCCAAAGAGCTTGGTGTAAGTGGGATCTGGCAAACGCCACTCTTGGTCTTGGGCTGCATATTCGGCCGCTTCCTTTTCCTGCTCGATCAACATATCAGTGATCGATTCAAACGCATCATTCTGGTTACGAGCAATGGTCGGAATCGACTTATGAATCTGATCGCTGGTTGCGCTCAGCGTCAGCTTGTCCATAAATCGCAGTTGGAGAATATTATGGTAATCGGGCTCTTTTTTGGCCAACATATCCAAGGCGTTTTGCAGAATAGACTTGACTGCTAAACGCAACGCCAACTCTGTTGGCTCATTTCTTGGGTGAGACTTTAATTCGTTTTTGACGATGCGTAACTCGTGGAGGCGTGAAGTCGCCAAATCATCACGATGCCAATTTTTAATCGCCTTGCCAACGATTTCTATTAAGTCGGCTCGATCCATAGGTAAAAGACTCACATTCCACTCTCCTATCTCTATTTATTGCACGTTGCATTGATTTGTTTGATTTGTTTGTTTGTTTGAGCCCTCTCATAAAAATTATTTATAGTCAGATGATTGTTATCTACCCCAATGTCGTCTATAGCATACAAGCAAACAAGAGAAAGCGCACTCCCCCCGTGGGAAAGAATGATAAAATTCGAAAAAATTTGATAAGCAATTAAAAGATAGATATGGATGGGATAAACAAAATCGAGCAAGTCGTTTTATACTCAAGTAGCAATTAGTAAATCAATACTAGCTTTTATATCTCTTGCGGCGATTAACCACCTTAGCAGGGGCATTATGAAACAAAATTGTTTCTCTTCATGAGAGAGAGCTTACATCTACCAGAGGTGCTTACCCTAAATAGTGGTGTAAACCACTATTTTTTAATTTAAAATCATCATAAAGAGGAAATCAAATTTTGGTGTTGTTGCACAACATAGCAACAAGCAGGTAAACCAACTAAATCATATTGACTGAATTCTGGCAAATGTGATAAACGGCCGTTTACAAAGCAGGACACCATGAGCAAAGCAACAGACATTAAAACATGCACATTGAATAACCGATTCGACACCGTTGTGACACAAAAATGTCACAATAAATTTAGTACAGGTGTTAAATCAGAATACCCGAGCAGTTTAGAAATATCAAGGATGGGTAATGTAGTATGATCAAAACTGTGCGTTTGGGGAAACAAGATGCGATTATTTTGGTTGCCCCCGGATTTGAGGAAACTTGGTTAGCCAACTGTGTAACCTCTCTACGTCAGCGAGGCTATCGTGCATTAATGGTTAGCTTGGCACCGGAATTAATCGAAGGGGCCAATGGAATGACCGTTAAACCGGATAGCTATCTAAGCAAGCTATTACAAACCAATCGGCCGCCCAAGCTTCTCGCGATAGCCGATGGTAAAACCTGTGTAAATCAGTTGCTCTCAGAACCGAATGTTTATCGCTTAATGAATCAGACCGTTGCGGCCGGTGGCCGAATCGCCGCAACAACTGAGTCTGAAACGATCTTGCGACATGTCGGCCGTGTTAAATTTTCGGATTTCGATAACTGTATTTGGCAAAGATCGACCCCAACCTCTGAATACGCAGAGCAACTGGTCGCCTCGTTATCTATGTAGGGGCGGTTACCAATACCGAGTCGCTATCGTCTGCATCACAAGACGAGATTTACTTAGCGCGTAGCCCTCAGGGTGTACGCTTACATGAAAGGGCGGTACTGTGTTCGTGCAGTACCGTCTTTTTCTTTGCCTGTTGTACGACAAGGGACAATGGATAGGGATAGGGAAAACGACACAACCAAGACATAGCCCTACACCTATCCATCGTCTCTATCTACCACCAAACATCTGAGAATGATTAGTTTCATTCCCGATCTGTTATGAAGAGTTGCGCTATCTTTTGCTTCATAAGAAAATATAATTAGCACTCTAATATTTCATCTGCCAATTGGGGGTTGACAAGCACATTCACACTTGTTAAACTTCCCAACGAAATTAGCACTCGCAACACAAGAGTGCCAAATCCTTTAAGAACATATTTAAATAATTTGTCTAATTCGCTGTCGAACCGGCCGGTTCTCAGCGTTTTTTATTTTGTCTAACAACAATAATTAAAACTAACGTAAGGAGTGTTTCCAATGCAATTGAAACCACTTGGTGATCGCTTGGTTGTTGAACCAAAAGAAAAAGAAACAACAACCGCATCAGGACTTGTTTTGCCTGATACCGCATCAGAAAAGCCACAACAAGGCACCGTTGTCGCAGTTGGCCCAGGCGGCCGTGACGAAGACGGCGAATACATCTCTATGGATGTTAGCGTCGGTGATACCGTGCTTTTCGCAAAATATGCGGGAACCGAAATCAAAGTTGACGGCAAGAAAGTACTTATCTTGAAAGAATCTGACGTTTTGGCGTTGGTTCTTGACTAATTAGGATCACATTTAAGGAGATATTAAACGATGGCTAAACAACTCGTTTTTTCAGATGACGCGCGTCGCAAACTCAAAGCTGGTATCGACGCCTTGGCAAATGCCGTTTCTACAACACTTGGACCAAAAGGGCGCAACGTCGCTTTGGACAAAAAATTCGGCGCACCAACCGTAACCCATGACGGTGTTACCGTAGCAAAAGAAATCGAATTGGAAGACCCTTATGAAAACATGGGTGCCCAATTGCTTAAAGAAGCTGCAACCAAAACCAACGACATCGCTGGTGACGGGACCACAACCGCAACCGTTTTGGCGCAAAACATCGTCAACGAAGGGTTGAAAAACGTGGCTGCTGGCGCAAACCCGATGCTTTTGAAACAAGGGATCGAAGCAGGAACACAAGCTTTGGGCGCGAAAATCCGCTCTATGGCTGTAGCAATTGACAGCAAAGAAGAAATCGCTTCTGTTGCTTCAATCTCTGCTCAAGATGACAAAATCGGTGCTTTGATCGCAGACGTAATGGACAAAGTCGGCCGTGATGGTGTTATCACCGTTGAAGAATCAAAAGGTCTTGAATTCGAAACCGAATATGTTGAAGGGATGCAATTCGACCGTGGCTATATCAGCCCTTACTTCGTCACCGATTCAGACTCAATGGAAGCGGTTATCGAAGATGCGTTCGTTTTGATCCACGACAAAAAAATCAGCTCTGCACAAGACATGGTTCCTGTGATGGAAAAAGTTTTGCAAAGCGGCAACCGCAACTTGGTCGTTATCGCTGAAGATATCGACGGCGAAGCCTTGGCTACCTTGGTTTTGAACAAATTGCGTGGCATGATCAACGCTTTGGCTGTTAAAGCTCCTGGCTTTGGCGATCGCCGTAAAGCGATGTTGCAAGATATCGCTGTCTTGACCGGTGGCCAAGTGATCACCGAAGACATGGGCCGCAAATTGGATTCTGTTCAATTGAGCGACCTCGGCCGTGCAGCTAAAGTTGTTTCTAGCAAAGAAGACACCACCGTTGTGGATGGTTCTGGCGATGCAGATCAAATCAAAGCACGCGTTGAACAAATCAAAGCGGAAATCGAACGTAGCACCTCTGACTACGATCGTGAAAAATTGCAAGAACGTTTGGCTAAATTGTCAGGCGGTGTGGCGATCATCCGTGTGGGTGCTGCAACCGAAGTTGAATTGAAAGAAAAGAAACACCGCGTTGAAGACGCCTTGAGCGCGACCCGCGCGGCCGTTGAAGAAGGGATCGTTCCCGGCGGTGGTGTGGCTTTGATCAACGCTTTGCCAGCCTTGGACAGCGTTGTTGTTGCCGCAGGCGACCCAACAACCGGCGTTAGCATCTTGCGCAACGCTTTGAAAGCACCAATGCGTAAAATCGCTCAAAACGCAGGCCAAAACGGCGATGTCATCATCCAAAACGTGGCTCGCGAACAAGAAAGCACCGGTAATCCAAACATGGGCTACGACGTGATTAGCGGGGAATACCTCGACATGATCAAAGCGGGCATCCTTGACCCAGCCAAAGTAACCCGTGGTGCATTGGAAAATGCAGCTTCTATCGCGTCAATGATCTTGACTACCGAAGCTTTGATCACCGATATGCCAGAAGATGAACCTGCTATGCCAGCGATGCCTCCCGGCGGCGGCATGGGCGGATTCTAATCTCTGATTAGACATCATCCTTAAACAAATCGAAGGCTCTTCTGCGAATGTGGGAGAGCCTTTTTGTTTTAAATTGTCAACGGTAAATGGTGAATTGGGTGCACGAACAACCTGTCAGAAAAGTTAACATAACTAAAAATTCCGAACAA
>WTJY01000165.1 GCA_011524645.1 Anaerolineales bacterium | reverse complement strand
CCCTCTCCCGTTGGGAGAGGGGCTGGGGGAGAGGGGTAATCCACCTCCCCCAACCTCTCCTTAATAGGAGGGGTGCAAATCCAAACAGTTGATTAATTTGGCGAAGGTATTGACAATTACTTTGATATTATAATTACGTTGTTAAGTAATGTACAGCATTTTGGATGATCTTTTCTGCCAGAATCTGGAACACAAGAGTTGGCATTTGTGAACAACTGGTGAGCTACCAAAAGCATGAATGTCTTGGGTAGACGGTAACGGAACAATGCTGTGCATAGATCGTAAATTTCACAACTAGAAAACTCTATTTGCGTGCCCGAAGTGTGAAAAAACTCGCCACCAAATAGAAATTGGCTATAATGCGCTAACCGATCAAATTGGAAAGGAAACCCCTAAAAACGCGAGTAACAACATGGACATCATGCATCTTGTAGATCGATTGGAACAAATTATCACCGAAGGGCGTCACATCCCGATGACCGCGAGTGTGATTTTAGACGAAGATCGATTGTTTAATATTATTGACCAAATGCGCATCAGCATCCCAGAGGAAGTCAAGAAAGCCGGCCGTGTTATGGCGGAAAAAGAGCGGTTTTTGGCCCAAGCAAAAGAAGAAGGGTCCCGTATCCGAGAGTTAGCCAAAGCGGAAGCGGAAGAGTTGGTCAAGCGGGATGCGATTACCCAAATGGCTCAGCAAAAAGCGGACAGTCTAATGGCCCAAGCGGAGCAAGATGCGCTACAGCTACGGGAAGATGCCGATATTTATGTGACCAATGTCCTAACCAAACTCGAAGATGATTTGCTACGCTCGCTCACGGTAGTACGCAATGGCTTAGACAAACTCGATGTTGAAAGTTTGCCCCCAGAACCGGTTTCCCAAGAAGTGGTCATGATACCGGAAGAAGTTGATGCATAGAGTGGCTAATCGAACTGATTGGAAGTTCAATTTTCATTTGCACCATCGGTAAAATTCACCTACACAGAATTGAACTTTTGCTGAAACAAGCGTTAATCTTGCTTAATAGGGAGCACCACAAAAAACTCACTCCCCTTCCCTTCAACACTTTCAACCCAAACACGGCCGTTGTGCACTTCAATAAGCTCTTTCACGATCGATAGCCCTAACCCCATCCCTTCATGGCGACGGCGCATATGGGGTTCAACCTGATAGAAACGGTCAAAGATACGCTTGTGTTGGTCGGCCGGAATCCCTTCGCCTGTATCTCGAATGTAAATCCACGCTTCTTGCCCGCGCTGCACCGCACCGATATCGATCCGGCCGTGGGCTGGCGTAAACTTAAACGCATTGTTGATCAAGTTGCTCATCACGACTTCGATCATCCCTCGATCTGCTACGATATAGAGCGGTTTTTTCGGCCGATGAAACTTCAGCTGTTGCTTCTTCGTCTGGGCCGCCTCGTATTGGCGCGTTGCTGTATCATGCATTAAGTGCAACAAATCGAAATTAGACAAATCAAGCATCGTTTCGCCCGCATCGACATAGCGCAAGTTAAGCATATCTTGAATCAATGTTCGCAGGCGTGTTGCGGCCGTCATCATATGATCTAGCTGTTTCGCCTGTGCATCTTGCGCTTCTTCTCTCAAGAAGGAAACATATCCCAAAATAATAGACAGTGGGGTCCGTAATTCATGCGACGCCAAAGCGATAAAATCGCTCTTCATCCGATCTAGCTCGTTTAGCTTGTCATAGGCTTGGTGTAGTTCTTCAAATAATTGAGCTTTGCTGATAGCGACCCCCGCCAAGTCAGCCAGCGTGGCCAACACCGCCACATCTTCTTGGTCGAAATTGCCGTCCGCTTTATTGACCGCTTCCAAAACCCCGATCGGCTCCGATGAAGAATCGAGTAGGGGAACGCCCAAAATCATTTCTGTCTTAAAATCGAGCTCAGAATCGAATTCAGGATTCCAATCATCGTTCTTGGTGACATTATGAATAATCAATGGCTTTTTAGAGCGAAAGATTTGTCCGGCAATACTCCCTTCAATCGGCACTTCCATATCGGCTAATTGCTCTGCTAACTCCCCAGCCATCGCCCGAAAACGCAATTGCCCACTATGATGGTCAAACAATAAAATTGAAGTCGCTTCAGATCGAAGCAGGATCGCCGCTTCATGAATAATCTGGTGTAGTAAAACATCTAGCTCCGTTGTTGAATTTAAACGACGACCAACGTCTATCATGCGTGCTAAAATGTCAGGACTAATTGTGGTGGGGTCTATGGAACTCATGATTCTTTGCATGGTTAAATCAAATGGCTGTGTGTCTTACCAATTGACCAGCAGGACTATAATACCATAACTTGCTGCTTTTTTAGTAGATTGGGAAACTATTATAGAAAACAAATAACCTTTACCCCACTAACATAAGGTGAAAAACAAATATACAGCCCAAATTACCTATATAACTTAAGTCGGTTACAACTATCCGGCCGTTTTTAACGCCAAATACGGACAACAAATACTAAACTTTATGAATCAACAACCGCTCAGCCTTTATTTGCATATCCCGTTTTGTCAATATCGTTGCTCTTATTGCGATTTTAACACGTATACAAGTTTAGGAGATTTAAAGGCACTCTATGCTGACGCATTATGTCAGGAGATTCAGCAGGTCGGCCGATCCGCCGCAAATCGGTATCATGCGGAAACGATCTTTTTCGGCGGAGGAACCCCCTCCTTAATGTCTGCAACACAGATCAGGTCTATTATGGAAACCATTCAAGCCCACTTCCCGTTATCCCCACAAGCGGAAGTGACTATGGAATGTAACCCGGAAACGATCAATCAAGATTATTTACGAAAAATCCGCACAACCGGCATTAATCGCTTAAGCTTTGGTGCGCAAAGCGCAGTGGGCACAGAGCTACAGACATTAGGCCGCGAACATAGCTTTCAAACGGTTGAAACGGCCGTCAATACAGCCAAACAGGTCGGTTTTACTAACTACAGCATCGACTTAATCTATGGCGTTCCCGGCCAAACGCTCGAATCTTGGCATCAAAGCCTGACGGCCGCCCTAAATCTCGACACACCTCATTTAAGTCTCTACTGTTTAACGATCGAACCCGGCACACCGATGCATCGCTGGTTACATAATGGGCAAATTAAGCCGCCAGATGAAGATTTGGCTGCAGACCAATACGAGCTAGCATGTACTTTACTGGGTGATGCTAACTTTATACATTACGAAATATCGAATTGGTGCCAGCCTGATCGCCCCAGTGAACACAACTTGGCCTATTGGCGCAGCCGCGATTACTTGGGGCTAGGGGCTGGGGCACATGGCCATGTGGCGGGAACACGCTATCATGTGGTCAAACAACCTAGAAGCTACATTAAACGGATGAATCAGGAGCAAGCGACACCGTTTCCTTTTACATCGGCCGTTGCTGGAAACGAATCTCTCACACCGGACGAACAAATGGGGGAAACAATGATGATGGGGTTGAGGCTCCTACAAGAAGGGGTGCAAGCATCTCTCTTCGAACAGCGATTCGGCCGTTCCTTAACCGATGTGTATGGTCCCACAATCGATGAATTGACTTCATGGGGCTTGTTAACTTGGCACAATCATGGGGAATCGCTCCGTTTGACAGAAAACGGCCGGTTCATTAGCAATCAAGTCTTTCATCGATTTTTGTAATTGAAACGAGGTAGGCTTTTGAGATTAGCATCGCAAAAACAGGGCAATCACATTCTAATTACTGTAATCAGCTTTCATTTTGCAGATTTTTCTCATGTTTAGATATAACTTGACAAAAGCACAATTTCTATGGCAAATTCTTCTATTTATTTTAGTTTTTATCGGTGCTATTTCTATTAAAACGCCAGATTTGCACTCAATTGATGAGCTTGCAATCTACATGTCCGCACACAACTTAACCCATCATCAAACTCTAAATATCCCTCAGCTAGGCTTTGCGCTATGGGGATTACGGCCGGGTGAATCTGTCGTACAACTCAATCAATCTGGACAACTATTTACAAAAAAAAGCCCTATCATGATTGCTGTACTGTGGCCTTTGTTAGCAATCGGTACAAAGTTGACAAGCTACACCTCACTGGAGATTGCCCTCCTTGTGGGTCCAATCCTCCTCGCAAGTACCAGCGTGTTGCTCTTCGCCGCTGCTTGCCATGCCAAATTTAAGCGATCTGTCTCCTTCACGCAGGCTGTTTTATTCGCATTTTGCTCCCTTGCCTTACCCTATAGTCAAACGATATTTGGCGAACTCATAGCGATGTTCGCTATCGCCATGATGTTATGGGCCATCGCCCGATTTGGTTGGGCCAGACCGTACACCTATCTGTATGTGGGGATCGCCTGTGCCTTCATGCTGGGAGTTAATCTGGCCTATGGAATTGTCTCAGGAGCATTTGTCCTAATCGCAACCTATATTCACATTCAAGACCCAAATTATGTGGGGGGGCAACATGGTGCGATCTTAAAATTTTTACTAAGCAAAGTGTCGATATTTGCTGTTCCCTTATTGATATTTACGCTCATGCTGGGTCTGTATAATTGGGTTCGATTTGGGTCTGTCCTAGAAACCGGATATCAATTGTCTGAAAGCCAAGAAGGGTTTTCAAACCCTCTTTGGTGGGGAATAATAGGTCTATGGATAAGTCCAGCACGAGGTATTCTATTCTACAATCCGACCATTATTTTAAGCTTGCTTGGTGGGTGGCGTTTGTACAAACAACCGCAAACAAAATATCTTAGTTTGCTATGTGCCAGTTGTGTTATAGCGGTTTCATGTGTTTTTGCCATGTGGTGGCAATGGTGGGGGGGATATGGGTGGGGGCCGCGCTTTTTGCTACCGCTGATTCCGATTTTTTCATTTGCTATGCTTCCCTTCATTGATCAGGTATTTCATCGCCCAGGCATCGAACTGTTTAAGAATTGGCGCTTTTATTTGTTGTTGAGCATGGCGATGTTCTCTTTTTGGGTCCAATTCGCGGGGACAAGAATTAACTTTAATCAAGTTGAGTTGCTGTTAGCTGAACAATTCCCCGGTCCCGATGCAGAAACACGGCCGTTGCTTTACCATCACGATCCTCAACTTGTATTAATGTGGCGCCAATCTCCTATACTATGGCATTGGAAGCTCATTCAACAGGGGGAAAGCCAGTTCACACCCATAGACCCAACAGATGCATCACAATCTGCGATCATGCAATTGACACAAGAGTGGCGACCGGGTGACACAATTCTTCATTTGGGTTCTCACGATGGACAGATGTTGTATGAAAACAACTATCTTTTCCCAGTGTTCGGTTTACCAATTAATATAGATTCGGCCGATTCGGTTGCAAATCAGCTTTTTATAAACGGACTTGCCGATGCAGATCGGGTCTGGATCGTTAGTCAATTTCCATTTGGCTCCCCAGTTAATTGGTATGAGCAAAAACTTTGGCAGGCTGGCTGGGGAAGTGTGACCCAAATTCAAGACCCCAAATGGACGATCACATTACTCGCAAAACCACCTAACGAGGAGATTGAAGCGGACTGGCAACCTGTCTCTGTTAGCTTCGGTCCAATTGACTTGACCGGCTATCGCGTCACTTGTACCGTGAACCAGCAATTTGTTGAACTACAATGGCATTTGCGAAGTCAAACAGATACAGATTGGACCTTGTTTGCACACCAGCTCCAAAATGATGTACTCATCGCTCAACAAGATCGGTTTCCATGGAATGGTCATCGAACAACGTCAACTTGGGCAGTAGATGAACCCATTTATGAGCAATTTGCCTTTGAAACGCCGCAAGATACATTGTCTCAATGTGCAACAACTCAGTTTGCTATCGGCTGGTACGATTGGCGAGATCAACAAAGACTCTCCGCCAAGAACCGAAATACCCCTCTCGCCAATAATCAATTTGTTATCAGGACTATAAACGAGTGACATTCGTCAACAAACACATGCTTCCGCTCATCGTACTGATATTCGGTATATCCTTTTTCTGGGCTAGCCTATGGTGGATTTCTCCGCAAAAGTCAGCCTCTTTTGATGAACAGTACCATCTAGCGGCCGGATACAGCTATCTAAAAACAGGGGATTATCGCATTGCGTCTACTCACCCCCCCTTAATAGGTCTCCTTGCCGCTATCCCCTTGGCTCAAACAGAGAATATTCATTTACCACTCGATCAATCGGGATGGCAAAATGGAGATCGTTTTATCTTCAGTGAGCAGTGGCTATGGCGTAGTGGCAATAACCCGCATCAGTTGATTAACAACGGCCGTTTAGGGATTATGGCCTTGGGTACACTCCTCATTACCCTATTGGGCATCACACTCTATCAGCGTGGCAAAACGATGACAGCATCGGCTTTTGTGTGGGGGCTCGTTATCCTAGACCCTAATTTGCACGCCAATAGTCGTCTAATCACCACCGATTTGGGGCTTACGGCCCTGATGTTTTTTACCATAATGACTTGGCAAGTGTGGCGCAAGGCGGAAAGTAGCTCTATAAAAAATGCTCTAACCGTGCTTCTTATTGCATTCGGGGGATTAACCGCCACAGCTAAATATACAGGGCTTATCGTATGGCCTATATTGTTTCTGTTGACGATACTCACCGTCCAAAACTTTACTTGGTCGCAGACGCTTAAACGTGGTAGCCAAATTTTTATCATGTTTCTGGCGAGTAGTTTACTGATGTGGGGTATTTATCGGTTCGACATAGGTCATGCTCAATTTGGTGATCTTGAAATACCTTTGCCCGCCTCATTTTATTGGACCGAACTATGGAACACCCTCATCAAACTCCCTCAAGAATCTGAACAAAAACTTAGTTTCCTACTCGGGAGCGCTTATACAGGGGGCGTTTGGTATTACTTCCCCGTCGCATTCGCCGTGAAAATTCCAGTAACAACCCTTTTCCTATCGGCCGTTGGTCTCTTTCAACTTCGTCAAGAACCTTGGCAAAAAACGATCGGAGATTGGCTTCCCATTCTCGTATTTGTTGCCTTAGGCTTAACCGGTATTTTAACAATCGGCTTTCGTCATATGTTGCCTATGATTCCCTTTGTCTTTTTATGGGTCTTGCGCGGTGTCGAGCGAGTCCAACATTGGCGATATGGCCGCCTGCTTCTGATCGGTTTAGCCGTTCTATACTTGTTCGAAATCGGCCGTGTGTGGCCCCATCAAGAAGCATTTTTTAACGTGCTGGCGGGCCCACCCGAAAATTGGTCTACCATTCTTGTTGATTCAAACCTAGATTGGGGGCAAGACCTTATTCACCTAGAGCAAAAAATGGGTGAGCATGGCATCTCTCACATTAATTTGGCGTATTTCGGCACAGCTTCGCCAGAGCAGTACGGTATTAACTACACACAATTACCCAGCTACATTCGCTTTAGTAGCGGGTTTGAAATACAAGCTTACAACCCACTTATGCCAGACCCCGGTTGGTACGCCATCAGTGAAACCTCTCTACGTCTTGGGCTTCTTTCACCTCAAACAGCAGAGCTTTATAAAGTTTTTCAAAATATGGAGCCTGTAGATCGAGCCGGTTTTTCGATCTACATCTATCAGATTCCACAATCAACCCAATCAGCTTCTCGTAATCCTGTCGTTGTAACCGGCGAGCCCGGTTATTTGGCCGCATTACGAGCGGAAAACCGTGAAATATTTCAAAACGCCCAGATTAAATGGAGAGCCAACACCAATAGCGAAATTATTCCGAATGAACCAGCGCAAACAGACCCCTTCAAGATAACCGACCCAATGGTGAATTTTGCTGATATATTTCATTTAATCGATGTTCAAGGGGTTCCCTCAGAGGCTCGCCCAGGGGATCTCGTCACCGTCGAACTTGTATGGCGTGTCGGGCCACAGTCACCAGCACAATTGAGCGGCCCAGCCCCATCTCTCAACAATCCGATCAATACGTTTGTTCATCTCACCCAATCTGACCCCTATGTTCGTATCGCCCAATATGATGGCTGGGATGTCGCCTTACGTGGTTTAACGAAAGGAGATATCATCAAACAAACAATCTTTCTACATATCGCAGACAGTGCCGAAATCGGCTTGTATGATTTGCAGATGGGAATCTACTCACCACAAACGTTCGGCCGTCTAAGAACAACACAGGACGAAGATCAAGTTGGGATCGGATCGATTCGTATTTTAGCCGGTGAGAATTAAATAGAAAGTTGTAGGCAATGATGTGGACGTCTCTCTATAACCAAATATGTACACTATATTTTTTAACTGCGAGAGGTGGATTCGAACCACCACTGATGGATTCAGAGA
>WTJY01000277.1 GCA_011524645.1 Anaerolineales bacterium | reverse complement strand
CCCGTTGGGAGAGGGGCTGGGGGAGAGGGGTAATCCACCTCCCCCAACCCCTCCTATCAGGAACAATAGGGGGAGATAGATTTAAATAAATTTCCCCTCTCCCCTTCTAGACCTTGAGGGAGAGGCGCGCTAAGAAATCTATTGAATAGTTACACAAAACACGGAGAACATCATGAGCATTACCGGAAAATTATTTCGCATTTTAATGGTTGATCGCACCGCAAAACACAAAACGATGGCTCAACTATCAACCGAATTGCATGCCAGCCAGCAGACAATCGCCGACCAAATCCACACCGCCGATGACACCCCGCAGAACCGCGAACAGCTCTGCCATGTCATCGGAATCGAACGTTGGGCCCAAACACGGCTACAAACAGCCCTTGGTGGTCCGGTCAAAACAGATGAGTATGACGGGTACCGGCCGTCAGCAGAAACAACGTGGTCTGAACTATCGGCCGAATTTGACCAAACGCGCCTGCAAACCCTCCAGCTAGTCAACCAGCTGGTCAGCCAGCCAGCCATTGAAATAAAAATGATCAATCACAACGACATGGGACAAATGAGTATCAAAAGTTGGTTACAATATATAGAAATGCACGCCCCTTACGAGCTACGCAACGTCAAATAACCAAGCGGGCCCCGCCATAAGTGGCAGGGCCCATATCTGCAAACGAAGCACCCATGACAGACCCACAGACAGACAACGCGATACAGCAGGTCTATCGTCAAGAATACAGTCGCATCTTAGCCACACTGATTCGCCATTTCAATGATTTCGAGCTAGCTGAAGAAGCGTTACAAGATGCCTTTCTCGCTGCACAAAAAGCCTGGGGCGAAAAAGGCATCCCGCAAAAGCCGGGAGCATGGCTCACAACCACCGCTAAACGAAAAGGGATCGATCGCATTCGACATGTACGCACCGTCAGCTTCGATCCCCAAGAGCCGGAGACGATGCCACCGGCCGATTGGGGGATCGAAGCCGATTTCGACAGCTTTGAAGAAATCCCCGATGAACGGCTTAAGCTCATGTTCACCTGCTGTCATCCCGCGTTACCGCTCGACCAGCGGGTCGCCCTCACCCTACAAACATTAGGCGGGCTTACCACAGCCGAAATCGCGGCCGCTTTTCTTACCACAAAATCCACTATGGCCCAGCGGCTCGTTCGGGCCAAACGGAAAATCAAAACGGCCGGAATCCCCTACTACGTTCCACCCGCCCAGCTAATCGGCGAGCGGTTTGATGGGGTACTCAATGTGCTCTATCTTATTTTCACCGAAGGGTATTCCGCCACGGCCGGTGCAGAGTTGGTACGCCAAGAGCTTTGTGACAACGCCATCTATCTCACCCGCACCCTCGAGCGCTTGACCCGACATGGAACCGACATCGAGAAAGGTCAATATGCGGAGCTATTAGGGTTACTCGCCTTAATGCTCCTACATCGCTCACGCCAAGAGGCACGCATAAGTGCCAACGGTCAAATCGTGCTACTCGCCGACCAAGACCGCACACGCTGGAACGCGCGCTTAATCCAAGAAGGGGTCACACTGGTCGAAAAAGCGTTAGGCATACACATCCTTGGTCCGTATCAAATTCAAGCCGCGATTAGTGCCATTCATGCTGAAGCGGTCGATAGCGAAACGACAGACTGGCTGCAAATCGCGGCCCTTTACGGCGAGCTATTACGCATTCAAGACTCCCCCATCGTGCGCCTCAACCAAGCGATCGCTATTTCGATGGGACATTCGGCCGAAAGCGGACTAGCCTTAATCGAGCCACTCGCCAAAGAATTAAGTAAATACATGCCGTTTCATCTGGCCCACGCCGATATTCTCATCCGCCTCGGCCGTAAATCCATCGCCAAACAAGCATTACAAACCGCACTCGCTCTGGCTCAAAATGATGTAGAACGGGCTTTCATTCACCAAAAACACCAAAAAATCTAAACCGTAGCCACGGCCGAACCCGCATTCTGCAACACCACCACCTGCTCACGATACCGGCCGATGTTAGCCAATTTCACTTCGTCATAACCGCGAATCAGATCGGGCAACTCCGCCAATTCCACCGCACGGTCATATTCTGCGCCCTCACCAGTCGCTAATTTCGCGATCACACTTGCCATCAAATCTCGATACTCCCCAATTAACTGGCGCTCCTCACGGCGTACTTCGTCATAGCCAAAGATGTCCCAGCGCGTCCCGCGCAACCCTTTCATCGCGCATAGCAAGCGGAAACCCACATTAAACCAACGGCCGAAACCGATCTTTTTCTTGACCCCCAACGCTTTAAACACCGGTGGATGAAGCATATAACGCATCACCACATCAGAGCCGAACTGCTCAGTCAAAGCATTCTGAAACGCCGGTTTCAGCGACAAACGGGCCACTTCATACTCATCTTTAT
>WTJY01000334.1 GCA_011524645.1 Anaerolineales bacterium | reverse complement strand
CCCCTCTCCTCATAGGAGGGGAGCAAATCCAACTAGACCATTCACATTGGCGAAGGTATTGATAGTGCATCACATTTTTACACTTAAATTAGGGAGAAATCATGGAAAATACAAAAGGTAACAACATTCAGGATGAAGATATTCAGTCTACGGTGGCAATCGATCTTGATGATGCGAAAGAGTTTGCTAAATCTCTTAACATAGATGAGGTCAATAGTGGAAAATGGTTTGTCCTCCTCCTGCAAAAAGTTGTTGAAGCTTACGACAAGAACGCAAGATCGGACTATTTCGTCCAAAAATACCCGGGATTGCCTCGTGACGAGATTGCAGATAAATTGATCTCTGTCACGATCCGTTACGCGACTGTAGCTGGCGGAGTGGCTGGCGCGGCCACGACGGCTAGCATGATTACGACATTGACATCTTTTGGAATGACGGCCGCTTTAGCTGTGGGAACAATCGGGGCGGAAATGTTTTATTTGGCCCGAATTCAGATGCGCCTCGTGTTGGACTTGGCGGTGCTATATGATCTGCAACTCGATACGGAAGACCCCGAAGATATACTGATGATTTTTGGTTATGCCATGGGGATCGCACCGACTGAAATGTTAGGCAAGGGTGTGCAATATGCGACTGCAAATGTGACGGCATATGCGGTCAAAAAATATATAAGCAAAGGGACATTAAAAGCTTTACAGGATTTCGGCAAGAAGATCGGTGTTCGAATTTTGCAACGGAGCGTGCTTAAATATACGGTGCCTGTGGTCTCATCTGTGGTGGGTAGTAGCTATAACTACGTGTCAACAAAATCATTGGGTCAAATCGCAAAATCCCACATTAGAAATCGTGGCAAGGTCACCGAGGAGCTACGGATGCTGGTGTCACGGCAAAACAGTTATTCGATTGCGTTTCCTGCGGCCGCGATTTATATGGCTCAAATCGATGGGGAATTTTCAGACCAAGAAAAAGTGTTATATCGTGCGTTGCTTACCCGAATGACATTCGATGCATATGAACAGGCCACGTTTCAAAAATTGCTCAAAGATGAAAAGCTTATTCTTGAGATGATCGCTCAAGTTGAAGATGATGAAATTAAGCACAGTTTTGTTGAAGTGATCGCTTTGATTGCGATCTGTGATGGTGAACTTGTTGATGCAGAGCGTGATTTCTTAATCAAATCGGCCGAGCAGCTCAATGTGCCTGTGGACATAAATGATCTGGAACGGCGGGTTGAAGGTTACCGAATTGCGCTTGAAGATAGCTTTTTGCAAAAAGCCAAAGGATCAACGAGTGAAGCGGCTTCCAAAGCACGTAAGATAGCCACCTCTGCGGCTCGCAGTGCCAAAGGGGCTGTTGCTGCCGCTGGGGGGAAAGTCACAGGGGCTTTGGGCAACATATTGTGGCGTAAAAAAGCGAACAAAGAAGAATTGAATGATACACCCACTGACACCACGACAGATTGTCAAAGCTGTGGTGCCAGTGTTATGGGAGCGCATAAATTCTGCCCTAGTTGTGGTGCGTCTCAGGCAACAGAAAAAGTGTGTGTGTCTTGTCTAGAATTGATTTCTGTTACGTTCGGTTTTTGCCCTCATTGTGGCTCCGTGCAAAATTAAGGAATTAATTGTCGTATGTCAATACCTTCGCCAAATTAATCAACTCATTGGATTTGCTCCCCTCCTTTCGGTTTTTAATATACAAGGGGTTGGGGGAGGTGGATTAACCCTCTCCCCCAGCCCTCCGAATAGGAGGGGAGTAAGCCCAAATTGTTTTTATGTCAATCTTCGTGGTTTCCATTAAGAGCCTAAAATAAAGGGGAATAGGCTTAACTTTGCAAGGCACGATTCAACGCACTCAACAACGCCTTCACGGACGCCAATTCGATATTGGTATCGATTCCCGCACCAAAGAAGCTGGCACCGGATGGGGTGCGAATTTGGATATAAGCGGCCGCCTGAGCCCCTGATCCCATCTGCAATGAATGTTCACTATAGCTAAGCAATCTAAAATCAGGTGCTAATTCTTCTTTGATCGCCCGCATAAACGCATTGATCGGTCCATTCCCCATGCTGTTGAGCTGATACGGCCGTCCATCAACCGTTAATTCGACAAAGCATTCCACCGCCTCTTCCAGATCATCAGACTCCGTGGTTCGGCTACGAAAAGACTCTAGCTTAAATGGGGCATCATTCGTTAAATACGTCTCATTAAATTTTTGGCGAATTTGCCGACTTGTAATTTCATCACCCAATTCATCCGCCAGTTGATTAATGATCTTGCCAAACTCTACATGCATCGCTTTTGGCATCTTAAAGCCGAACTCATTTTCCAACACATAGGCCACCCCACCTTTGCCACTCTGGGCATTGATGCGAATAATCGCTTCATAGGTACGGCCGATATCACGCGGGTCGATCGGCAGATAGGGAATATCCCACAACGCTTCTGGCGCAGGGTCTTGCGCCGCCATTCCTTTATTGATCGCATCCTGATGGGAGCCGGAAAACGCGGTGAAAACCAGTTCCCCCGCATACGGGTGGCGCGGTGGAACCTGCATCCGTGTTGCGCTTTCATACACCTGTCGAACGTGGTGTATATCGCTAAAGTCCAGCTTGGCATCGACCCCCTGTGTATACATGTTCAGGGCCAGTGTCACAATATCCACGTTTCCGGTCCGTTCACCATTGCCAAATAGCGTCCCTTCGACCCGTTGTGCCCCAGCCAATAAGCCTAGCTCTGTTGCGGCGACACCGGTTCCGCGATCATTATGGGTATGCAAACTGATAATGGCGGTCTCCCGATTGCGTAAATTGTTGCAGAACCATTCGATCTGGTCCGCATGGACATTGGGGGTAGCCAGTTCGACCGTGGCGGGCAAGTTAAGAATGATCGGGTCGTCTGCGGTGGGTTCCCATTCGTCTACAACCGCTTCACAAATTTCTAGCGCAAATTCTAGCTCTGTTGCCGAAAAGCTTTCTGGCGAATACTGGAAGCGCAAATGGGTATTAGGAAGGGTCGGCCGTAACTCTTTCACCAACTTTGTGCCATTCACTGCGATATCGATAATCTCTTGTTTCGACATGCGAAATACAATCCGGCGTTGCGCGGGCGATGTCGAATTGTAAAGGTGCAAAATCGCGTTTTTGGTTCCTTGTAGTGCCTCAAAAGTACGGCTAATCAACGCTTCGCGTGCCTGTACCAACACCTGAATTGTCACATCATCTGGGATCCTATTTTCGTCGACCAAGCGTCGCAAAAAATCGAACTCAATCTGTGACGCAGAAGGAAAGCCGACCTCGATTTCCTTAAAGCCGATATCTACCAGCAATTGGAACATTTTCAGCTTTTCTTCAACGCTCATCGGGATCGCCAACGCCTGATTCCCATCTCTTAAGTCAACGCTACACCACATCGGTGCTTGATCGATGACCCGCAAAGGCCACTGCCGATTGGGTAGATCGTGCCCCAGCCAATAAGCCTAGCTCTGTTGCGGCGACACCGGTTCCGCGATCATTATGGGTATGCAAACTGATAATGGCGGTCTCCCGATTGCGTAAATTGTTGCAGAACCATTCGATCTGGTCCGCATGGACATTGGGGGTAGCCAGTTCGACCGTGGCGGGCAAGTTAAGAATGATCGGGTCGTCTGCGGTGGGTTCCCATTCGTCTACAACCGCTTCACAAATTTCTAGCGCAAATTCTAGCTCTGTTGCCGAAAAGCTTTCTGGCGAATACTGGAAGCGCAAATGGGTATTAGGAAGGGTCGGCCGTAACTCTTTCACCAACTTTGTGCCATTCACTGCGATATCGATAATCTCTTGTTTCGACATGCGAAATACAATCCGGCGTTGCGCGGGCGATGTCGAATTGTAAAGGTGCAAAATCGCGTTTTTGGTTCCTTGTAGTGCCTCAAAAGTACGGCTAATCAACGCTTCGCGTGCCTGTACCAACACCTGAATTGTCACATCATCTGGGATCCTATTTTCGTCGACCAAGCGTCGCAAAAAATCGAACTCAATCTGTGACGCAGAAGGAAAGCCGACCTCGATTTCCTTAAAGCCGATATCTACCAGCAATTGGAACATTTTCAGCTTTTCTTCAACGCTCATCGGGATCGCCAACGCCTGATTCCCATCTCTTAAGTCAACGCTACACCACATCGGTGCTTGATCGATGACCCGCAAAGGCCACTGCCGATTGGGTAGATCGATTTGGGGGAAAGGGCGATACTTGGTAATCGATCCTTGCTGCATCCCCGTTTGCTGGGACCATTTCGAATTGAGCGCGGTTGTCTGCTGGGGGATTTCTGAATTAGTTTGTTGTTGTTTTTTTTCACGTGCCATCGTCGTCATGATTAATTTCCTTTTGAGGGTTTAAAACAAAAAAGCCTCCCGTTTGGGAGGCTTCTAAATTTCATTCGATATTTTCGAACTAAGTTAGTCTACGATCGATACCTTCCCAAGCGCCAATGTCCCCTCGTAAGGAGGAGGAGGTTAGAGAGAAGGTTGAGTAAAGTTTTTGGCGTCATTATTTGAAAAACTTGGTCGATCTTGTAACTTTGAACAGTTGTTTTCCACTATATCATGGAACAAATGTGACAGCAACAAATTTGCGAATTAACGGAAAGCCAGGGAAATCGCATTCTAATTTTGGGAAGAGTGGTGGATAGCATAGTTGCTTCAAATGTTATCTTCAGGGGGTGTTTTTGCGGCTCCGCCGCAAAAACACCCCCTAAAAGTGGGGTCGTGTGGGGCGCGAAGCGCCCCACACGACCCCATTGACAAGGATTTGTGATATGTCATGGTGAAAATAGTCCACGTTACTATCGATTTGATTTAGAAAGCGATTGCCTTGACGGAAAGCCCCCTTCCTGGGGGCAGGGGGTTGGGGGATGGGCGAGTGCGTGAAACAACAACAACTAGACAATTTTTTTTACTGAATAGCCCTGCTCTTTGGGCAGGGATATACCTTTGCCAAATTAATCAACCGCTTGGATTTGTTCTCCCCCCAATAGGAGGGGAGCAAATGCAGTTAGACGCTCCATATTGGCGAAGGTATTGTTATTGAAAAGCTAAATATGCTTTGGAAACCATGTACCTATGTATGTTCGCTTATTCAGACCAGTGATTTGTCGGATGAAGTCGCGTAGCTAAATGCTGTAGCTGAAAAACACTGACCGGCTTATTTAAGACTAGAAGTGGTTTGTCTGGCAATTGGTCCGCCATCGCGCCATCAGCCGAGGCTACAATGACCTGAGTGTCCTTTAAATGATCTTGAGCGTGAATAAAGCTCAAAATTTGTTGGCCGTCTACTCTTGGTAAGTGCAGATCAAGCAAAATTAAATCAGGTTGTGCGGTCGCTAGATGATCAAGTGCATCTTGTCCGTCAGCGATATGTTCGACCTCATAACCTGCATCCTTGAGGGCACGGGTGAATACGGCCGCCTGCACTTCATCATCTTCAACAATTAATACAATTGGTGTGGTTGTCATATGATTTTCTCAACTTTTCCCTTAGTTACTTCGAGAGGGAGATAAACGAAAAATGTAGCCCCTTCACCTAACTGGCTTTCCAATTTGATTGTGCCGCCCATGACTTCGACAAGCTGCTTAACAATGGCTAATCCGAGACCGACCCCTTTCTTATAGCTGGTTTTGGACGCATCGACTTGGATAAATGGATCGAATATCATTTTTTGGTCTTCTGGCGAGATGCCGATCCCTGTGTCGCTTACCTGCAATAGCATCATGTCTGTGTTATGTCGCGAGAACGAGGCACGAATGGTACCTTTCTGGGTAAATTTAATGGCATTATTGATTAAATTAATGGCGATTTGCTGTAAACGCCGGTAGTCTGTAATAATTTGTTTGGGAAAATCGGGCGTAATTTCCCATTCTAAATGCAATCCTTCCAATTGGACCAAAACACCGACACGTGAATCAACCGCATCGATGATATTTTGCACCAGAACCGGTTCCGGCCGGATTTCAAATTCACCATTTTCTAGGCGCGCTTGATCGAGAAGTTCTCGGACTAGTTCAATGAGATAGTTTGAACTACCCATGACGGTGTTTAACACTTCTTTTTGCTCCGCTTGAATCGGGCCATATGATTCTAGATAGAGTAATTCGATATTGCCCAAGATGCCTCCCAATGGCGTCTTGAGTTCGTGGCTCACCTTGGCTAAGAAATCACTTTTCGCTTGATTCGCTTTTTCCGCTTGATCACGGGCTGTATCAACCACGACCAACATTTCTCCTAACTCTTGGGTCCGGCCGATTAAATCGTTCGTAATTTGCTCAAGTTGTATTGCCATTTTGTTGAGTGATAGGGCGACCGAGTTTAGCTCTTGGATACCGGGCATCTCGGCGCGGTAGGTTAGATTTCCAGCCGATATCTCACTCATCGCTTGAATTAAGATGCGCACCGCCCGACTGATGACTTGACCCAGTCGGGCGATGATGAGACTACTCCCGATGATTAAGAGAACTGCGAGTGCCAAACCTTGAATGCGAACCAATAACAATTCTTCTGCGATTTCCGCTTTTGAAAATTCTAGGACCAGCGCACCGACTGTTTGATTGCCGATGCGAATCGCCTTGGAGACAATCAAGAAATCAGGCTCATTTACGAGGTCGATCTCAGTTGTGTTGATCAAGGCCAATCCTTCTGGGTCTGGATCAAAGATAAAAATCGGGGTGTTGGCCGTTGAATCAACTAGTAAACGGCCGTCTGCGCTGAAAACTTTCCCTATGTCCCAGTTTTTACTTTCCTGTTTGATGACCAAATTGATCTGCTCAATATTTGACTCTAAAAGTGGCTGAGCCAGAGTCGTACTGAGCAAATCGATTGAGGCCACCGCTTCACGTTCTAGGTTTTCGAGGAGCAATCGTTGCTCACGAATCACAGCTAAGGTGGTTAAAAAGGAGACTACCACAAATAGTAAAATACCGGAAGGGACAGCCAAACGGTAAAATAAGGACCAATTTTGCCAAAAACGTGTCATCTATATCGCCTTAGTTTAATTAGGGTTGATCTAACTTAGAGTAGAGATCAAGCAAAAATGCCATGCTGATCTCAGCCCCATCGGGGAACTCATCAAAACGGGTGGTATTGGTTTGGGCCATCGCCGATACACCCTCTGTCGAATTTTCCATTTCTTTCAAGGTGAACACGATCGCCTCAAAAACGGCTGGGTCTAGATCTATACGCAGGGAAACGATTTGCCGTGGAACAAAGACTGATCGCGCCAATTCCGAAAATCGTTCTTTGGTTGCATCCGGAATATCTTGCTCGTAGGTCGGGGAATCGACCGCACCTGCGGCGATCTTGCCATTAATTACCAACTCGATCGTATTAAAATCTGAGCCACTAAAGAAATAGCCGATTTCATCGTCGGCGACCGGATCACCTAGGCTGGTTACCTGCTTGAATTTATACCCTTGATCGAGCATAAGGGTGTAGGGTAAAACAAACCCTGATGATGAATAAGCTTCTTCAAACGCGATAGCTTTGCCGAGTAGCTGATCGAGCGAGGTGATATCGGATTGGGAGAACACAACCGATTGGTATTGGTCGATGCCTTTGCGCCATTGGCGCAAAACCGGCTGCATTTCAGTTTGTTCAACAATGATGGTGGTCGGATAAGAGCTGTCAAAATAGATATCGATCTCTCCATTATTCATCCACTGAATCATTGTTTCTAAGTCTGGGGCGACCCTGACTTCGCCTATACCGATCCCGTATTCATGGAGCTGGCTGGCGATATAGTCGGCCGTTGGCTGCAATTTCTCGATGGTATCTGCACGATCAACACTGACATCACCAATGACAATTGATCCGGTTGGAATGTCTGTTTGCACAACGGCCGTGCTCGTTTGCTCTTCGACAACGGCCGTGCATGCCATGAGTAATGACAATGAGAATAACCACAAGCTGGTGAATAGTTTTTGACCCATAAAAGCTCCTCCATTTTATAATTTAAGTAATTGCTCAGTCATTTTCTTAGTCCCTCCTTTTTATGGCAGAGGGGTGCAAGTCCAGTCAGATTGTTGCTGAATAGTTGCTAATTTCATACGAAACAAGAAATAAACAGGGTGAGATGAGTGATGTATTGAGTTTATCGTAGCAGGCTGATCTCCTAAAGGATTATGGCAATAAAGTATAATAAGAACAAGCGATATTAACCTTTATTTTCAAACAGCGTCACCGACTTCATTTTTGGAAGGGTGGTGGATAGCATCGTTGTCTCAAATGTTGTCTTCAGGGGGTGTTTTTGCGGCGGAGCCGCAAAAACACCCCCT
>WTJY01000319.1 GCA_011524645.1 Anaerolineales bacterium | reverse complement strand
CGGTTGCCTCTTTCTTATAGCCAGAAACAGCTTTGGTTTTTAGAGCAGATTAATCCGGGGCATTCGGCGTACCATATTCCGATCACTTTTAGATTGAACGGGGATGTCGATTGGAAGATTTTTGAGCGCGCGTTACAGCGCTTGGCATCACGGCATGAAATTTTGCGTACCGGTTATCCATCGACTGATGGGGAGCCGTATGCGGCGGTCGAAGCGGCGGTTAAGATCAAGCTCAATTTCAATGATGTACGGGGAGAAGAGGTTGACCCACAAGCGTTGACCTCGGCCCTGATGCGCCAGCCGTTTAATTTGGCGCAACCCCCATTGATGCACCATGAAGTGTATCAGACGGCTGATGACCAGTTTTTGGTTGTGCTGGTCTTGCACCATTTGATTATTGACGGCTGGTCGATGGTTGTTTTGGTGCAAGAACTGGCGGAAATTTATACCGCGTTGGCTGAACGGCGCGGGGATACACTGGACGATTTGCCGATACAGTTTATCGACTATGCGGCTTGGCAACGGGCTGAAGATGAGGCGGGCCGTTTTGACGATGATCTGGCTTATTGGCAAGAAGCGTTGGCGGGGATTCCGCCGATTTTAGATTTGCCGACCGATTATCAACGGCCACAGAATTTCTCATTTGAAGGGGACTCGTTCTACTTTGCGTTTGGGGATGGGTTGAGCCAGCAGGTGAATGAATTTATTCGGCGCGAGAATGTGACACTTTACATGTTCCTACAAGCGGCCGTACAGGTGTTGCTTTATCGCTATTCACAACAACTCGATTTCGCTATCGGGTCACCGGTGGCGAATCGGGATCGGGCCGAGATTGAAAGCTTGCTGGGTGATTTTATGAATCCGGTCGCGCTACGGGCGCAAATCGATCCGGAACAAAGTTTTCATGACCATTTGCAAGCGGTCAAAGTCAATACCTTGGACGTGTTGAATCATCGTGCGATGCCGTTTGACAAGTTGATTACCCAGACCAATATCGAACGTCAAGCGGGATACAATCCGGTTTATCAGGTTTTGTTCGCCTTGCAGAATGTCGGTGACATTGAAGCTTCTTTTGCTGGTGTGTCGGTCGAGCTTGAGAAGATCCGTATCGAAACGGCGATGATGGACCTCTTCTTTGAAATGTGGGAAGAGAATGGGGCGTTAGGCGGCCGTTTGGAATATAGCACCACCCTGTTTTCACCGGACACGGTACATCGGATGGCGGCTCATTTGGAAAAGATTGTGGCGGGCGCGGTGGCTGATCCGGCCGTGCCGCTGAGCGCGCTCGATCTAACGACCGAAGCGGAGCGGGTTCAGTTACTCGAAGATTGGAATCGAACCGGAACGATGTATGACAATGTTCCGACCCCGAATTTGATTCAAAAACAAGCGGCGCGTACCCCGGAAAAAATCGCGGTCCGCTTTAAAGATAACGCGATTAGCTATCAAGATTTGGAAGCTCGTTCGAACAGCTTGGCCCATTATTTACAAGCACAAGGGGTGGTCAATGATACCCTTGTGGGGGTCATGATGGATCGCTCGGCCGAAATGATGGTCGCTTTGATCGGGGTATGGAAAGCGGGCGGGGCGTACGTGCCGCTCGATCCGACTTACCCCGATTCCCGTTTGGCCCATATGATCAATGATTCCGGCTTACCGCTGATTATTACTGAGCAGAAATTTATGGATGGGGTTCCGGGTGGGAACCATGTACGGCCGTTGGCGTGGGAAGATTTGCAGGTTACCCTCGTGGATTACCCGACTTCCCCACTTAATTTACCGCTTAATCCGGAAGAACGGGCCTATGTGATTTATACCTCTGGCTCAACCGGTTTGCCTAAAGGGGTGCAGATTCCTCATCGGGCGTTGACTAATTTCTTGTGGTCGATGCAGAAAGAACCGGCCGTTGCGCCGGATGATGTGTTGTTGAGTGTGACGACATTGTCGTTCGATATTCACACATTGGAACTGTGGACCCCTCTGATTACCGGTGCTGAATTGGTTGTGTGTGATGCGGAAACGGCCGTGGATAGTGATGCCTTGGCTCAATTGCTGGAACAGCGGAACGTGTCGATTATGCAAGCGACACCGGCGACTTGGAAGCTCCTGATCGATGGGGGGTGGGACGGCCGTGGCTCGTTGAAAATGTTATGTGGTGGTGAACCGCTCCCTTATTTGCTGGCGACCCAACTTTTGGCCCGTGGAGGTGAGCTGTGGAATATGTATGGTCCGACCGAAACAACGGTTTGGTCGACTATTTCACAAATCATGCCAGCGTTTGAAAAGATTACGATCGGCCGACCGATCGCCAATACCACGATCTATATTTTGAATGAACACCTGCAACCGGTCCCTGTCGGTTTGGTGGGTGAATTATGGATCGGTGGTGATGGGGTTACGCACGGTTATTTGAACCGTGATGAATTAACGGCCGAGAAATTTATTCCTAATCCGTTTGGTGAAGGGATTATTTATAACACAGGTGACTTAGCCCGTTATACCGGTGCGGGCGAGATTATTTGTCTCGGTCGGAGTGACAATCAGGTGAAAGTGCGCGGCTATCGCATCGAATTGGGCGAGATCGAAGTGAACTTGACCAAATACCCTGATGTGAAAGATGGTGTGGTGGTTGTGCGTGAAGACACCCCTGAGGATAAGCGGATTGTCGCTTATTACATTTCTGATGAGCCGATTGAAGCGGGAACCCTTTATGACTATTTGCATGACCGTTTGCCGTATTATATGGTGCCGACTAACTTTATGCGCTTGGATGAGTTCCCGCTGACACCGAATGGGAAGATTAATCGACGCGCGTTGCCGGTGCCGAATTATGGGGATGAGGCGCAAGAAACTGAATTTGTGGCACCGCGTGACGAGCTGGAGACTGATTTGGTCCAGCTTTGGGAATCGGTGCTGAAGGTGAAAGATATCGGGATCAACGATAACTTTTTCCATTTGGGCGGCCATTCATTGACGGCACTACGTTTATTTTCCGGTATCGACAAGCTGACCGCGCGGAAATTGCCGCTGGCGACCCTGTTTGAGGCTCCGACAATCGCCCAATTGGCGGATCGGATTCGTAACCAAGAGGTTAAGCCGAAATGGTCTGCGATTGTGCCGATTAAGCCGGAGGGGCACGGCCGGCCGTTCTTTTATGTTTCTCCATATGATATTAGCGTTTTAGAGATGCGTTCGGTGGCCAATCATTTCGGTGAAAACCGGCCGTTTTATGGGATTCAACCGTATGGATTGAGCGAGGGAGAAACCCCGCACAACATGATCGCGGACATGGCGGCCCACTATATCGAAGCGATGAAAGATATGGTGCCGAATGGACCCTATTTTATCGGTGGGCATTGTGCGGGGGCTTGGGTCGCTTATGAAATGGCCCATCAACTACAACAAGCGGGAGATGAAGTGGGGTATCTTGGCTTGGTCGATAATATGGCTCCCAATTATGAGCCACCTAAGCAGAGCCGTTTCTCGTATATCGTCAATCGGGCCGCTTACTATATGAGTGATCGACGGTTGTTTAATGCGCTGGCGTGGCAAGTGAAGATGCAAACGGAGCGCCGTTTGCTTATGCGTGTCGGGTCACCGACTGTACAGCGGATTCAGGCGGTTCGTTTGGCTCATGACGAAGCGTTTGATAACTATACACCGCCGACCGGATATACCGGCCCGATGAGTGTGGTGGTCAGTAGCGATAATTTGGCGCAAAACGATGATGAATTATGGTATAAAAAGTGGGGGGAATTAACCAAACAAACGGTAGAGTATGTTTCTATCAATTCAACCCACGCTCAGTTGCTTGTCGAACCTTATGTATCGGAGCTGTCTGATGTGCTGGTGAAAGGATTAATGAAAGCGGAGAAAGAATTATTGCTATGACCCAGCCTGTTGTATGGGAGCCGAACCGGGCTAAAAGCGTGACGTTGCGGGAAGGATGTGTCGATATCTGGCGGGTCGATTTACGGCCGGATCAGCGCATGATTGGTCAGTGTGGGGCGGTGTTGACGGCCGATGAGCAAGAGCGAGCCGGCCGGTTCCACTTTGAGCGGGACCGCCGTCGCTATATCGTGTGTCGGGGGGCGTTGCGCCACTTGCTGGCTCGCTATCTTCCTAACCAATCTGCGAAATCTCTTCGATTTACCTATAGCAAATGGAATAAGCCGTTTTTAGTCAATGATGAGATCCCGTTTAACGTGTCACACAGTGATGAGTGGGGGCTGATCGCCTTTGGGCATGAAGCGCTGTTGGGTGTTGATATTGAAAAGATTAAGCCGATGCGGGATATGGCGGCGATTGTCAAAGATGTGTTTTCGGATGAGGAGCAGGCGGCATGGGAGCGGTACGGAGAGAATCGACGGCCGGATGCTTTTTTTGCTGGCTGGACCCGTAAAGAAGCGGTGGTCAAGGCGGTCGGTCAGGGGCTATCGATTCCGCTGAAATCATTTGTGGTCGATTTGACACCGGATGTTGAACGGCCGTCAACGTCACTTGATGGGGAGTGGTATACCCGTTCTTTTCGGCCGTTGCATGGTTTTGCAGGGGCGGTGGTGAGTGCGCGGCCGATTGAACAACTGGCGTTTCATGATTTTGTGCTTTAATGCCGGTGGAATAAATCCCACGCCTAGGGCGACCACCTGTGCCCAAATATCGTCCGAATTGTGATGTGATCGTAGAAGCCTTTATGTACTGTATTCTGCACGTTATCCCAACTGATTTATGAATCTGCACTCAAATCGCGTAGAATAGATTTTGCTATGAACAAAATTATCGATGTCCATGCCCATTTGGGCGATCTGTTGTACCCCAATGGGGGGGACCTGATCGAAAAGGTCGGGGTCAAAAAACCGAGTGGTTTTGAGCTTTTGGGTTTTATGGAGCAGCTTTATACTTGGCAGCCTCAGGTGATGAACCGAGTGTATGCGCTTTTGCCTGAGAGCGTGAATAAAGCGATTGAAGCACGGACTGATCGTGAAGGAATTGCGCGAAACCGATTGGGTACGCGAGAGAATTTGCGTGCGGAATTAGACCGATATGGGATTGATCACTGTGTGTTGTTGCCGGTGTACCCCCATGTGTCGTTTCAAGATTTATGGTCGGCTACGCAAAAAGACAACACATTGATTCCGTTTACGGGGCCTGATTTCGATCATCTTGATCAGTTAGAAGAAAAATTGGCCCATGATGTGGCGGCCGGAGCCAAGGGGATGAAGATTCATCCGATCTTACAGAAGGTGGGCATGGATGATGAGCGAATGAAGCAGGTGATTGAAGCGTTCCAGCCCTATGATTTGCCGATCTTGTTTCATACCGGATATGCGAACTATTATTTAGATCCGGCCGAGGCCCATATGCAAAATAGTAATTTTGGGGAAATTGAGCCGTTGGTCGATTTGGTGCGCGCTTTTCCCAAGGCGAAATTTATTGTGGGTCATGCTGCACTTGATCGGGTGTGGGACATGATGCCGATGTTTAAAGAGTTTGAGAATGTGTGGGTTGATGTTTCATTCCAAAACACGCCGACGATTAAGGTGTTGATTGAAACATTGGGGGCCGAAAAGGTGATGTATGGCTCCGATTGGCCGTGGGGTCGGATTGATACCTCGCTGATGCGTGTGGAAAAGGCGTGTGCGGGGGATCAAGCTGTGCGGCAACGGTTGTTTTACGATAATGCGGCGGAGTTGATGAGGTTGTAACGTGTCGTGATTGGGGGGAGCCAAACGGCCGTCGGCTGGGATCAAGTGTGATTGTATGACGGCCGTTTGTCATACCCGTACGGGGAATCGTTTGGGAGCCTTAGTTTCCTTTGGTTGAGAGGGCTGCGAGCTCTTCTTTTTGCGCTTTGCGTAATCCATTAACCACCAAACGATAAGAGTGATCGATAAGATCATAAATTTCTGGTTCTGGCACTTCCCCATTGAGGGTGATGGTGTTCCAGTGCTTTTTGTTCATATGATAGCCTGGATTGATCGATTCGTACTGATCACGTAGAGCGAGGGAGTCATCGGGGTCACATTTGAGATTGATGGTGAGCGGGTCGCTCATGTGGCCGACGAGGGCGAACATTTTTCCCATGACTTTGTAGACCAGTGCTTCGGGCCCGAATGGGGTTTCTTCGGTCGTGCCCGCTTTTTGATGGAGATAGGTTTTTAGTTCAGATAAATTCATGTCTTTGTTGATTTGAATTTTTGCGCTTCTTGCCAGATGTCCTGAATATCGATGGGGGTGAAGTCGGTGCGGGCGAAGTGTTCTTTTGCCAGTTTGTAGAGGGCGCGATTGTAGGGAACGGCGAGGTTGTGTTTGTCGGCAAGCTGGATGAAATAGCCATTGATGTCTTCGAGTTCTGATTGCTGGCTTTTATTTAAAATGATGTCTTGGGCCATGCTGCTCAGATGCATGTTGCGGAAGCTTTTTCTAAATCGGCCGCGTGTTAGAAAGCGGGGGAGTGTGGCACCGGCCCAAAAAAGGGTCCAAGAGGGCATCCCTCCCATTTTGACTTCATGATATCCGGCCGCACGCATCGTTTGAGTGCCTTCATGGGTGACATTTGATAGGACCTCTTGTAACATGTCTAGCGAAGAGACCGGCCGGAACGGGTGGCCGATGAGAGTGACCAAGGGATTAACGAGATTGAGAATGATTTTGGAGTGACTGGCGTCTTCGAGGGCATTTGTGACGACCGTTTCCAGCCCTTGGTTGAGAATGGCTGTGATTTGTTGCAGTTCCTCTTGATGGTTGTTTCCGGCCGTCCCCAAGAGAAGTGGCCCCTTTTTCTGGTAACCGAGCAAGTCAGGCCGGTCACGCCACGCATTGTAGGCGGCGATGCCGTAGATGACTTTGCTAAAGTAGCGAGGGAGGATTTCTTGATTGGCGACGCCGTTTTGGACCGTGACAATGACCGGTTTGTCGCCGATTTTTTCTTTGAGTTGTTGGGCGACCGCTTCAAGGCTATAGGTTTTGACGGTGATGATGATGCAATCGGCATCGGCCGCATCGTCTAAATCGGTGATGACTTTGAGCGGTGTGGTGGTTTTTTGCGCTGGTGACGCTTGTTGATAGAGTGTCAGCCCTTCTTTGAGGAGTGCTTCGGCCGTCGCCCCACGGGCGAGCACATATAAATTGTCATGATGTGGGGCGAGCCATGCGGCGATGGTGCCACCGATCGCCCCTGCACCAAAGATGACGATTTGCGGATTAGTCTTCATGTTGAATCGAAAGAGTCATTTTTATTTACCCGCTGTGACAAAGCCTCGGGCGGTGGCCAACATGTTTTTGCTTTTGACTAGCGTTTCACCGACTAAAATCGCATCTACCCCGATGTCTCGCATATGGCGCACATCATCATCTGTTTTGAGACCGCTTTCGCCGACAACGACGATTTCATCGGGGATCATTTTGCGTAGGCGGGCGGTGTTTTCAAAATCGACCTTGAAGGTTTGCAAATTGCGATTGTTGACCCCGATGATACGCGGTTGCGGATCAAGTGCGAGCATACGCGTCAATTCTTCTTCGGTATGGACTTCGACGAGAGCGTTCATGCCGAGCTTGTGCGTGAGTTTGAGCAAGCTTGCGATGTCATTGTCACCGAGTACGGCCGCAATTAACAAGATACAGTCAGCACCGGCCGCGCGTGCTTCATAGATTTGATAGGGATCAAACATGAAATCTTTGCGCAAGACGGGGATATCCCGCACCGCTTCGCGGACATTGCGCAGATCTTCGAGTGAACCCTGAAAGTGACGGCCGTCGGTGAGGACTGAAATGGCACTAGCGCCCGCTTCTCGATAGGTTTTGGCGATTTTAACCGCGTCATATTTGTGAACCATCAACCCTTTGCTGGGAGAGGCCTTTTTGCATTCGGCGATTAAAGAGACACCTGGTTTTTTGAGCGCGGCGTAGAAGTCGAGCGCG
This sequence comes from Anaerolineales bacterium, assembly GCA_011524645.1. Classification (GTDB taxonomy): domain Bacteria; phylum Chloroflexota; class Anaerolineae; order Promineifilales; family Promineifilaceae; genus WTJY01. Next base: position 382 of record WTJY01000319.1, on the reverse strand, counting down.
GGGGGGGCAACGGCCGCAAAGGCTCGTACGTCTGCTGGCTTGACATCGCGCATGATTTTCGGGAGTTGTTCGCGATGATATCGCATAATTGCGTCGAGGATTTTGCCGCGACTTTTCATTAACTTGCTAACACTCATTGGATTTTCGATTTTTGATTTTGGATTTTAGATTGGGGTAGTCGGTTTAGTTTAGTTGGATGTTTGAGGGTAACGATTGTTACCGATTGAGTGTAGGATTTTTTGGTTTTTGTTTTGTCTGGCGATGACGTAGTGTTTTGATTGATGATACGGTCATGGCAAGAATTTCTTCCATCGCTTGGTAATGGAGCCTGATTTTGGGTTTAGATTTTGGATCGGTTTCAGAGAGGTGTTCTAACCAGTAG
>WTJY01000002.1 GCA_011524645.1 Anaerolineales bacterium | reverse complement strand
GGGAATGACAATCGTTAATTGATCAACTCCCACCAAATCCGACAGGACTAGGAAAGTTTAGGTAAAGTGATTGGTTTTTTTACTGGTTTAAAACGAAAAGCGACGGCCGAACCGGCCGTCGCTTTTCGTAACTGTGGGAACAAACGAATTGAATAAATCTGATAGGACTCGTAAAATTGATTAATTGCGGCTGGTGATTTCGCCGGAACCGTTGCCTGATGTCGATACTGATTGGGGGTTACCATAGTAACTGACATCGCCACTACCCGAGACTCTGACTGTCAATGCTTCTTCTGCCCAAACGGATGCTTCTCCTGAGCCGCTGATGTGGACATCGGCCGTGTCACTGTGTAAATCTTTGCTGACATATTGGCCTGACCCGTTGATTGTGACCGCTTGCTCGGTGATTTCACCGGCAACAACCACATCCCCAGAACCGCTGATATGGACGGATAAATCGTGTGCATTGAGCTGTTGTACGTAGATGTCACCTGAGCCGGACACGGTGATGTCGAGATTGTCTGTGGTGAGTTCTGCCGCTTGAATGTCACCCGAGCCTGAAACGGCGAGTCCATCGATGTCAGCTACGGTGACGAAAAAGGTGAGCTTGGTCGGGGAGATACTGATATTGTCCCCTTCTAGCTCCACATATAGGGTGTTCCCACGCACTTGGGCTGATGCATATTGTATGAGGTTGTCATCGGTCTGGACGGAAACATGAGTTTCGTCCCCTTGAATCAAAACGACATCGCTTGAGCCATTCACTTTGATTTGGGTGAAACCGGCCGTCTCAAAATCTTGAGTGACGACATTGCCAGAGCCGCGCACGATGCTGTTGCAGCCGGTTAGCCACATGAGTCCGAATAAGATTAAGCCGATGCCGAAAATTTGTTTTGAGGTCATAATATTCTCCTTGGATTAGATCGAATATGAAACGATTGATTGATTGATTGATTGAATGAACTAACTGTTGAGAACATCTTAAAAGGTTGCGGGGTGGGTTGCCTATTCTAAAGCTATCGGTTAGCTAACAAATAGCCGGTTAGCTCTGTTCACTCACTATCCACAGCCGATTTTGCTATACTTGCGACCTAAACTAATTCATAACTCACTTTTGGAAAATTATGGTTATTTCACCCGCTATTGCCCCCCATTTGGCTCCGTCAGCCACCCTTTTTATTAATGAACAAGTTCGCGCCAAATGGGCGGCCGGTGAAACGGTTTATCATTTCGGTTTTGGCGAATCCCGTTTTTCGGTCCATCCCAAATTAATGCAGGCTTTGGCTGACAATGCACATCACAAGTCATATCCGCCGTTGCAAGGGGTGCCGGAATTGCGTGAAGCGATCGCTGCTTATGATCGGCGTACGATCGGTGTAGATTGCACGGCCGATCAAATTTTTATTGGACCTGGGAGTAAGGCGTTGATTTTCGCTCTGCAAATGGCTCTGGCTGGAGATTTGTTGATTCCGACCCCGTCTTGGGTGACATACGAGCCGCAGGCGAAGTTTTTGGGCAAACAAACCCATTTTATCGATGCCTCGGTTGAAGATGGGTATCAGCTTCATTTGGAAAATATCGATGCGGCCGTGCAAAAAGCGAACCCGGGACAAAAAATATTGATTCTGTGTACACCACATAACCCGACCGGTTTGATGTTGGGTGATCAATTTTTGCGCGAATTGGCCGACTATTGTCGCCAGAATCAGATCATCGTTTTGAGTGATGAGATTTATAGTGCGATTAATCATGGGATTGTGCCCCATATTTCGCTTGCTAAATATTACCCAGAAGGGACGATCGTTTTGGGGGGGATTAGCAAGCATATGTCATTGGGGGGGTGGCGCTTGGGGCGGGCTGTCTTTCCGAAAGAGTTGAAAGAGAGCTTGTTACCGGCGGTGATGAGTATCGGGAGTGAGATTTGGTCGGGGGTAAACGGGCCAACGCAATACGCGGCGGTTCACGCTTTTGCCAATGATCCGGAAATGGATGACTATATCGAAACCTGTTCGGCGATTCATGCGACCCGTACCCAACATATGTGGAGCTGGTTTAATGAGCTGGGGATTCAAGTCGCCCAACCGCAGGGGGCGTTTTATATGATGCCTAACTTTGATCGCTGGCGTGAGCCGCTGGCGGCGAAAGGGGTGCATACGGCGAAGGAGTTGGCGCAATATTTGCTAGATCATCATCAATGTGCCTTTTTGCCGGGGACCCCATTTGGGACACCGGCCGAAGATTTGTCGTTGCGTATGGCTTGTGGTTTTGTCGATATGGAAACAGATGAAGCGGCCGATGCGGTTTTGACAGCTTGGCATGTGAACCCTGATCCGGCGGTGTTTATGGATGGGCCACACCCGATGACGGCCGGTGCAATGGCTCAGATGCAGGCGTTTGTAGAATCTCTGGGGTAGAGAGTAGAG
>WTJY01000377.1 GCA_011524645.1 Anaerolineales bacterium | reverse complement strand
GCTATGCCCTAGCTACTCTATTTTTAATCCCAATATCAACCCAACTAAACCAAATTGATTTAGGTTTATTTCCACCATTGACATGGTGGTTAAGTATTCCATTGTTTCCGCTTGTCTATCTACTGCTAGAAGGACTCATTATGTTTTCTCGATTTCTAAAGCCCAAGTCGTTACAAGAACAGCTCCAACAATATGAGAAAGAAAAAACCAAACAAGAAAAAAGGCAAGCTGATCGCGCTGGAAAGCGGTCTGAGACAGAACAGAAACCATCCGTTTTACGTCTCGGATCACGAATCAAAGGGGATATGTTTCCTACACATCTTGGGGTGAATGAGGAAAAAGGGTGGGTGACTATTGATGAAAACGTGTTGGATCAGCATATGTTTATTTTGGGCACCACGGGTGCTGGTAAAAGTGAAACAATTAAGCGGATTATTTTTGAAGCGTTTACAGCGACCAACCGAAATCTTTATCTCGTTGACGGAAAAGGAGATGGAGAATTTGCAGAAGAGGTCAGAGCCTTGGCAGCAAAACACGGCCGTGGGAAAGCACCGATCTACAAGCTCGGTTTTGACAAAGGTGGGGCGATCTATGATGGTTTTCGTGGTCAGTCCACCGATATTTATAACCGCTTATGCGCCTTAATCGGGCTAGATGAAGCGGAGGGAAATGCTAGATTCTATGCGGATGTGAGCCGAGATATTTTGCAGTTGGTTTGTTATGCACCTAACGGTGCCCCACGGAACTTTGAAGAACTTCGTACCCGGCTAAACAAAAGCTGGTTACTTAAAGCCTATGAACATGACTTAGATGAATATGAAGCGATTCAAGAGCTTGATGAGAAAAATCTTCATGGGTTAGTCCATCGCATTCGGCCGTTGGCTCGTGAATTTAGCCCATCTATTGGTGATGAAGGATTTAGCCTTGAAGAAACCGCTTGTGCGATCTTTTCATTGAGAGTTCAGAGTGTGGGGGATACCGCCCAACGTTTTCTTGATTTTTTGGTTGAAGATCTAAAAGACTTCATTGGGAAACGGCAGAAAGAGCCGTCTATTCTCATCATTGACGAGTTCGGGCAGTTTAGTAATAGCAATATCACAGCACTGCTAAGTCTTGCTCGTAGCTCTAAATTGGCTGTTATTTTAGCCACCCAAGATGTGGCCAGCTTGAAGGATGAGAAAACAAAAAAGCTGGTTTTAGCGAACACACGAACAAAGTTGTTAATGGCTTCTGATTTTCCAGAAGATGTGGCCCAGCTTGCTGGAACCGTTTTTCAGATCGAAGCCAGTACACAAATTATGAATGGAGATGCTACAGGCATGGGGAGTGCACGGACACAACATGCGTTCAAAATTGATATGAATGAAGCAGGGAAGTTGTCGGCCGGAGAAGCATTTCTCATTCGTCAACGCCATGTAGCCAAACTTAAAGTACGGCGAATTGAACAGCCCCCGCTGATTGAACCCCAACAGGAGGAAAAACGACAAAAGAAACAAAGACAAAAACCACAGGATAACAGCCGTACTAAAAAGCGGCCGAGAGATTTTAGCTAAACCGATTCCATTGAATAAATTTAGGAGAATGAAATATGATTTCAAAATTGAAAGGTATATTTTTATACATGGTGACCCTGATGATTGAGCTGTTCATTACGGCGACAACCCGTTTTACCGTCTACTTTATCTTGACCCTGATCCCCCAATTAGCGTTGTTAGGTCTGGTTTGGACTTATTCATCCAACGAACGTCTTGTCAATACATCCATCACAATCTACGGCCTGATTTATATCATCGGTCTGATTGTGGCTTATGCCCCGATTGTGCTGTCATTGGTTACATTTTTGGGTGGTGGGAGTGGTCATACATTTACCCGTATGGCGTTAGGGGCTCGTCATCCCAGCACTCGTGAAAAGAAAAAGATTTTTGCTGTGATCGCTCAAATTCAAAAGAGCGTGGGTAAACGGAAACTGCAAGGGTTTGCTCGTATCTATATCGTTGATTCACAGGCTGAACACCTCTATTTGATTGGGAATACGCTGTATATTTCGTCAACTGCGGTGGGAAGTGATTACTTGCGTGCTCAATTAGCTCATGAATTGGGACATCATCAAAATTCTGATGGGCTGATGATCTTGGGCTTGCGTCGGTTTGTGATGCCGTTGATGTATATTTTTGTGTCCCCTGTACGAGATTATTCAACTTCACGGCCGAATGTGGTGCAGAATCCGGCCGAAAGACCCAACGCCCCAGAGTTCCAAATCGTGATTCCTAATATGGTAGATGATAAAGAAGCGGAAATATTTTTCGCCATCATCAATAAGGTGTTGTTTTTCGCAATGTCTTTCGCTGGTGGTGGGTTAGGGGTGTGGTTGATTATAATGCACCCCAAAAACTGGACCAAAAGTTAAGTAACATTTTCTAGTACA
>WTJY01000102.1 GCA_011524645.1 Anaerolineales bacterium | reverse complement strand
CTGGGTAGCTACGTTCGGAATGGATAACCGCTGAAAGCATCTAAGCGGGAAGCCAGCTTCAAGATAAGATCCCTCTGAGACCGCTAGGAGACGACTAGCTGGATAGGCGGCAGGTGTAAGCGCAGCGATGTGTGTAGCTAAGCCGTACTAATGGTCGAAGGCTTATTTAGTGTTAGTATGGAGAGGCTGGTGCTTTGGTAGTATCGAAGGCTTATGGAAATTGAGTGAGCGTATGAGCGAAAAAAGTATGATGTATGAAGTGAGTGACACAAATTAAGAAAAAAATAGCAGATAAGTGTTGGTGGTCTGAGCGGTGGGGATATACCTAGTTCCATCCCGAACCTAGCAGTCAAGTCCACTAGCGCCGATGGTACTTGGAGGGCAACTTCCTGGGAGAGTAGGTCACTGCCAAGCTTATTTGTTTTTTTGAAGAAGGTGGAGATTAGAACGTGAGAACCAAACGTTCCAATCTCCACCTTTTTTGTTGTGTGTGTAACCTGTGTTGAGGGGGGGATGAGCCGAGCTAACTGGTAACCCGACTCTTTTGGGTCGATGTTTTTAGATTTCGCCTACAAATTTGAGCTTTTCGTGCGATACGGTGTCGAATTTGCCGTCAAGGATCGCTTGTGCTCCGGTGAGCGTTTTTGCTGTGGGGACTAGCTGACCCAAGCGGCCGGTTTTCAATTCATTGACCGGTAGAATTTGGGTCATAAAGTGATCGAGACGTTGGCCTCGTACAGCATTTTGCACCTCTTGGGGGGCGTTTGTCAAATAAAATAGACCTGCTTCACCCCTTTTCTCGAACTGATATTGTAATCCCCGATAGCGTCGCAGTAGATTGCGCGCTTCCGTTGTTAGTTTGCGTTGGGAGTCAGGCATTTGTGAGAGCCATTGATCGCTCACTTTTGAGGCGAGGATGTCGATGGCGGGCCACATGTCTGCAAGAGCCTGGCTGTATGTAAATGTGATGTATGTGTCTAAGTTTGAAAAGGCGACCGGTTCTAAGCCTATCGTATGATCGCCATCGAATAATGTGGTGATGGCTGCTACTGATGACATGGTTGGATACCGACACAGATAGTCCGTAATGCATTCTATCGAAGAGAGTGATTGATCGACTACGATTAAAACTTCTTTGCCATCGAGCCACAATTGTTCCGCTATGGCCCGGCCGGTTTCGGCAACATGTTGCTTTGTTGTGATTGACGCGTCATTTTGTTCAAAAATCAAGATAAATTTTTCAGCAAGCACTTTTTGTGGCAGATTGAATTCAGCTAACCATTCTCTTTTGAGTGCCTGTGCACTATTTTCACCATGTTCGAGCCCAAGGAAAATTATATAGCCATCATAGTTGTGTACGATGCTGTGCATGAGCTGAGCTTGGATCATCAAACGGCCGACGCCTGATAGCGGGGTAAATACGGCCGCAAAGCCTCCGCGTTTGATTGGCATGCACAAGTCGATCACCTTAACGCCGGTCTCTAAGACAGCATTGTGCGGTGTGATCGTTGGGATTGCCTGCTTGTGGGCCTTGTTGAGAGGGCGTTTATCTAATGGCTGCCCTTGGCTGTTGATGGTTCGACCAATTAGCTCTTCAATCGGGGGAATGTAACGGACGTTTGGCGCGTTGGTTGTAGGACTGTCTTGTTTGTTTATTTGGGCTAATTCAAATACAGATTGAAATTCCCACAGCTTCTTTTGTTGTGCCCAATCTGCCGCAGATAGATTTGAGTTATCGGCCGTGTTTGGAGATGCTCCAGCATTTATTAGCTGTTGTGCGATGTGAATATTTTCTCGCAGTACAGAAAAGTGGAGCGGGCTTAGGCCATTGGTCGCTTTTTGATTAATATCTGCGCCGGAATCGATGAGAAATTGAATCATGTCGGTTTGCTCCATCAAGATAGCATGGTGGAGGGGGGAAAACGGCTCATTTGGAGTTCCGTTGATGGGAGCATTGTGTGTGAGGAAGATTTTGGCCAGTTCGATTTGGCCGACGCCAGCTGCCCAGTTAAGGGGGGAAATGCCAAGTGGCCAGTAGTAAGTGTCTGAGGCGATCGTCCATTCTGTGAGTTTGTTGACTAGCTCGGGATGGGAATGTAGGTGCTTTTTGATAGTGGTGAAGTCATTGGCACGCAAGGCGATGTAGAAGGCGATGCGCACGGCGTTTTCATTCTTGTTTTGAGATAAATTTGTTTCGTTGTTCATGAGACTTAAGTGACGTTTGAGATTGATTCGAGCATCGTACAAACGTTTTTTGATGGTTGTGATTGGTAATTGTAAAAGAGTCGCGATCTCTTTTTGAGAATATCCGTTGATGTAATGTAGAGAAATCACTTGAGCTTGTGCGGTTGGTAAGGCGCTGATTCCTTGATAAATAATTCACTACCGTACAAATTTTAGAAAACGGGTAACAGAAACGATATAGGGATA
>WTJY01000461.1 GCA_011524645.1 Anaerolineales bacterium | reverse complement strand
GGGGAGTTCTTGATCCGACGCGAATTAAAAATAGGCACTGAGGGGCTGAATTCGTTGATTTTGACAGCCAAAATCGATTTTAAATTGAGAATTGCTGTAAAAATGGCGAACGTATTGACTAAAAGGAGAAGTTAATAATATGAACCGTGTTGTACAAATTTTCGCTGGCTTGGCTGGCGTGATCCATGTTTTATTCTTTGTTATGGAAAGTATTTTATGGATGAACCCAGATGTTCATTCCGTTTTTCAGGTACAAAACCTCGCAGATGCGGAAATACTTTATGTGTATGTCCAAAATCAAGGGTTCTATAATCTATTTTTGGCATTTGGTACTTTTACCGGCCTGTTTCTTTACAATCGGAAACCGGAGGTCGGCAAGGCGTTTGTTATTTACACCTGCCTGTTTATGATAGGCGCGGCCGCTGTGCTCCGCTTTACGATTCCGGCCATGTCAACCGGTATGTTTATTCAAGGTGGTCCCCCGTTGATCGCGTTGGCCGCGTTGGCCTATACATCCTTTAAATAATCGGAGGAGCCTACACACGGACATCCGCTTATAAAGGGAGCAAGATTACACCAGTGCCAGGCCTCAGGCATTACCCTTAGCCATGACACGGGTAAAGTTCTCGAAAAAATAAGACAGGGATAATTCTATGAAGTCGCAAAAAATAGTTAAATTCTCAAGTGTGATCACCATGATGCTTGTCATTTCTATATTTCTCTTGGGGTGTGATCTAGCCGAGCCGATTGACGAATATGACGATGAATTTAATGATAGCGAGTTTACCGATGATGAGTTCACGGATGATGAATTTCTAGAAGACGATTTATCCTTTACGGACCGTGCCGAACCGGTTTCCCTTAACCGATGCAAATTAGCGGATCGGGATGATAACCCTACAATCGGCCTCGGTTTTCCACGAGCGGAAACCGCCTCTCCTTCACTGGGTGCTGTATCGATTAAGGTGCTGTTTGTCGATTTTCCTGATGCGCCAGCACGATCAACAACTGAAGAGATTTTGACTACGGTGGCCCCTTCGGCCGATCTGTTCGAAACGATCTCCTACGGCCGGATCACCCTAGAGTTCGATCCTGTTCACACCTGGTACCGGATGAGCCAGCCCGCAAACAGCTATAGTTTTGCCGAATATGATACCCATCTAACCTATATTCAAGAAGCATTGGCCCTTGCCGACCCCGATACCGATTTTAGTACGGCCGATGTTGTCTATATTCTCGCCAGTGACGGAATCAACCTTGACGCCAGTGCCGCTTTTTCCACGGGCGATGGGGAATTTATGATCGATGGCGTCGAACTCTTTGCCGTAAATACCTCGTCTGAAGATTACACCGATGAATCGGTCTACAAGATATTCGCCCACGAACTGGGCCATAGCTTCGGCTTAATCGACCTGTATGAATACGATAACGAAGACGATTCGCACCGCTTTACCGGTGAATTCGATCTAATGGGCAATGTCTGGGGCACTGCACCGGAAATGATGGCTTATCATCGCTGGATGTTGAATTGGTTGGACGACGATCAAATCTATTGCCAAGAAGAAAGCGAAAATCAAATCCTGCTAACGCCGGTCGAAACGGCCGGTGGTCTAAAGGCTGTTATTGTCCCGTTATCGGAAAGTTCGGCCGTGGCCGTTGAAAGCCGCCGCGCCCTAGGGTACGATGCCGATATATATGAAGAAGGAGCTTTGGTTTACTTGATCGATTCAACATTTGAGAGTGGCACAGGGGGGATTGTTGTTTATCCTGATCTCGGTGAGGACAATTGGGAAGCACCACTATCGGTGGGGGAATCGGTGACTGTATCAGGGGTCACAATCGAAGTTTTAGAGGCGACAGATGAAGGAGATCGGGTATCGGTAACCGTATCCGCACCATAATCCGCAAATCCCAAATATCATCCTAACAAGACCCACGGCCCACTTGCCGAACAATTGCAAACCTTCTACCATACAAGGTAGCCGCACAAAAGATTTTGAAGGATGAGACAATGTTCGGTACTGAATTTGATCAGCATTATACCCATGATGCCACAAACATTGATGATCATGATGTTATTTATACGCTACGTACAGCCCAACAAGGCCAAGTTCAATTGAACTCAATGGCGGACCAAAAAGCGAATATTATTATTGCGGCTTGCTTAATTTTACTATCAGTCACGCAATCATTGTTGTTTTCAGAAAGTTTTATGGGGAGCCCATTCTTTGTTCCCTTGGTTTTGTTTTGTATTATGATGATGGTCGCCTGCGTGTTCGCCTTTTTGGCGGTTTTGCCGAATCTAAAACGGACGCAACTCAATCAGAGGGAACGGTTACGTAGCCCGTTTTATTTTGGTGAATTTACCCGACTTCCGGAAGATGAGTATGTGCAACGGATGATGGATGAACTAGCGGATAATGTTGCCGCACGTGAAGCGATGCTCCACCAAATTTATCAATTAGGCATGGTTCTCAAGCGAAAATACAACTTTCTTCGTTTGAGCTACTGGGCGGTGGCTTGCGGCTTTGCGATCTCGGGCGTCTCGCTACTCATCAACCTGTTTATCAGTTTAATTATCTAAAAGGAACGGCTGTTGTTTGATTTTTCTGAAAAAAGCTTGGCCGAAATCCCTGTTGTCGTCTTAGATACCGAGACGACCGGACTTTATGTCGGACAAGGGGATCGCCTGACCGAAATCGGTGCGGTTCGCCTAGAGAACTGGCAAAAAGTAGGGAAAATAAGCTGTCTGGTCAATCCACAACGGCCGATTTCCCCACAATCGATCGCCATTAGTGGGATTAACCAAGCACAAGTCGATCAAGCCCCTAATTTTGCCCAGATCAAACCGGAACTTGATCGCCTGCTCGATGGGGCGTTACTGGTCGCCCACAAAGCGGTGTTTGATGCCGCCTTCTTGGGGACCGAGTACGCACTAGCCCAGAACCAACCCCCACAGATCAAAACGATCCACTTGCCCAACCCGTGGCTATGCACCCTAACACTGGCCCGTAAATATTTTAATTTCGGCTACAACAATCTTGGCAATTTAGCGCGTCAGTTAGGGGTACGCATGGGGAAAGCCCACCGCGCCCTAAACGATGCGTTGGCTACGGCCGAAGTGCTGCGCCATTTAACCAACAAGCTCGCCACGGATCATAAATTTCGGACTGTTGGCGACCTGCTCTTCGCCCAAGGGGAACCGATTGTGGCCCCACCGTTACCACGGGTTGACTTACCGGAGCGCTTAGCGGATGCGTTGGCCCAAGGTCAAACCGTTCGTTTGCTATATACCGCCCAGCAAACTGAGCGCTGGGTCACTTTTACCCCCCGTTACGCCCATCGTCATCGCTATGTGCCTTACCTCATCGGCCGCAACCATGAAACCGGCTATGATGAAGCGTTACAACTCCATTTTATCTTGTCGGCAGAGCTTGTAGAGACACCATGAATTACATTACCGACCCGACCCAAATTACTGAATCCTCTTTTACTATTATTCAAAAAGAATTGGTCGATATGGGGATTACGCTCGATCCGGCCGAAGCACCGATTATTGAGCGGATGATCCATACCACGGCCGATTTCGATTTCGCTACCATCGCTAAATTTCAGGGATCGGCCGTCGCCAGCGGTGTCCAAGCCCTGCAAAACGGATGTGCGGTCGTATGTGATGTCAACATGGTTCGGGTGGGAATTAGTACGGCCCGTATCGCCGAATTCGGTGGCTCTATTCACTGTTATGTCAATGCTGATGGGGTACGTGAAAAAGCGGCCGAGCTAGACAATACCCGAAGCTACGCCGGTATCTACATGGCTCACGAACAAGGGCTGATTGAAAACAGCATCGTCGTAATCGGGAACGCCCCGACCGCGCTTTATGCGGTTCTCGAACTGGTCACGGCCGGTGTAAAACCGGCCCTAATCGTCGGCGTGCCGGTCGGTTTTATTAGCTCGGTGGAAAGCAAAGACGCTTTGGTCGCGCAGAACTTAACCGTCCCTTATATCACGACGCTCGGCCGTAAAGGGGGGTCAGGGATCGCGGTCGCGGTTGTTAACGCCTTGTTGCGCTTGGCGGCAGATCAGCCACGTACCACGACCGACTAATTCTTTATGTCAATACACACCACAGAAACAGAGCAAACTCAATTCGTGCACCGCTGGCGCTGGATACCACTCGTGGTGGGAGTCCTTGTCATTTTAGTGATCAGCCAACTCACCGGTTGGTTCACCCTTGATCGTTCTTTCGATATTAATCAAGCTCGCTTAAATCGAGCACTGTCTGCACCACAGTCGGGGCAGTCATTACAACAAACTTTCACCCCGCTTCACGATGGGCTGAGCCAAGTCGAATTGATTGTCGTCAATCATGATGAAGATTTAGAGAATGAAACGGCCGCCGTTCTCATGGTTCTCGATGAAACCGGCCAGCCACTGGCCCAGCGGACCCTGCAAAACAATAAAACCGCCCATAATCAAACAGTTAAACTCTCGTTTCCGCCACAGGAGGGATCGAAAAGCAAACGTTATACGATTGTCATGACCGGTAGCGACGACAACCGGCTCGCTTTATGGGGGTACACCCTACCTATTTTTGACGGTGAAACACTAACAACCCCAGACGATCCAGGGGTTCAAACGCTACACTTTACCACCCGCTATACCCTCACTTGGCGCAGCAGTTTAGCGATCTGGTCACAGCAAATCGGCCGTTATTTCATCCCGATCTTGGTCATACTCAGTTGGCTCGTTTTGCCCGGTTTAATTGTTTCCAAATTTATTGTGAGAGATTCTGACACGCCCTCCCCTTTTATGGTCCGTTGTGGTTTGGCGTTCGGCTTGGGGGTCGCGATTTGGCCTCTGATTTGGTACTGGTGGAGTTTTATCGGCCGTTTTTCTTCGGCCGGACTATGGTCGCTCTATATTTTGGGTTGGTTTTACCTGCTGGCTAGCTTGGTCTGGGACATTTATACAGATGAGCCTTCGTCTGGGGCTTCCCGATTTAACTTGAACATCACATTGAGCTGGTCCGATGGGCTATTTGGCCTGTTTCTCATCGCGGTTCTGCTCCTGCGCTTTCTCACTGTGCGGGATTTGCAGTTTCTGCCGTGGGTCGATTCGAGTCGCCATGCCTTAATCACGGCCGTGTTTGCCGATGCCGGTTATTGGACCAACAGCTACGAACCCTACTTGCCGGTGACCGATGGCTTTTATCACTATGGGTTTCATACCCTTTCCGCCAGCCTGCATCTGATGTTTGGCGAGATGCTGCCCTTAAACGAGTTGCTATTAATTTTAATGCAGGTGATGAGCGTGCTGGTCTGTTTGTCTCTGTTTACGGCCGGTTGGCTATTAACCAAGCAAAAGGGGGTCGCATGGTCCGCCCCATTTTTGATCGCCATTCCCTTTCTTTTCCCCAGCTACTACACGACATGGGGGCGCTTAACCCAGCTAACCGGTGTCTTTTTGCTTCCTCTTATTTTGGCTTTTACATGGCGAATTTTATGTCAGCTCAAGGGGGCTGGCTCGAGAAAACCTCAATCTCTATCGAAGCTGTCGTGGGCAAGGCCAAGCTATGCGTTTATCTTTTTGGCCCTTTCTGTGGCAAGCTTGGCATTGATTCACATGCGTGTTTTCTTGCTCTATTTACCGGCCGTGTTCGTTTTCGCCCTCTTCGCCGGTCGCCGTCTCTGGCAAAATGCCATCCATCTTGCTGGAACAGGTTTGTTATCGTTCCTGCTTATTTCCCCACGTATTTGGCATCTAGGGCAGCTACATCTTGCTCGGCAAGCGCGCCGTGCTTCCGGTGACTCCCAACCACCGATTGAGAAAAATGCTTTTCCGCTTGGCTATCTAACAACCGGCTGGGAGCGTTGGTTTTGGATGACGGCAGGTGTTTGCCTTACACTCATTCTGATCTATTTGCTAATCGCTTGGTGGGGCCGAAAACGGGGGCTGATTTCATCTTGGCTCGCTTTGGATATCGACCCATTACGGGTCGCTAGCGCGCTCGCTTTGTGGGCCGGTATCGCTTTATTTCTTACTGCTGGGGCCAATATTCACCCCCGATTGCCGGTTTTGCTACCGGAAGTCACCCTGAACAGCACCTTTATCATTTTGTTTTTACCCCTAAGCCTCGTTTTAGCGATCACGGCGGTGTCTCTGCATCACTGGCTGGCGGCCCAACACCCGATGCTCCATTTATCGCTTTATTTGGTCTGGGGGGGCGGTTTGGCTAGCTTAACCTTGTTCGGCGTGACCGCTCAAATCAACATCCTCAATGACACGACATTGCTAGGACGACCGGCCGATGTGACCGCCCTCGAATGGATCGCAGAAAACACCCCACCCGATTCGGTTATTGCACACAATAGTTGGCGTTGGCTCCATGATGTGTGGGCCGGTGTTGATGGCGGGGCGTGGCTAACCCCGCTGACCGGCCGTGCCAGTAGCACCCCTCCGATCGATCATATCTATAATCGAGAGCTAGCGGAGCAAGTGCAAGCATTTAATCCGGCCGTGCATGCCATTGACGATTGGTCAACCCCTGCAGCCGCCACATTTTTACGCAACAACGAGATCGACTATATTTTTATCGGCGAACGAACCGGTGATTTCGATCCGGCAAAATTAATCCAAAACCCCGCCTTTGTTTTGGTCTATCGCCAAGACGGGGCGTTTATTTTCCAAGTGAGTCCCCCCCCTAGCGGCTCGTAAAATCTTGCCACACATCCGCTTGCCACGCGGTTTGGGCGGCCGCTAAGCGATTCACAATCTCTGCTTCTTGCGCCGCCAAATCGTTTTGCTCGGCCGGATCGGCCGCTAAATCATAAAGCTCATAGTGGGTCCCTTCGGCCGTGACCGTTTTATGCAACTTGTACGGATAGTCGAGCCAAACACTCGTTCCCAATTCTTGGGCCGTAAACTCAAGCAGATTGCGTTCATACCAAAACGGAATAGGGACCGGCCGTGTTTCCATTTCTCCTTTCAATAAGGGGACCAAACTAATACCGTCTAGGGCCAACCCACTTTCAATTCCCGCCAGTTCGAGTAATGTCGGATAGATATCGAGCGTTCCGGCCGGGGTGTCGGTCACAAACCGGCTTGTGATACCGCTGGGCCATTCGATCACAGCAGGGACACGAATCCCCCCTTCTTGCAAGCTCCCTTTTTGACCACTTAACCCAGCCACCCCATCGGCCGGAATGCGATTAGCCGCCCCGTTGTCACTGTTAAACCATAGCACCGTGTTATCAGCGATCCCCCATTCTTGTAAGGCCGACCGCAACAGCCCCAAAGAGCGATCCATTCCGTATAGCTCCCCATAATAGTTTTGCGCATCTTCACTTAAATCAGCAAAGGGGGCTTTGTCTTCCGGCATCGCATCCCACGGGGTGTGGGGGGCGGCATACCAGATCACGGCAAAAAATGGTTGGTCGGCCGCCATATTCTCTTCGATAAATTGCAGTGCTTCGGTCACAATAAATTCTGAGGTATCGATCTCTATCGGTGGGATGCTGGTCCCGTTACGGACAAAGGTGTCATCCCCAATGTCGAAAAAGCGGGGCGCGGAAACCCATGTATCAAAACCGCTCATCCCCGGCGTAACCGCATTCCGGCCGCCAAACCGGCCGATATGCCATTTGCCGAAATGACCGGTCGCATATCCGGCCGTTTGCAACTGCTGGGCAATCGTGATTTCTGTCGTATCAAGCGTACAGCCCATCACATCCATACAGCCGGTGCGATACGGATGACGGCCGGTCAAAATGCTCACCCGTGTGGGGGAACAGATCGGGGCGGTGGCGTAAAAATGGGTAAAAACCAGCCCGTTGGCCGCCATCTGATCCAGATTGGGGGTTAAGGCATGGGGGTGGTTCATATAGCCGGTTTCTCCCCACCCTTGGTCGTCGGTCATGAGCAAGATGATGT
Organism: Anaerolineales bacterium; assembly: GCA_011524645.1. Lineage (GTDB taxonomy): Bacteria > Chloroflexota > Anaerolineae > Promineifilales > Promineifilaceae > WTJY01. The sequence goes on along the minus strand of WTJY01000461.1, from coordinate 438 downwards.
TCGGCCGTGCGGGGAGTTCGCTGGGAGCCGCCACAACGGCCGTTGGTTCAATGATAGGAACGGCCGTGGGGGGCACGTCTGTCCCCTGTGCGATTTCGGTCGCCACAGATGTGACGGTCCGGTTTTGCTCCGTTTCCACACGTCCTTGTTCCTGAGCTGGTGGCGTATCTGGACGATTGCTACATCCGATTACGAATAGGGATAGAAGAGAGAGACAGAGACAGAAAAGATATGATTTATGCATGTTGATTACCAAACGGTTTATTGAGTTTTGTTGCTTGACGGTGTCTGTAATAATGTTGTGTCATCCCCAAAAGCCATCAAACCGATCATAACGACATTCCTCAAGATGTAAATGGCCTGATATTGTCAGGTTTGGTGGGATGAGTCAAAACCTCTCAGAAACGACAGATTTTCTAGTCCTGTCGGATTTGGTGG
>WTJY01000199.1 GCA_011524645.1 Anaerolineales bacterium | reverse complement strand
GTTGGTGCTTTGACTACGTCTGACTTCCGCTTTGGCGCACGGCCGTGGGAAATGAGTACGATTCCAAGTATTTCTCCACATGGTCCGGTTGGCGAAAACATCGCCATGAGCATTCGTCAAGAAGCGAAATCTGGCGATAAAGTGGTCATTAAGCGGATCATGCCACGCCAAAATGAAAAAGTTAACGACATCTGGATTTCAGACAAAACCCGTTTCGCCCATCACTTTGCGGCGGCCGATGATCGTTTGGAAACGCCAATGATTCGTAAAGGTGGCGAATTGGTTGCAGCTAGCTGGGATGAAGCGTTGAGCTTGGTCGCTGATAAATTAAAAGTGGCGGGTGAAAAAGCGGCCGGCTTGACTGGTGAACGCCCCAGTAATGAAGACCTTTTCGCCTTCCAACAACTCTTCCGCAAAGATTTGAAAGCCAACAATGTTGCTTTGGCCAACGCTCGTTTGGCCGGTGGCGACGTCACCGCACAAGTTGGGATCGCCAAAGATAGCGATCTTGGTAAGCTGGGCACAGGCGATGCGATCTTGGTTTTCGCCTCTGATTTGCTTGAAGAAGCTCCGATTTGGTGGTTGCGCGTGAAACAAGCGGCCGAACGTGGCGCGAAATTGGTTGTTGCTAATTTGCGCGGAACCCGTTTGGATAAATATGCGACTTTCGCTTTGCACTATGGTGCTGGTGAAGCGTTGACCACAGCTCGTCAATTGCTTGATGCGGCACGGGTGACTGACTCGGGCGATGGTGAAATTCGTGAGGCGGCCGAGACCTTGTTGAATGCGAAAAATGTTGTGGCATTCTATGGTTACGAAGGGTTGTCTTATGACGAAACTGATACTTTGGCAAAAACATTGGCTAATTTGTTGATGCTGAAGAACGAAGCGGGCGAAAATCATGTCGGCCGAGTTAATAACGGTTTAGTTGCTGTTTGGCCACATAACAATACCCAAGGCGCATGGGATATGGGGATCAACAATATGTATGATCCTGGCTATAAAGCGCAAAAGAAAGCTGGGATGTCAGCGGCTGATATTTATGCCGGTGTTCAATCTGGTGATGTTAGCGCGCTTTATGTGATGGCTGCTGATCCGATTGGTGACGGTTTGATGGACGGCCGTGGTTCTTTGGACTTCATGGTTGTACAAGAACTGTTCATGACAGACACTGCCAAAGCGGCCGATGTGGTCTTGCCCGCGCAAAGCTGGGCGGAACGTGATGGTACATACACCAATGGTGAGCGCCGTATCCAACGTTACTATCCAGCGATCGCTCCGATTGGCCAATGTCGTCCAGACTGGCAAATCTTGCAACAGGTTGGCGCGCAAGCGGGTGGGTCTAAGCCTGTCTTCTCTGCAGCCGTTTTGTTCAAGAAAAACATTGGCAAACTTAAAACACATAAGAAACTCGATTATCGCTCATTGGCGAAAACTGAAGACCAATGGCCGATTATCGGTAAAGAAGATTTGTACTATGGCGGTACATCTTACGAAAACCAACATGGTTTGGGTGTCCAATTGGCCAGTGCGGCCGAGTCGGGCAACGTGAAGATGTTCGAATTGCCAGATGTATCTGCTGACAAAGTGGGTGGTTTGGCTCTGGTTCGTACGGCCGCTCTTTACACCCCTGGGACACTGATTAATTACTCAGATGTACTCGCTCCGCGTATCCAAGCACCAACTCTTTATCTCAGCGAAGAAACCGCTGGTGGTATGGGGATTAGCATGGGTGACGCTGTCAATGTCAAAATTAATGGTGCTTCAATCTCGGCTGAAGCGTACGTCAACGGTGTTGCTCCTGATGGGGTAGCTTTGATTAACGGCGTACCTTTCCACGGCGGGATTCTTGAAGCACAAATCGAGAAAGTGTAAGAGGTATTCATGGAAAACGCAGGTGCTGTTGCGTTAGCGGCGTTAGCTGTCGGAGGAATTATCGCCTTCGTCGTTATTACCGGCTTCGCTTATTCAACCTTACTCGAACGTAAAGTATTGGCGCGGATGCAGGTCCGTGTAGGTCCTAACCGTGCCGGTTATATTCCGATTCCTCGTCGCGGTAAAGATGACCTTCGCTTGTTAGGCGGTGTGATGCAACCATTGGCGGACGCGGTTAAGCTCTTCATGAAAGAAGACTTTACCCCGCCATATGTAGACACATGGGTTTATAATATTGCGCCGATTATTACGGTTTTTCCGGCCGTATTTAGTTTGGCTGTCATTCCATGGGCACCATTACCACAATGGTTGGCTGATATGACGCCTCATTATTTGGCACCGCATGGTTACTTGGCGATTGCTCCCGGTTTGAATGTCGCGTTGCTCTTCATTTTGGCGATTACATCAATCGAAGTTTATGGTGTTGTGCTAGCCGGTTGGTCTTCAAATAGTAAATATGCGGTTCTTGGTGCTATTCGCTCAACTGCACAGATGATTAGCTACGAATTGTCACTTGGTTTGACCTTGTTAATTCCTGTGATGATTGCTGGCTCACTTAACTTAAACGATATTGTTGTGTCGCAACAGCAAAACGGCTGGTTCATTATGTTGCAACCGATCGCAGGAATCTTGTTCTTCGTCGGTGCTTTGGCTGAGTTGCAGCGTGCGCCATTCGACTTGTTGGAAGCGGAACAAGAGTTGTCCTCCGGTTACAATGTTGAGTATGCTGGCATGCGATTCGCCATGTTTATGATGGCGGAATATGTCAAGATGATCATCTTTAGCGCGATGTGGGCGGTTCTCTTCTTGGGCGGTTATGCTGGGCCACTTGTGTCACAATTTCCAATGTTGGGTGCTGTGTACATGATTTTGAAGATCGTCGCAGGTTTGTTCTTGATGATTTGGATTCGCGCCTCTTGGCCACGTTTGCGCTACGACCAATTGATGGATTTCGGTTGGAAATTCATGTTGCCAATTTCTGTCTTGAATGTGATCGTTACCGGTGTGATGATTGTTCTTGCAGAAGAAGGTGTCTTCGACGGTATGCTTGGTTGGTTTGGTTTGCTTGGCGGATAAAATCTGCAAGATCAGGTTATGGAGAATTTTGCATGTTAGGTTATATCAGTGAATTAATTAAGGGGATGGCGATTACGATGCGCCATATGATTACCCCACCGGTAACCATTCAATACCCGGAAATTAAACGGCCGGTGCGCTACCGTTTCAAAGGTCGGCATGAATTAAAGCGTTACGATAACGGTTTGGAAAAATGTATCGGTTGTGCGTTGTGTGCGGCCGCATGTCCAGCTGACGCGATCTTTGTGGAAGCATCGGAAAATACCGATGATGTACGTTTCTCACCCGGTGAACGGTATGCGAGCACCTACGAGATCAACATGTTGCGTTGTATCTTCTGCGGCTATTGCGAAGATGCCTGCCCAACAGAAGCGATCGTGTTGGAAGATAAATACGAATTGGCTTTTTATGATCGTGCGAGTGCGATTTATACCAAAGATATGTTGATCGTCGATGTGCCGATTAATGGGCAACAGACACCACAAGTTGTCGAACCGGGTGTGTTTACAAAATCGATCCCGATTATGGAAGATCCAAAATAGCGACTAGGCTATTCTACGGCTAGGGGGTCAGTTATAAATTGGCCATCGGCTAGCACAATTAATAGGGCGAGCGACTACACGGTTTAAAAAAGTTTTCTAAAGAAATCGATGGGCGTGGTTGGTTTCACAATTCGCGTCCATCGTTTGTGTGTGCTTCGGTTTTGTTGCTTATAAGCCAAGCATTACGATTGTTCGTGTAATACAGTTCAATACCAACTCTCTCTGTGAGTGTTTTGTATGGGTAATCTTATTCTCTTTCTGATATTGGCTGTCATCGCCATCGGCTCCGCAATTATGATGTTGTTTAGTCGAAATGCGGTGCATAGCGCACTGTGGTTGATTTTAAATTTCGCCACAATTGCGGTTTTCTACATTATTCTTAACGCACCGTTTCTGGCGATGGTTCAGATCACCGTTTACGCGGGCGCGATCATGGTTTTATTCCTGTTCGTGATCATGTTGCTCGGGACAGAACAAGGCTCTGGTGTCTTGGCCACACGTCGTGGTCAGTTATGGACGGCGGCCGGTCTTGGTCTCGTGGTCTTAGGCTCAATTGGGACCGCATTGGTCCGAATTGGGGGTAGCAGTGTACAGGCTGCTGCGGCCGATACAAGTCCTCGCGTTTTGGCTATGATCTTGTTTGAGAATTTCACCTTTCCTTTTGAAGTGACAGGGATTCTCTTGCTGGTCGCGGTTGTTGGCTTGTATGTGATGAGCAAACAGTTGCGCAAAGGATAAGAGGTATACGAATGGCTGTAACGATTGAATGGTACATCGCTCTAAGCACAATTTTGTTCACTCTTGGTGCGCTTGGGGTTTTGTTGCGTCGTAACGCAATCATCATTTTTATGTCTGTTGAGCTGATGTTGAATTCAGCGAATTTATTACTGGTCGCATTCGCGCATCATCTCGGTGACGCGACCGGCCAAGTGTTGGTCTTCTTTGTGATGACCGTAGCGGCGGCGGAAGTCGCTGTGGGCTTGGCCTTGATTGTGGCGATCTTCCAAAGCAAGAAAAGCATCGACATTGGCGATGTTAACTTGCTTCGGGGTTAGTGTGGAGCTTGCTTCGCGTTTTAATTTAACGGCCGTCGTTGTGTTTTGTTGTAACTAACGGCCGAAACAAATTCACTTCCAAAGTTCTGCTTATGAATTTATTTGGACTCGCACCTCTCTTGTTGATACTCCCATTGATCGGGGTATTTTTTAATACCGTTGTCGGTCGACGTCTTGTTGCCGCAGATGCGCCCTCCGGTGAAAAATGGTCCGGTTGGTTTGCGACTGCGATGTCAGGTAGTGCATTTATTGTAGCTGTGCTGATCTTTTTCAGCCTGCCTACAGTTGACTACCATGCGCAAACAGTCGTTTTATGGGACTGGTTTAATATGCCTTCAACCGATTTCCATGTGCAATGGGCGATGTATTTCGATACGTTGTCAGCCACAATGTTATTGGTTGTAACCGGCGTTGGTTCACTGATCCATATCTATGCGATCGGTTATATGCATGGTGACAAAGATTTCGCTCGCTTCTTCACCTATTTGAATCTCTTCCTTTTCTTTATGCTGATTCTCGTGACTGGGAACAGCTACTTAATGCTCTTTGTGGGGTGGGAAGGGGTTGGTTTGTGTTCATTCTTGCTAATCGGCTTTTGGTATGATAAGCCAAACGGGGTTGGCATTTTGAATGGGGACGCAGCGCGTAAAGCGTTTGTGGCAAACCGCGTGGGTGACTTCGCCATGATTATGGCGATGAGCTTGACCTTCTGGGTTTTCAAGACGCTTGAATTTGAAGGTGTTATTGAAACTGCGCTTCATATGTTTGAAGAAGGTGGCAAAGCGGCTCCGATTAGCTTTGGGATGTTCACCGCAGAATTCCAAGTTGTCCTTTCAGCGATCACTGTATTGTTCTTGATTGGTGCGACCGGTAAATCTGCGCAAATTCCTTTGTTTATCTGGTTGCCAGACGCGATGGCGGGGCCGACTCCAGTTTCGGCATTAATCCATGCGGCGACAATGGTCACCTCTGGTATTTATTTGATTACCCGTAGCAATGTTCTCTTTGAAATTGTGCGCGAAACCGGTTTCCAAATGGCAGGGATTATTTCTGTGCCGGACTTGGTTGCGGTGGTGGGGGCATGTACGGCCGTTTACGCCGGTTTAATCGCCTTTACACAATTTGATGTCAAGAAAGTTTTGGCCTACTCAACCGTTAGTCAGCTTGGGTTTATGATTGCGGCCGTGGGGATGGGGGCATACGTGGCTGGTATGTTCCATTTGATTACCCATGCATTCTTCAAAGCTTTGTTGTTCATGGGATCTGGGTCAATCATCCATGGGATGGAACACGGGCATCATCATTTGCATGATCATGGGCATGGTGGACACGGAGATGATCACCATGATGACCATCATGATGATCACCACGAAGATGATTTTGATCCACAAGACATGCGCACGATGGGTGGTCTTTGGAAGAAGATGCCTGTCACTTTTGGTGTGTATGTAATCGGATCTCTGGCTTTGGCTGGTATCTTCCCATTCGCTGGGTTCTGGTCCAAAGATGAAATTTTGGCACATGCCCAAGTTAATGAATTCGCGATTTTTAGCTTCATCAACATTATGCTGACAATCGGTGCTTTCTGTACGGCTTTCTATATGACTCGTCAGATCAAAATGGTCTTCTTCGGCGAACCACGCCATGAAGCGGCCGTGCATGCATCTGAGAGCAACCGTTTGATGACACGGCCGTTGGTTTTCTTGGCTGTCCTTTCAGTCTTTGGTGGTTTTTTGAATACGCCTAATTTCTCAGAACCGGAAGGTTATGGCTCTGATTACGCAAGTGAAGAGAAATATGAGGAGTCTGGGGATCATAGTGAGACTGAAGCGATTTTAGCTGCCGGTGGAAGCAAAACAACCTTCACCCTCGCTTTGGAACATTGGTTAGAGCATTCAATCCAATCATTTGAGCTAACCGAAGAAGGGGTTGTTCACATGCCGCATACACCGATTGTGTTGCAGTACAATGTGGCGGTTACTTCTTCGATTATCGCTATCGGTGCAATTTTAATCGCTTGGTTCCTCGTCTTCCGTGGCTATCCGATGAAGCCTGAAGATGACGACCCATTACAAGCGGCTCCTGTTATCGGTACTGTTTGGGCATTTTTCCAAGGATTGCCACTGGATAGCTTGTACATGAATGGCTGGGTTAAGCGAGTCTTCTTACCACTAGGCGAGATATCAAACTTAATCGATTGGGACTTCTGGCATAACTTTGTCCATGAGCGTCTCATTCGTGACACCTTTGTGACTTCGGCCGACTTCTTCTCTAAAGTTCTTGACCCGTTAGGGGTTGATGGGGCTGTAAATGGGGTCGGTAAATCATTACGCAACTTCGCGAACGGGTTGCGTTCAACGCAAACCGGTAATGTCGGTAACTACGCTTTGGGCTTGTTCCTTGGTGTAGCGGCCGTGATCGCTTACTTTGTGTTTGCTGCGTAATACTAAAAATTGTCGCTCAGGCTGGGCGTTACTGACTATTTTTGCCTGAGCGATCAAGGATACCAACCAATACAGACTTAACTGGTTTGGAGTTCTAAATGATCGAATCTAGTTCAATTCTTACTGTTCTTACTTTTCTGCCCATTTTTGGTGTGGCAGTGATCCTGTTGTTGAAACCGTTCAACAGCGAAAATGATTTGAATATCAAGGTTGTGGCTAATTTAACGGCCGTGGCAACCTTCATTCTTTCACTCGTCGTGTTGGCGATGTATGACTCAAGCTTTGCCGGATTGCAGATGAAGCATGAGCTCAACTGGATCCCAGCACTCGGTGTGAAATATTTCTTTGCGGTCGATGGCTTGAGCATTTTGATGGTGATGTTAACCACCTTCATTATGCCTTTGGCGATCGCTTCCTCATGGAATGCGATTGAAACCCAAGTCAAACAATACTATATTTTCTTGCTTCTACTTGAAGCTGGGATGATGGGCGTGTTCTTGGCGCAAGACTTGTTCTTCTTCTATATCTTCTGGGAATTCACACTGGTTCCGATGTATTTCTTAATCGGGATTTGGGGTGGCAAAGAACGGGTTTACGCTTCAATCAAATTTTTCCTGTACACGATGGCGGGATCTTTGTTGATGCTTGTGGCTATTTTGTACATGGGGTTAAACGCAGGAACCTTCTCCGTTCCGGAACTGATTGCCAACTATGATCTTTATTCATCTGCTCAGAGCTGGCTCTTCTGGGGCTTCGCGGTAGCATTTGCGATCAAAGTTCCATTGTTTCCCTTCCATAGTTGGTTACCAGACGCGCATACGCAAGCGCCAACAGCCGGTTCGATCGTACTGGCAGGTGTCTTGTTGAAAATGGGTACTTATGGGTTCACCCGTTTCAACTTGCCGTTGTTCCCTGAAGCATCGGCCGAAGCGGCACCACTGATGGCGACCTTGGCGATCATCGGTATTATTTACGGCGCGATCCTTTCATTCGCTCAAACGGATGTCAAGAAATTGGTTGCTTACTCTTCGATTAGTCACTTAGGTTTTGTTATGTTGGGGATTTTCTCGCTGAACGAAATTGGTATTCAAGGGGCTATTTTGCAGGGTGTTAACCACGGTTTAAGCACCGGTGCTTTGTTCTTCATTGTGGGTATCGTTTACGAACAACGTCATACCCGTGAGTTAAGCGAGTTTGGTGGTTTGTGGCGAGCAATGCCGATGTATGCGGTTCTTTCTCTGGTGGTGACCTTATCAAGTATGGGGTTGCCCGGTTTGAACGGCTTTGTTGGTGAGTTCAGTATTTTGCTTGGCTCGATCGGTGGCCAGACATTGGGTGCTTCCCCTTGGATTTACACCGCGTTTGCAACAACTGGTGTGATTTTGGCGGCGATTTACTTGCTGAAAATGTATCAAGGGATGTTCATGGGACCATTGGATAATCCGAAGAACCAAAGCTTGCGTGACCTTAATGGTGGTGAGTTGGCAATCATGTTGTCATTCTTGCTCTTCATCGTTTGGATCGGTATCGCACCATCTGGTTTCTTCACCATGATCGACGCCAGTGTGGCTGACTTGGTCACTCACATGCAACCGGCAATTGATGCGGTTGTGGCGGCAAATGGCGGATAATTTCGACTAGAATCGGTCAATAATAGAATGAAACGACGCGGTCATCTGGAACAGGTGGCCGCGTTTTTTGTTTAGGTGTTGTGATGAGTGAACCTGTTTATTTTGTCCATATTAGTGATACACACATCGGTCCCACGGCCGATTATGAGCGACATGGTTTTCGGCCGTTGCCATGTGCCGCGCGTTTGGTTGAAATCATTAATCAACTGCCGACGAAGCCGGATTTCGTGATTCACACCGGTGATGTGGTGACGGAGCCGCATCCGGATTCGTATAAGACGGCCGCTGAACTGCTGGCAAAGATTTCTGTACCGACCTATTATGCGGTGGGGAATCATGATACGGCGGTAGAGCTTCAGCAGTATATGACATTTGGGGCGCATGAATTATTGAGTGAGACCTTGTTGTCGTATCGCTTTGATGTCAAGGGGCAGCGATTTTTGGTGTTAGACGGCCGTGCGCCCGATGAGCGTGATCCTGAGGGATGGATTTCACCAGAGCAAATGGAGATTGTGCAAGATGAGATTGATCATGGCACGATGCCGCTGACTCTTTTTATCCATTTTCCCTTGTTAACGCTTAACTCCCCTTGGTTGCTCCATAATCGGATGCTGACGACCAATGGTGAGGCATTACATCAACGATTGCTGGTGGCTGGCGCACGGTTGAATGGGGTGTTTTTCGGTCATATTCATCAGCATAGTCAGGTTGTGCGTGATGGCATTTTATATACAAGTGCGGCGAGTACCTTCTCCCAATTTTCAGGGTGGCCAGGCGATGAAGAACCGCAGTTTCCTGCATCTCCTCCTGGTTATAGTTTTGTGCAGTTGTTGCAAGATCAGATGGTGATCCAGCCGCACAGTTTTGCACGTTCGGTTGATTGAGATGTACTGGTGATTAAGTCCTGCCGATTGCGGTAATGACACGATACCCGAAAGCGTTTCGCTCTTCGCACCGAATCATGGTTAGTTCTGTGGCGGCGAAGAGATAATCGTAATTGTGATTATAGGTAAATTCGGCACCTGCGATGCGGGAATTTGTATCGACTGCGTAATCGAAATTGTCATAAACCGGCTCGTTCAAAAAGATGAGAGAGCGAGGGGCTTGTTGTTTGAGCGTTGTAAATAGCGCGCGCACTGAATCTTCGCATAGATATTCTAAGACGCCACCATTTGTGTGGTAGAGGGTTTGTGGTGTCGCATTGTGTTGGGTCCATGTCAGAAGATCGGCCGTGGCGAATTCTAAATGAGAAAAGGCTAGGCGGTTTTGTTGGATTTGGTAATCAGAAATGTCGATTCCGGTAAATTGTGTGATAAAGGGCCATTGCTGACTTAAGTAATCCAGCCACTGACCATCTCCTGTACCAAATTCATTTACACGGCGAATCTCCATGTCTTGTAGATACGGCACGAGATTGTGTACGATATCCTGATAGACGGGTATGTATGAGTCTTGAGCTAAGTGATCGAAGTCAGAAAAATAAGATCGGTTTTGGCTCCAATACTGTCTGTGTGCATTTTCCATTGAGCCATGCTCTGTTTGCTCTTGGTTAATTTTATGTTGAACCAGATAGTGATGAATCATGGTGTCAATTCTATGTTGAAATGGAGATGCTGTTGTGAAATTGGGTACGGAAAATGTTTTTTTTAGATGTTTTGTTCTCGTCGGAAATAGTTGAGCACTTAATTTGCCCATTATGTATTTGAGTTTGGCTTTTTTTTGTTGATATAAATTGTTAAAAAGGGTAAAGGGCATTTTGCAGTTTACATTCTGTTGCGCGGGGTTGATAAAACATTATTATTTGACAGCCTGTTTATTATACAACATTGGAAATACGTAACACATTAGACTTCTGTACGCCTGACTGCAATACAGAATTGACATGTAAACACGGTCACAAAGGTTTGTATTATGAAAAGAATCCAGAAACATGAAGCGCTCATGCTTGGTGCGATATTGCTCTTGGCCGCTTTTTTACGACTTGGCTGGCCAGGGATTACAGAGTTTAAGGCGGACGAAGCGCGCCTCTTGATGTTGGCTTGGGATATGGCAGAAGGGGAGCGTTTCGCTGTGCGGGGAATTAGTAGCTCTGTTGGGGTGCCGAATTTCCCTGCGAGTGTTTGGGTTTATTCGATTCCGCTGGTGATTTGGAAACATGTGCATGCGGCGACTCTTTTCACAGGGTTGTTAAATACGATCGCTGTAGGATTATGTTACTGGATGGTGCGGCGTTATTGGGGGTGGCGTGCGGCCGTTGCGGCCGCTCTTATGTTTGCGGTTAGTCCTTGGGCTGTGGCCCATGCCCGTAAGATATGGGCCCAAAATTTATTGGCTATTTTTGTACTTGGTTGGGGGATTAGTGGATTGTTCGCTTTTCATGAAGGGCGAAAATGTTGGTTGGTTCCCCATATCGTGTTGGCGACCGTGGCATTTCAGATTCATTTGGCGGCCGTGAGCTTGCTGGTGGGAAGCGGACTATTTCTACTGACATTTCGACGTCATTTTTCGTGGAAGTGGTTGCTTTATAGCGGGCTGGGTGCATTTTTGACTACGACACCGTTTTTGTATTACCTATTTGTGCAGAGCCCACGGCCGTTGACCGATTATTTAAGCGCAGGGGGATCTAGCTCCGGTGGTGTGAGTAGCAATGCGATTTGGCACACATTTCGTTTGTTTAGCGGCTGGCAGATTCACGCGTTGACAGGGGGGGAGCAGTTTGAGACTTTTCTGGCATTGATTGGCCCTTTGGCATGGCTTCCTTGGGTTTGGTTGGTGTTGGGGGCTGGTGGCTTGCTCTTATTCGGCCGACAAGTAAGGACATCAGAGCCAGCTCGTTTCTTATTGATTTGGTTGGGCGCGACCGTGCTCACTTTTATCTGGTTTCCGACCGAGGTTGAATTACATTATTTGCTTCCTACGCTGCCGGTGCTTTTTGTGGCTAGCGGGGTGGCTTTGGCGTGGCTGTTAGATCGATGGCGGCCGGTTTTGGTTTGGGCTGGGTTTGGATGCACAGTGGCTGGGCAAGCGGCCGTGTGGCTTGTTTTGCTCGGGTTTGTGGCACAACAAAGTACGCCGGGCGGCTTTGGTGAGCTTGTCCGTCATCAGTTAGAGGCTGTTCATTTGGCACAAGTGTGGATAGAGGATGATTTTGCACACGAGGTATTGGTTGCGGCTGATGGGGAAGAGCCTGAGATTGATAATGTAGCCGCGATTTATGAGTTGCACTTGCGAGACATCCCCCATCGATTTGTGAATGGGGCGGATACCGCTGTATTTCCACAGGATGGGGCGATTGTGCTTCAGGCGATGCCTGATTCTCCGATTAGCTCGTACTGGGGGGAGAATGCGTTGTTGCACGAAACTGTAGTGCGGCGAGAGGATGAGCATTCATTGCATGTTTATGCTTTGCCGTTCATGGCGGCTCCTATACTTGAAAATGAAATTAATCCTGCTCCATTATTGGCCAACTGGGTTAATTTTTTAGGGTATGAAGATCGATTGACTGAAGGGGGCTGGCTTTTACGGTGGCGGGTTGGAGCACCTGCTCCGGTAGATTATCACTTTTTTAATCACCTGATTATTGATGGGGATCGTGTTGCACAAACCGACAGTGCTGGATTTGGGGCGAGTCAGTGGCATGAAGGGGATGTGGTTATTAGCTATTTCCCGTTTGATTTGGCGGATGTTGACGGAGAACGGCCGTGGGTGGTTCGCACAGGTATGTATGTTTATCCCTCTCTGGAAAATGTGCCATTACTAGATGAAGCAGCAAACCCATTTACTGATGCGTTTGAAATGAGCTTGCCTTGAGTTTGCTTGTTTGTTTCACGCCTTGGTTGTTAATCTTGCTTTAGAGTTTAGCTACCGGGGGTGAACGTGAAGGGAAAGCGACCGATCTGGGATAATTCGGAGCTGTTTGTGTTGCAGCGGATCGCTTCGATTTTGTAATAATAGTCGTTTGCTAGATTGGGTATGGAATTGTCACTATAAACGCCGTCTGTGGTTGTCGCGATTTGGGTTCCGGCCGAAGGGAGAAAGAAAGGATCATTGCTGCGGTGGATTTTGTAGTTGCAAATGGCGATGTGGGTTTGCCAGCTGAGGCTCGTGCCATCTACAATGGGTAATCCAGTTACTTGTGTGGATAATGGTTGTGATAATGAAAATTGGTTAGGTGAGCCGTTTGTCCAGCTAACTGTGTCAGAAATGATGGTGTCTCCGACGAGAAAATAGACGGTACGGCCGTTTTGTCCGCAGCCATCTGGCGTAATTAAGGCTTCTGCCGCGACATCGATTCGGTAGGCGAGTTGCCCGTCAAGGGATTGAATATAGGTTTGACCACAGACTGTTCCTGAAATTTCAGCCGTGACTGTTAGGCCCACGGTCGCCTCTAACTCGGTTGTAGGGGTAACCCAGCCGACATATATAGCTGGGGGATTGATCGATATGGCGCGGGGTGCAGGTGGGTTATTCTGCGAAGAGTCTTGGATGATGGAAATCTCTTGCTCCGCTTTAGTTAAAATAGGAAGCCAAAATAAGCATAATAAACTACTTAATATAAAAATATGAATGAAGCGACGTAATTGAGTTTGTGGCATTATGTTTTTTATTTAAGGTTGATTGGTTGTCAGAAATTGTGATAAATAGGAGTCGTTTGAATTTATTTTAATAGTATTGGGGTGGGGCGCACAGGCACATAAAGATATTCATAGTTGCTTTTTAAATCGAATTGTACTATTTCTCTTGGATTTTGTGGAAAGCTCGCCACAGCCCCGATTTGAGCGGCGAAAGCCGCTCAAATCGAGTCAAAAAGGGGTTTTCGGGCGGCTATGCCGCCCGAAAACCCCTTTCATTCCGAGCCTCCGAAGGTGGCGAGGGGACTTCCCACACAAAACGACAGAACTAGGAATTGCATAATGCTGTGTGCATAGGATGAACGCAATCTACTTATTTAAGTGATTAAAGAGCATTAAGTGCTTAGAGCACTGATCGATATTATTTCGGTAATTTGCCTTTTTTGCAGGAAAAATGTACTTTACGGTTTGGTACGGTCGTTTTATTCAAACACACAAGCTGAGCATACAAACTATATTGAGAATGTGGATATGCAACTTGGCGGAACTTCATTTTTTGAGAGTAAACAAAGACAAAACGAGGATCGAACCGATCTGTGGGTGACTTTGAGCTTGATTGTCGTTTTGATCGCTTGGCTAATCTGGTTTGTGGCGATGCCTTTGCCACAAACCATGGTGAGCCAAACTGCGGTGCTCAGCACAGACCGCACATTAACGGCTACATTTTCGCCGGAGCTATTGGTGCACTTTGAGTCAGGGCAGACTGGAGAACTGATTTTAGATGATTTTCCTCGTGAAACTTACGGTTCCATACCGGTAACTATTCGACAGGTTGATAGGGCCGTGCGTGATGGGCAAATCTTGGTTGAATTCCGGATTGATTTAGAAAATGCACCTGATTTACCCTATCAACGCAATTTAGCTGGAGCGGTGCAGATTGTTATTGACCATCAAACTGCGGCCGAATTGATTTGGCAAACGATCAAACGTAACAATCGGTAATCAAGGGAACGCGCATGATTTTTTTTATTCCTGAAGTGGTCCAAACATCAGCTATGGATTGCGGCCCCGCATCCTTAAAGTCATTATTGGCCGGTTTTGGAGTCGATGTGAGCTACGGCCGTTTGCGCGAAGCTTGTCAAACAGATGTTGATGGAACGTCGATTGATACGCTAGAAGAGATTGCCAATCAATTAGGACTTGCGGCCGAGCAAGTAATGATTCCGGCCGATCATTTGTTGCTGAACGAAGCACAGAGTTTACCCGCTTTGGCTGTGATTGTATTGCCCAATGGATTAACACATTTTGTAGTGGTTTGGCGAACCGTGGGGCGTTGGGTTCAATTGATGGATCCAGCTATCGGCCGTCGATGGGTGACACGATCACAGCTACTACAACAGTTATATCGTCATCGATTTCCTGTGCCGGCTGCAGGATGGCGGGAATTTGCGGGATCGTCTGATTTTTTAGATCCGTTAATGGCCAGAATGAACCAAATCGGCTGTTCGAACACACGAGTTAAGGCGGATGTCACGGCGGCTACGGCTGATTTGTCATGGCACAGCTTGGCGATTTTAGATGCGGCCGTGCGGTTTGTGGACTCTTTGATTGTGGCTAAGGCACTACGTCGTGGATCGGTTAGTGCTGATTTTCTAGTTCGCTTAGTTAGGGAAACAGAATCCTATTTTCAAGAGAAACGAGCAGATGATGGGGCACCACTTGATGAGTATTGCCCGATTCCTAGCGCTTATTGGTCCGTTGAACCACTTCCAACTGATGAGGATGAGGCACAGCTTCTATTGAAAGGGGCGGTTCTCATCAAAGTAAATGGGGTGAAAGATGTTTCTGAGCCTGTCGATGGAGAAGAGGTGCCACCACTCCCGCAAGATTTGGTCGCCGCGTTAAATGAGAAAACAGTGCGGCCGGAACAGCAGCTTTGGGCGTTTTTACGTGCCGATGGGTTATTACAACCATTTTGGCTGATTTTGCTCATTATCATATCGGCCGGAACTTTATTGATAGAGTCTTTGCTGTTACGGGGACTGCTTGATGCGGGCCACTGGCTGACACAGAATAATGAGCGACTTGCGTTTATGGCGGGGCTGATTGTGTTTTTTGTGTTGAGCACCGCTCTTTCTTATGATGTTACTGGTCGTGCGTTACAGTTAGGTAGACAGCTCGAAATGCGATTACGTCTTGCTTTCCGGGAAAAGATTCCGCGCTTGCACGATCATTATTTTCATAGCCGGCCGATTTCAGACATGGCGGAACGGGGACATAGTTTGCATAAGTTACGCCAAATACCTTTATTGGGAGCCCGCTTTCTAGAAACGACTGTTAGCTTGCTTTTTCTTACAATCGGATTAACTATCCTGGCCCCTCGGTTGGCGTGGCAGACATGGATGGCTGCGGCATTGGCGGTTTTTATACCGCTCTTGTTACAACGCCGTTTAAGTGAACAAGATTTGCGGGTGCGTACCCATTCTGGAGCCCTGAGTACATTTTATCTCGATGCATTGCGCGGGCTTATTCCGATTCGGACCCACGGGGCCGAGTCTAATATTCAGCGAGAGCATGAAAATCTTTTGGTTGTATGGGGGCAAGCGAACTTCGCGTTTTATAAAACGGTAGTACGTGCCGAAACGATCACCGCGTTGAGTGGTTTTCTTATTGCGGGGGCGCTTGTGGGGCTCTTTTTGGCCCAAGGGGGAACCGTAGCGAGCTTGTTGTTATTGGTCTATTGGTTGCTTAGAATCCCCTTGATTGGGCAGGAAATCGCCTTTTTAGCACGACAGTATCCGGCGCAACGTAATCACTTCTTGCGCTTGTTAGAACCCTTGGGAACGCCCGAGCAAGAAGAGATTCAATCGACCATACAGGTATCTCAAGCGGCCGCTGGCGTGAAAGCTGGTGTGCGTTTAGAATTTGAGAATTTATTCGTGCAGGCGGCAGGCCATTTGATTTTGGCCAATTTAAATTGTTCGATTGGATCGGGAGAGCATGTTGCGATTGTTGGCCCCTCGGGTGCTGGAAAATCGAGTCTCGTGGGGTTGTTATTGGGATGGTATCGGCCGGTACACGGTGCACTAAAAGTTGATGGGGAAGCGATTACTGATCTCGCGCGATTACGCCAAGAGACCGCTTGGGTCGATCCTGCAGTGCATTTATGGAACGATTCACTCATTGAAAATGTGCGATATGGTGGGCAACCGGATCGGATTTATTATGAAGCGATCGTGACGCAAGCGGAATTGCTTTCTGTCTTGGAAAAATTACCGGATGGCTGGCAAACCAAACTGGGTGAAAATGGGGGGCTGGTTTCTGGTGGGGAAGGGCAGCGGGTCCGCTTGGGTCGCGCCATGACACGGCCGGAAGCACGATTGGTGATTTTGGATGAGCCTTTTCGCGGTTTAGATCGGCCGTTACGCCAAAAACTACTGGCGAACGCTCGTGCGTATTGGCCCCACGCGACGCTTCTTTGTATTACACATGATGTCACGGCAACTGCCGACTTTGAGCGAGTCTTGGTGATTCAAGATGGCCAGATTGTTGAAGATGATCGTCCTCAAACGCTTTTAGAAAACGAAGAAACCCTTTATAAACAGCTTTATCAAACGGATCATGCGCTACATCGTCAGCTATGGAACGCTACCACTTGGCGTCGGTGGCGTTTGGAGGATGGACGACTATATCAAGATGAAGCGGTTGATTCGCTTGGTGAGAGTGTGGATAAGCCTGAGGACGATGAGATCTTAGAGCCTGTCGATAGGGAGCCCATGACTCAGGATGAAGAGTGGTGGTCATCGGCCGATTTGCCAAAACTGTTGAGTTTGCTCGCACAAGCTGGTGGGCTACCGATCTCAGATGCTATTTTAGGCGCACCACTGGGACACATGAACCAGCTTCCTTTTTGGCTCGAAACGGCCGTGCCACATTTGGGCCTAGCGGCTGAACCACTGCATCTGTATCACCGCGACATCGATAACTTATTAGTGAGCGATGCTCCCTTTATTATTCAGGTTCCTGGGCAAGATCGTGTTTTGGCCATGGTGGGAGCGGGGCGAGGGCGTGTGCGCATTTTGACCCCAGACGGCCGTCAAACTGAGAAGGATCGTCATGAATTACGTGTATTGTTGTGTGCGGAGCGTGAGGCACCATTTCGGGCGGGAACGGAAGCGGCTGTTAGCAAGCTTGAAATTTCATCTCGAAAACGGTCTGACATTGTCGATAAACTGCTGGCTGACCGATTGGCTTTCGCACCGATTACCCGAGCGTGGCATTTGCGTTTACCGGCCGAGGCATCTTTGCGCCAACAGAATCAAGTTTTTCGTTTTGGGCAGCAACTCGGTCTATTTCTATTGAGCTATACAGGGCAACAATTGCTGTGGATCTTATCTTGGTGGTTTCTTGGACGACTGATTTTTCAACCTTCTACGCAGGTTGGCCTGGCGATGGGCGGATGGTTAATTGCGTGGTTTTGGGCCTTGGTCAGTAGCGTTCCACTACGTGCTTGGAGTATGTGGTTGCAAGGGCAAATTGCGATTACCGGTGGTGGTGTATTAAAGAAGCGATTGCTCGTGGGAGTCTTGCGTTTGCGGCCAGATGAAGTAAAGACGGCCGGGACAGGACAATTTATGGGGCGCGTGTTCGAATCTGATGCGCTTGAAACGTTGGCCTTAAAAGGTGGCTTTTACCTTTTAATGGGGGGTGTTGAACTCGCTTTAACGATTTGGATTATGATGCGAGGCGGGCAAGCCGCGTTGTTAGTGGCCGCGCTGATCTGTTGGCTTGGGCTAACATTTGGAATTGGCTGGTACTATCTGGAGAGGCGACGCCGTTGGAGCCAAAAACGCTTGCACTTGACTCATGATTTGATTGAACGCATGGTTGGACATCGCACACGACTGGCACAAGCGAGAAAGATCGATTGGCACTTGGGTGAAGATAACTTGCTTGTAAGCTACTTAAAGCGCTCTCAACAAACAGACCGCATGGCTCAATGGCTTCAAGGGGGGATTCCTGCGGGCTGGTTAGCGCTGGGTGTCATGATTATGGCACCATTGTTTGTCTTTGAAGCCGATGGGGGTGCGATTTTGGCGATTACGCTGGGAGGGATTTTGAGTGGCGGCTTGGCGCTGGCTAAATTTGTGGAAGGATTGTTACAGCTCTCCGATGCGATTATTGCGGCCGAGCACATTAAAGATTTGTTCAACGCTGCATCTCGTGCTCGTTTACTGGGCGATCCGAAAAGTGCTGCGACTCTAGAATCTGAAGAAGCCGAATCGGACACGAGAAATGGGATGATGTTGGCTAAGAATTTGACATTTCGCTATCGTGCACAAGATGCTGCCATCTTTGAAAATGTTGATTTTTCTATTGATCCGCGTGATCGCATTCTTTTGAGCAGTCGTTCCGGTGGAGGGAAATCAACGCTGGCATCACTCATTGTTGGATTGCGTGATACCCAATCTGGTTTGCTTTTGTTGCATGGACTGGATCGATCAACATGGGGGCAAGTCGCTTGGCGTCGCTTAGTTGCTTCCGCACCGCAATTTCATGAAAATCATGTGATGCTAGGAACATTTGCCTTTAATTTACTGATGGGACGACAATGGCCCCCTCAGCCTGACGATTTAATGAAAGCGGAAGCTGTTTGTGAGGCGCTTGGGTTGCGGCCGTTGTTAGACAAGATGCCAGCAGGCATGATGCAGATGGTGGGGGAGACCGGTTGGCGTTTGTCTCATGGGGAGCAAAGCCGCTTATTTTTGGCGCGGGCCATTTTGCAAGAGCCTGAACTTATGATCTTGGATGAGAGTTTTGGGGCATTGGATCCACAAACGTTGCAACTAGCGATGAAGGCGGTGCTAGATTTAGATGCGGCCGTGATTGTGATTGCGCATCCTTAAGTTGCATGAAATGAAGGTTTATGTGATAGAACATGTGTAGGCGTTTTATTACTTAGCTCCAAGCTTGGCGGCTGGCACCAGATTTGGTTGAGGTTTTAACTTTCATTTTAGATCTCCGTTTAGATAGATTGATTTGTACTTGGTTGATTAGATGACTTCTGTTTTATTTTGATGATGACCGATCAACATGAATCAAGCATAATCGATAGCAACTACGGATACTCGTTAAATCTGCACGACTTCTGCACGACTTTTGGGAATAGGCGATAAATTGGGGAGTGAGAGAGGGTGTAGGCTTTTATAGGAGCGGGATTATTTTATGTGTGCTTCAACACGTGCCAGCGCTTTTTCGAGCGCGTTTTGGCGTAAACTGGTGGTGACATCCCCACGGGTGCGTTCAAGCACAGCACGGACTGTGTCCGTACGGCGGCGCAAGCCACCGGTGATCGCATCGCGGAAGTCAAAGGTGACGAGAATGCCATACACATCATCCATAATCGCTAGCAGTTTTTCCGCTTCATCTTTGTGATCATGGCGAATAATATCGAGGATGCGGCGGCGCAATTCTGTGGCCGCTTCTGCTAGTCCGTTTAGCCAAGCTGCTTCGTCAACACCTAGTTCGGCCGGTCCCGCGATTTCTTTGCCACGGACCAACGCATATGTCAGCTCCGCTTCGGTATACTCTTTGAGGCAATCTTGGGTATATCCGGCCCAGTGAATTTGGGGAAACGGCCGTGTTGAGGCGACCAAATCCTTGACGACCGTTCGTGCTTGAGCCAGCATTTCTTCCGCTTTGTCCCATTCGCTACGGTGAACGGCCCGAATCGTATTGGCGGACATTTTTGTTAATTCGCGAGATACCTTATATGCGTTTTCTCGTACGCTATCGACCGCTTCAAAGTGGGACCGTACCTGTTCTGTAATCGCTTCTAAATGACTCATTCGTGATCGTGATCCTTGTGGAGTTTATGTTTGAGTTCATCTGGGGTTAGCGCATGGGAGATGCGTATGGCCGCACGCTGTACCGCCAAGCCATCGACGCGAATGACACTTAGCCGAACCTCAGGTGACAAATGGTAAATGTCGCCGACTTTTGCGGGGCGACCTAGTTTCGTGACGATAATGCCACCAATTGTTTCGACATCGGGGAGGTTAATACCGGTTGGGAGAATCTCTTCTTCGAGCAGATTTTGAACCAGATATTCTCCATCCATTTCATAGAACCCTTCACCCAATTGGACAAACGGTTCTTCTTCAACATCAAATTCATCGCGGACTTCCCCAACGATTTCTTCGACTAGATCTTCAAGTGTTACAACACCGGCGATGCCACCCTGTTCATCGATGACGATTCCGATATGGATGCGCTCACGACGGAAGGTTTCTAATAACTCTTCGACCAGCTGATCTTCGGGAACGGTGGGGGCTTCGCTTAATAGGGATTCGATGCCGGCATATGGCTTTTCAGAAAGCATATGGGCAACCAGATCACGCATGTGTAAGATGCCGATAATATGATCCCGATCATCTTTATAAACGGGGAATCGGGTATGATTGCTTTCGGCGACAAACGTGCAGATTTGATCGTAAGGCATATCGGCCGCAATCGCTTGGATACGCGGCCGTGGGGTCATTACTTGCCCAACTCGGCGATCACCAAAGTCAAAAATGTTGCGGATAATCTCTTCTTCTTCCTGATTGATTAAACCACCTTCGACACTTTCAGAAATGATGTATTCGATTTCTTCCGGTGAATGGGGGCGTGGCTGTGCTGGGGGAAGGCGCAGAGCTTTAAGCAAGAGGTTGCCGATCGCATTGAGCCCACGCACGAGCCAAATTAACACGCTCTGACTAATGCTCATCGGCCGGTCTACACGGATGGCGGTTTGGGCTGCATTTGAAAGGGCGATCGCTTTAGGGATCATTTCGCCGACAACAACATGCAGATACGTCAGGACACTTAATACGAGGATGTAAGTAATCGTATGTAGTAATTCCCCTTCGATGCCGAACCAGCGGGTAAAATATGGCTCGATGAGATGGGCGATCGCCGGTTCAGCGTACATGCCTAGCCCGAGCGAAGCGATTGTAATGCCCAGCTGTGCGGTGGCGATATAGCTGTCTTGTTTTTCCGGCGTTTCAATAATGCCGAGGATTTTTTCCGCTTTGGTATCTCCATTTTGAGCCATCGCTTCCATTTGGCTGGGGCGAGCACCGATAATGGCGAATTCAGAGGCGACATAGAGACCGTTGAGGGCGATCAGAGCGGCGATGACGAGGATAGGAACCAACCACGCGCCGAACCCGGCGGCGGCCGCTTCATCGGCCGAGCTAACGGCCGCGACAATGACAACACCTAAACTAATGAGTGGTGCGGAAAGCATTAACTTAGCCATGATTCACCTCCCCATCATTAAAGATGTTGAAGATTGATTGATCTCGTAAATTCTTGTTATTTGGATTGGTAATAGACAATTCAGAAATCCCTTTGTCATCCATTTCTTCGATACGAATGATATTGTCGCCGATGGTAATCGCATCACCTAATGCGGGGGGGCGGCCGAGCTGACTGATCACTAAACCGCTGATTGTGTCACTTTCTTCTGGCAGATCGAGTTCAAAATATTCGTTGATATCTGATACCAACCAATCCCAGCGGAAGCGGAGTCGTCCTTGTTTTCCGATATAGAGCAGTGCAACTTCATCGTCTGATTCGTCTTGTAGCTCGCCGAAAATTTCTTCGATGAGGTCTTCGAGAGTGATGATTCCGGCCGTGCCACCAAATTCATCAAAGACGATGGCGAAATATTGACCGGCCCCACGAAGTTTTTCCCATACCTCTGAAATAGGCAGTGCTTCAGGGACGTGGACCACTTTACGGGTGATTGCGGTTAAGTCGGTTGTTTTTTCAGTGTAGCAGCGGAAAAGATCTTTGATGTGAATGAACGAAGTGATGCGATCAATATCTTCTTCATAGAGAGGAATACGACTTTTGCCTGTGTCGGCGGCGAGTCGTAGGAGATCTTCAACCGATGAATCGATCGGAGCGGCGATGATTCGTGTGCGATGGATCATGACCTGTTTGGCGACTAGATCCCGCATGCGGAATGCATTGCGTAGCATTTGCTTTTCTTCGTCATCGAGCAATCCTTCTTCATGGCTTTCTTGGACTAGCAATTCAATCTCTTGCGCTGAATGGACATGGCCATGTCCATCTTTGTGTTCGCGCCCCATTAATTTTAGGAGCAGATTGCCACTACCATTAAAGAACCAGATCAGGGGGCCAAGAACGGTTAGGGAGATGCGCATGGGAATGGTCAAGGCTAGGGCGACCCGTTCCGGATATTGAATCGAGATCGATTTTGGTAACAACTCCCCTAAAATGACTTGGAGGGCTGTAATAAAAACCAAGACGACGATAGCGGCAACCGTTTCGGCCGTGATAAACGAGACGTTTTCGCTGAGGAAGCTAAGCGGTTCGATTAGCAAGCCCGCGATCACATCTTGCCCATACATGCCAAGCAGTAGCGATGAAATGGTAATGCCGATTTGACAGGTCGCGACATAGCGGTCTAACCCTTGGGGGTCATCCATAATGTCATATAAAATCCGAGCGATGGCATTGCCATCGTCCCCCATCTGTTTGATGCGGGTTTTGCGTGCAGCAACCGTGGAAAATTCGGCCGCAACATAAAGCGCATTAAAGGAAACCAATATAACGATAATCGCAGGAATCAGGAATAGTTGTAACATGGTTACGATCGTGTGGCTCGACGGCGGAATGG
Source organism: Anaerolineales bacterium (assembly GCA_011524645.1). Lineage (GTDB taxonomy): Bacteria > Chloroflexota > Anaerolineae > Promineifilales > Promineifilaceae > WTJY01. Next base: position 983 of record WTJY01000199.1, on the reverse strand, counting down.
CCGGAGCGGTAGAGGACTACTATTAAATTGTGGACAAAAAGGGTGTGCGTGCGGACTAGACAGCGGAGTAAGATCGATCACTCGGCGTTGGAGAAGGTCGCTCTGAAAATTGTATCGGTAAGAGGGCGAGTTAGGCTCTGGAGAAAGTTTTACGTTAGGCGGCCGCCTACGCTCATCTTCATCTTCTTTTTCATTGGTACCAATAGCTGGCTGTTTAGAAGTCGAATGGGGCGGGTCGTCGAGTTTTTGAGGCACTGTTAATCTAAAAAAGTGGGAATGGAAGATGTACACCCAAAAGACATACGGGACCATTCAATAAGCGGTTTTCATCAATCTTGAATTTATTATAGGGAGAGTGTGTGTAATGGTCAATAAAAATTCCCAGCAGAACTGGGAATTTTGTGGGCCCACTAGGACTCGAACCTAGAACCCAGCGGTTATGAGCCGCTTGCTCTGCCATTGAGCTATAGGCCCAAAATGGTTTAGGAAAGAGCGGGTAACGGGGCTCGAACCCGTACATCCAGCTTGGAAGGCTGGCGCTCTACCAATTGAGCTATACCCGCAGAAATGTTACTTGTCAATGTGTGCCAAATGTATCATTTTATTGAAGCACAGAGGGGATTTTGTCGGGGCGGCCAGATTCGAACTGACGACCTCTCGGACCCAAACCGAGCGCTCTACCAAGCTGAGCTACGCCCCGTACAGAATTAGAATTATACCTATATTGGGTTGGTGGTGTCAAATTTTTATGTCAACTAAATAGAAAATTGGCTGAATTGCTTTTAATCAGTCAGAACTCTGTAGTTTGATACAGGTTTGGTTAGATTCTTTGTAACCTGTGCCCGGTATGATGATTTTCAAGTTTAATAGTATTAAACAATACCTTCGCCATTTTTAGATCGCTGTGACAAATAATTTGCCTTTAAGATAAATTTGTTCCTTGAATTAAAAATATCTCGGGCCGATCGCGCAATTATTTTTAA
>WTJY01000190.1 GCA_011524645.1 Anaerolineales bacterium | reverse complement strand
ATCATTTTTACATTTGTTTGATTGGCTGAGTGATGGGGAAAGAAGTTTCCTCGGCCGTATGGCACTATTTGCGCTCTTCCGTGCCCAAAATTTACTCATTTTGCTTGATGAGCCGGAAGTTCATTTCAACGATGTATGGAAACGGGAAATCGTGAATATGTTAGACCAAATCATGGATGGTTATGTGAGCCATGCTTTAATTACGACCCACTCGAGTATCGCCCTCACTGATGTCTCTCCAGAAAGTATTATGAAGCTAGAGCGGGAGGATGGGGCGCTGTATGCGGTACGGCCGCGTATTCAAACTTTTGCGGCCGATCCCAGTGATATTATGATGCACATTTTTAATGCGCAACATGCCAACGGGGAGCGTTCATCTCGGTTTATCCGCACTATAGAAGCACAAAGCGATCCAGCACAGCTTACACAGCTTATGGATATGACCGCGCCCGGATATTGGCGCTATCGTATTCGCCGCCAAATAGGAAGGCTTTCATAATGGTTCATCAAGCGAAGCTTTCCCCACATATACAAGAGAGTTTAAATCAAGTGGTGCAATTCCAACTTGACCTGCTTGATTACACGTTGAGTCATCAAACGATTGAAAAAACGTCACTTACCGCTTATCTCAAGAAGTGTGCCCAATATAATGGTAGAGAATCCGCTTTGGCTAGCTTGGTGGTCGGTCGTGGTCGCAAAGAGGGGGCGTTAAAAAAAACACTTGAAAAAATCGCCAATGGCACAGATGGGATCGAGTATTGGGGAAGCGCATCCTCCACATCGGCCCAATCAAAATTGCTCCAAGAGAAGAAGCGGGTGGTCGAGATGATGCGCACCGATGTCATGAAGCTAAATCGCGCAAAGCCGTCTGACACATTACCGTTTTATTTAGTCCCTGATCAATATCCCAAACAAATGGAAGCCGCGCAGAATTATGCAAATTCACAGCCCAAATCATCCCAAAAGATCGCTAACTGGTTAAAGGAGATGAAACAATTTCTGATTTCTTTTTATGATGGCTTAGGGAGTTCAAATGGGCTAAATTCAGCGATTTTTAGTAGCCAAATGCCCTATCATCGGCAAGATTACTTTCGGGATTTTACGGCCGCAAACCCCAGCCAATATGTCTGTGTTATTTGTGATGAAGCTTCTTTCCGTACGATTGCCCGAGGTAATTATGGTGGAAAACATTACCATTCAGACATTGAGCATTATTTCCCCAAAAGCATTTACCCCCATTTGAGTTGCCACCCTTACAATTTGATTCCCATTTGCAAGCATTGTAATAGTAGTTTACATGGCAGTAAAGATCCATTGGCTCATCGATCTGGCCGTCGGCCGTTAGATGAAGTTTTCCTGCCGTATAAACCGGATAATTCATTGTCCCCGAAGGCTGTGTTAACGATTGTTGAGCCGACCAGCCCGAAACATGTCACAAATCTTGATTTTTATACGGCCGGGCATATTCAAAAATTACACCAAAAGCTGGAAGTTTGGTCACATATCTATGATTTGCCAGATCGATGGTCAAACAAATGGGCTGAGATCGGGGATCATTTGTGGCGTAAAATTAAAATGGTGTTTGCTGATAGTCTCGCTATCAATGGATCGACTGGGACCGAAACGGCCGTCACGAAAAAACTAGAGCTTTTACTTTTTTATTTAGAACAGGATCTTGGCCGTGATCCATTAGCATACCCCTGCCTTTGGTTGTTGGCTTCAGCACTCGAACAGGAAATTCCCAATCAAGGGAATCCATTCTTAGCAGAAATACAGAGCTGGGTTGGGCAACACACATCTGCTGAGATTGAGTCTCATATTAATGATCTTCGTGAAAGAACTAGAGTCGCTTACAACACAGCACGCTCCTAATACAAAGATGATACAAACACCTCATTTAATATCGGAACGCTTCGAATGACAACTTACTTTAACAAACTCAAACAAGAAATCGAAAAACGTTGGTCTAACCGCCACGGCCGGAAAATCGGCCAATATGTCAATCAATTTACAGATTGTCGCCAAAAGAAAGAAACGATTGTCGGCAAAGTACAGGGAAATCATGGGGTCTATACGGTCAGTATGGGTTTCTATGATGGTCACTTTAGCGCATCATGCAGTTGCTATATTGGCAAAGGAGGGTATTGTCATCACTGTGCCGCCCTCGGCGAAACTTACCTGCAAAACCCCAACCAGTTTATACCGGTCACCACCAAAACACGCGCAGAGACGGGGCGCATCAGTGACATGTCTGCTTTTCTAGAAGGGGTCACATTAGAAGAGTTACTCGGCCGTTTGCGCCGCAATGGAATCACCCAAAAAGCATTTGGTGAAGCGATTGGTATGTCATCACGCCATCTTTCCTCTATGAAGTCGAGTGAGTTACACAACCGGCCGCATCGCGAACTGGGTGCGACCAGATTGGCCGCATTCTGGGTGCTAGAA
>WTJY01000224.1 GCA_011524645.1 Anaerolineales bacterium | reverse complement strand
TCTACTTGAGCGGTGGATCCCCGCCTACGCGGGGATGACAACCCTGTCAATCGACTATTTTTGAACGATCTACGCTTATCCCACCAAATTCGGCAGTATCAGAAAATAAAGAGTGCGTAATCGTCCCTGCATAGCCTCATCCCTATCCCCCTAACAAAAAAGGGCTTGAATTGATGATCACCATCAACCCAAGCCCTTATCAAAATTCAACAAAAAACGAAGCGACGCTTAGCTAATATCCAACTTAAAGCTCACTGAATATTGTCCCAATGTTTTATTGATCGCATCTTCAACGGCCGCTTTATCCCCATCACACGTCACATTGACATAGGCGATAGTTCCTAAACGCTTGTCCCCTTCAGCGACCACGTCACAAGAAGCCACACCATCGATCTTGTTCACGGCCGCTTCGTAAACCTCTTTCACTTGCGCCCGAACCAATGATGGTTTGAAAATCTTGCCCACGGCCGTTTGCGGAATCGCATCAATAATGATGATTTCCTTTGGAATAGCCGCACGCTCACCGATTTTCGATTTGGCAAACTCGATCAATTCTTCCGATGTCGCGCTCATGTCCGGTTTCAATTCAACATAGACAATCGGCAGTTCACCCACACGCGCATCCGGTTTCCCGATCGCCGCAGCCAAAGCCACCGCAGGATGCTCATGCATCGGATCTTCGATCAATTTCGGATCGATATTGTGACCACCACGGATGATCAACTCTTTCTTACGGCCGGTCAGCCAGAAATAGCGGTCTTCATCTTGGCGTCCCATGTCACCGGTGTTGACCCACAACCCTTTGCCATCACCGGTATCCACAAATGCGCTTTGGTTATGGAAATCATCGTTGTATCCACCAAATGAGTTCGGGCCACGAATGATCACCACCCCAACCTCATCCACATCGGCAAAACGAGAAAATTCTCCGTCTTCCAAAATCGCGATACGCATTTCTTGGTAAGGCAACCGGAACCCGATCGAACCGATACGCGATTCTCCAGCCATCGGGCTAACTGTATTTACAGAAGTCCCTTCCGTCAGGCCATATCCTTCCAAAATTTTAATGCCGGTTTTTTCCATGAACTGGCGCGCAACTTCTAACGGCAAGGGGGCCGCACCACAGGTCGCGATTCGAACTTGGCTAGAATCGAAATCACCTAAGGGTAGATTATTCAAATACTGATAGACGGTGGGTACCGCACTCATTATGGTACAGCCATAGTGGTCCATAATCTTCCAGTAATTGTCCAAAACCCCTTCACCACGGAAACCGGATGGGGTCGCCATAATCACGGAAGAACCGGAAACCCAAGCCCCCATCCCCACAGCGATCGTCCCATAATTATGGAACAGTGGTAACCCTAAGAAATTAATTTGGTTCTCGTCCCCGTCAATCGCTTGACCGGCCGCCCAACTGTCAAACACTTGGTTAAAGTGGGTATGACGCGCCAATTTCGGCGTACCGGTCGTCCCACCGGTATGGAAATAAGCCGCAATTTCATCTTTCCCGATCACACGGCCGCTGGTTAATTTATCACTCGGATACTTCGCCATCTCCGCATCAAAATCAAGGATTTTGGCGTTAACGTTTTTGTTGTCCTTGCCCAATCCCATCACTTTAACCACCATTTTGGGGATAAAGCCGAGATATTGACCGATGTCGATCCGCAAAATCGTTTCTAGTGTGGGCACATCGCTGGCCATTCTCACCACTTTGTCCCAAATATCGGTATTAGGGAATGGGGTGATCGTCACCAAAACTTTCGTTTTGGCCGCATTCATAATTTCCGCCCAAACATGTGGCTCTAAAAGCGGATTGATCGGATTGACAATACCGGCCGCTTCCCCACCCATGACGGTAAAATAGGTTTGAGGCAAATTGGGCAACAAATAACTTACCGTATCGGTTGGCCCCACACCCAACGCATGGAACATGTTGGCCACTTTATGGGTTTTCGCCAAAAATTCTTTATAGGTATAGTTGACAGACTTTTTATAAGCGTCCCCTTTCGCTTGCAAAAAGAAGGACAAGGCATTTTTATTAGGAAATTTTTCAGCAGAGCGCTTCAATGCTTCGTAGGTGTTAGGGGGTAATCCCCGCTCCTCTAATGGTACAGACTCGAACGCTTCAATATCAGCAATTGTTGCAAAACCGGGCATGGGGTCAATTCTCCTTTTCAGCGATCCATTACAAATTTATATGAGTAACTGATGTTACGCGATCATGGCGCATTTTAAGGGACGTAGCGCGCTACGTTCTCGCCCTCGGTAGCGCGTAACATGAGTGAGTAAACTACCTGCCTCCTGTCGACACAGCTCATTTTTATCCTAGTTTCAAGCGGTTTGTCAAGCAAATAGCGAATATTCGCCGTAACTATGTGAAAGGTTTGGTGTTAGTCAGAAATACCCCCAAAGCAAATAAACGACAGCAATTCTCAATCTAAAATCGATTTTGGCTTTCAAAATCAACCGATTCAGTTCCTCAAGGATAACGGCTAAATAATTGTCGTATATGTTGTCTAAAGGGTTGCGCGGCTTACGGCAACAATAAAAAGCGATTCCTTTGGGTCAAATCGAGAATTATTGAACAAATGCAACCAAACTTGACGGATTGTGCCCCCCACTATACTATCCACCTTTATTACTCTAATAAACGAACAGCAAATTTGTAGCCTAAAACTCGCAAGCAAGATTCAGGTAAATTAATATGTTTGAACAAGTTGCCAAGGTTGTCGCGCGCTTCGAAGAAATCGAACGACAAATGATGGACCCATTCATCATGAGCGACCACAAAAAACTGTCCGATTTGGCGCAAGAACGGACCGATATACAACCGCTTTACGATTCACATCAAATCTACCAACGTACAATACAAGATATCGAAGAAGCGAAAGAAATGATCCAGCTAGAGAGCGATCGAGAAATGATCTCTTTCATGCAAGATGAAATAAAAGAGCTAACTAAAACAAAAGAAGAGTTAGCGCAAAAAATGCGTCGCTTGCTTATCCCGAAAGACCCGAGAGATGAGCGAAATGTCTTTGTGGAAATCCGTGCCGGTGCAGGTGGAGATGAAGCGGCTCTTTTTGCGGCCGATCTTCTTCGCATGTATACGCGCTATGCAGAGTCACGCAAACTCAAACCCGCAATCATGGATGAAAATTTTATCGGTGTCGGTGGGTATAAAGAAGTCATCTTTACCGTCAAAGGAAAAGGAGCTTACTCCCGTTTTCGCTATGAAAGTGGGGTCCATCGGGTGCAACGAGTTCCCGCAACAGAATCCCAAGGCCGAATCCACACCAGCACCGTCACCGTCGCGGTTATGCCGGAAATCGACGCGGTCGATGTCACGATCAACCCGAACGACTTAGAAATCAAGGCGGAATTTTCATCCGGCCCCGGTGGTCAGCACATGCAGAAAAATGCCACGGCCGCTCGTGTCATCCACAAACCGTCCGGACTCATGGTCAAGGTTCAATCAGAACGAAGCTTGACGCAAAACAAGCAACTCGCAATTACCATTATCCAAAGTCGTTTACAAGAAGCGGAAGTGGCGGAACAAAATGCCCAAGTCGCGGCCGAACGAAAAGCCCAAGTCGGATCAGGGGATCGTAGCGAAAAGGTTCGCACATATAACTATCCCCAAAGTCGCGTTACCGATCATCGCATCGGACATTCAAGCTACAATCTTCCGTCTGTCATGGATGGGGATATCGATCAGTTTATTGATCGGCTGATTATCGCCGACGAAGCGGAAAAACTAGCGGCCGCAGGGCTTGAATAATGCTTGACAATTCCTTAGACAATGGTAAAACTAAAGACGTATTGGGTCCCCCAATATGCCTCTAATTAATCCAAAAACCAAAGTCAAATCAATACATTACAACACTATTTGTTGTCCAGCCTACATTTCTACCTACTATGTCTGAAACAACACAATTTACAGGTTTACCCATGCCGGTCTTTACAGCCTTCGGCTGGGCAGGCGAAGCCAATGCGATCAAATTTGCTCTTGAGCATCTAGATCTGTTTATCAAAACGATTTACAGCAATTTATCTCCACAAGCCAAAGCGGCTCTCCCCTTTTGGGGCATGAACCAAGAGGCTCAAACCGTTTATCTCGCAACCAATGCGGACCCAGAACGTGGCCCTTATATCGCTTTCTATGCACGGCCGATGTTATTCGAAATGCGTATCAGCATTACCGACAAAGCGGCAATTAATCGGGGGCTTAAAACGGCCGAAAAATCGATCAATAGCTGGCATCATATCATTACCGAGCTCGGCGAAGATTGGCATCTCCATTTGCAACAAAACCATATCGATGAAGAATCTGGGGAAGTTTCTTTCTACAACGATCTATACAAAGATGGTGTAGAAAAGTTCGATCCAGAATCGTGCGAAACCATTACCGGACGTGCCGCATTTCTCAACAGCGAGGTCAAGTGGATCACTCCGGTCCACTTAAGTTACCGTCTCGATTCTCAACTCGCCGCCGGTATGAGTAATAAGCTCATCAATTTAGTTATTGAGCAGATCGATAAAAGCCTGCCCTTTCTAAAAGTATTCGCTCGCCAACAAAAAGGGAGCTTAACCAGTATAGGCAAAAGCAAAAGCACAACCCGCACCAAAAAACGCGGGGTAACCAAAAAAGTGACCAACAAAAGCGAAGAAGAGATCAAAAAAGCGAAAGGAAGCAAAGCGGCTGCAGAAGCACCACAGCCAGAAGAGTTTAGCTACACAGCTAGCTTGAAAAAGCTTCACTTACGTAAAGGGTTTATCAACATGACCTCTAAACACTGGCCGTTTTTTGCGAAAACAGCCCGTACCGAAACCCGCGAAGTCAGTGTCTATTACGATGGCAAGTATGATGAAAAATCGACAGTCTGGCGCTTGCAACCGGACAATGTCGCCCGTCTTGTGCTCGGTGATGAATCCCACCGCTGGCTTGAAGACAATTTCTCAACAGATGCCCGTATCCAACTTCAAGTGGTTCGTCTAGAGGGGGATAAAATACAAATACGCTTGCAAGCAGCCTAAAGGGGATATTACAAAAAAACACTTTTTACAAAAAAGCCTGTCATTTGATCAATGACAGGCTTTTTTGTATGGGTTTAAGACGACAGAAACTCATATATAGCTAGAATATCGGCCGATATTTTAGGCAAAACTAATATTTATAAAATTGTCACTTTGTGCTAAAACAATACTGGGGAAAGCCATCGAGATTTAATAATTCTTCAGCAGTAGTCATTTTTGTTTGGTTCCCCTCCGATTAAGGTAAGGAGGGGCTAGGGGAGGTAGATTTAAATAAATTTTCTCCTCCCCCTCAGCTCGTCTCTTTCAAAAGAAGAGGGAGCCCAAAATGTAGCTGAATAGTTATAAAGTTTATAAATAATCTTGAGGCAATCAATTAATTGTTTAGGAATAACGGCGAAATAATTGTCGCATCTGTTGTCTAATGGGTTGCTCGGCCGTAGGCCGCGCAACCCATCCTTAAATTAGGTTTTTTCGGTGGCAATGCCACCGAAAAAACCTAACAAACAACTTTACGAGCCGCCGTAGGCGGTGACAATTCAGATACGACAATTCTTTAGCTTTCATTCCTTAGGAGAGAGAATCAGGAACATGATACGAACCAAAATTGTGGCCACAATCGGGCCTGCATCCAACAACGAAGACACCATTCGTGGTATGTTACATGCGGGACTCAATGTGGCTCGCATCAACTTTTCACATGGGGATCACGACACACACCGCGAAACAATCGCTTTATTGCGTAAAGTCGCGGCCGAAGAAGGGAAAATTCTAGCGATTATGGGTGACTTACAAGGACCCAAAATTCGCCTCGGCCGTTTCGCTCCCATCACCTTACAGGCCGGTGATGAAGTTTTACTCGGCGGTGAGGAAAACCAACCCGGCATTTTGCATCTCCCTCACCCAGAACTCATCGAAGCACTAGATTCTGGCGCCAGCATGATCATCGGTGATGGAGAAATGGAATTGATCGTCATTGAAAAGAAAGATGGCATTTTGCGCTGTCGCTCACGCTTCGACGGTGTCTTAAAAGAACGCAAAGGGATCAACACCCCCGGAACCCGTTTGCCGATTCCCAGCATTACCGAAAAAGACAAAAATGATTTACCCGTTATTTGTGAACTAAAACTAGATTATGTCGCGCTCTCATTTGTCAGAGAAGCGGATGACATCGTTTATTTACGTGAACTGATGGACGGCCATGGGGTCAAAATCCCTGTGATCGCTAAAATTGAAAAATTTGAAGCGATTCAAAACCTTGAGTCAATCGCCACTATAGCGGATGGGCTTATGGTCGCTCGCGGGGACTTAGGCCTAGATATGCCTTCGCAACAGCTACCGATGTTGCAAAAACGAATCATCCGTGTCGCGAATAGCTTAGGACGGCCGGTCATTACCGCCACCCAAATGCTCGAATCGATGACCAGCAACCCACGGCCGACACGAGCTGAATCAAGCGACGTCGCCAACGCGATTCTCGATGGAAGTGATGCGGTTATGCTATCCGGTGAAACAGCCTCTGGAAAATACCCGGTCGAATCGGTCCAAATGATGAACCGCATCGCACGCCATACCGAAGCTGAATTCCCTTACAACCGCTGGATTAGCAAACGGAAAGAGATCGAACAGCTCAATAATATTTCTGACACCATTAGCGCGGCCAGCTGTCGTGTTGCCGAACAGATCGACGCAAAATTAATCATCACCTCTACTATGTCAGGGGTGACGGCACAGCAAATCGCGCGCCACAGACCAGAAACACTGATCATCGCGGTTTCACCACAAGAACGTACCCAGCGCCGACTCGCTCTAGTCTGGGGCGTCTCCTGTCTAATCATGCCCAATGTCAAAACAACGGACGAGATGATTCGACAATCGGTCGCGGCCGTAAAGGACCCGGTCTTGGAAAAAGATGATGTTGTCATTATCACAGGTGGTGTCCCCTTCGGCCGGACAGGTTTCACAAACCTCATTCAGGTTCACAAAGTCGCTTAATTAAGACGTGCTATGCCCAGAACTGTCACAACGCTGGGCACACTCATCAGAACGACGTTCAACTTTTTACATGTAGCTCACGAACACGGCCGGAAACAAAAGTTGAACGTCTTTAATTTATAAGCAACAACATCGACAGCCGACACAGCCAGCACCAAACCACCAAAAGCGTAAAAAAACATAACCGGCGTAGGGCAAGCGTGAAATTTTTTGGCTGATCGATTTTAAAGCTTTTACAATTTAGAGAAAGTGCGCAGAGATTTCGAGCACTGCTTATCTGCTTATCTGCTTAATCATTCGATATTAATGCATCGTCTCAAAAGTGATCTATTGTTTTCCTCCCCTCCTATGAGGAGGGGGTGGGGGAGGTTGATTTTATAAATTTCCCTCTCCCCCAGCCCCTCTCCCGTTGGGAGAGGGGGGCAAAACAGACGAATTGCAAAAATTCAGAAGATTTCTGAGACGCTGTATCAAACGTACTGTCACTAATTTATTACAGGTACACACTATGTCTAAAAGTAGTTGGAACGCAATAGGTGTTGTTGGTGCATTATTTATCTTAAGTTTGGGATTCGGCTCAGGCTTATACATCGGTAATTTTCTTGTTGATGCGGTTTACGCAGAGAACAATACGGCCGTTGTGCAAACCCTCCCCACGGCCGAGCCAACAAGCGAAGTGATCGCCACAAAAACGCCGATTCCGATTGCGACCAACACCGAAATCCCGCCAACAGCAACCGCGACACAGCTGCCCACCAATACCCCTGCGCCAACCGCCACCGCGACCACAGAAGCGACAGCAACCCATACCCCTGCACCAACGGCCACCGCAACGGCCACCAAAATACCGACCATCTGGCCCACCGCGACGAAAGAAAGCGATGCGCCGTACGGCACGGCCGCCTTTACCTTTTTGGCCGGATCAGCCAATGGCAACAATACATGGAGTGGCGAAATTCTAGTGGTGGTCCCGACCGGCTATGATTACACATTTGAACTGGGGGATGCGTACACCGGTAGCGCACGAATCTCAGAACAAGACAGCAATGGGGAAGACAGCTACATTTTGCCCATTACCAGTGGCTGTGGAGCCTCCTTTGTCCAACGCCTAAACGTCTTCCAAGACGGAGAAGCGATCCCCGTCATTAATCTCTATACCCGCGAAAATATCGAAGTTTACATCGACAAAATTTGCTAAACCGGTCGCCGACACACTACCGCAACAAATCAAGCAATCGCTTCGGATAATCGGTCACAATCCCGTCCACTCCCCAATCAATCAAGCGCTCCATATCGGCCGTTTCATTCACCGTCCACACATGCACCTCAATCCCTTGTCGCTGGGCCATCCGTATAA
>WTJY01000041.1 GCA_011524645.1 Anaerolineales bacterium | reverse complement strand
TCGACTATTTTTGAACGATTTACGCTTATCCCACCAAATTCGGCAGTATCAGCTATTTTCTTATAAAAGGGGACCATACCGATCAAACTCTTGTAGCGTCATAACGCGAATGGTAACCGTACTTTTCTTGCGCATCTTCTAGCGAAATTAACCCATTACGCAAATCTTCTTCGATCATTTCGCGGTCCCTTTCTTTTGGATCACCCCAGCCGCCGCCGCCCGTTGTTTGAAAGCTCAGTCGGTCGCCCGTATTAAACGGCCCGTAATCACTGACCCGCTCTGTGACAAAGGTGACTTCTTTTTCTGTGTCTGGCCAAAAGACGAATTTGCTAGCCCCTGATTCACTTCCGCCATTCAGCCCCCAAGGTGGATATAGCGTGTTTTCGTTGCTCGTTTGCAGAAGCACGTTATCTGTCAACACTTCATAATCCCGAATGATCCCCATGCCGCCGCGAAATTTGCCGATTCCCTCACTACCGACATTGATCGCATAGCGGGTGACCCGTACCGGATAACGGGTTTCGACCACTTCGACCGGCACGTTGGGGGCATCGCCGTTGCCGAGGAACATGATGCCGGTCGCCCCATCATCGGTGTGAAAGGCACCGCCACCGCCGTCGAGCGGTTCCCCATAAGTAAATAGATCCCCTTGGTTGGGATCGGTGCGATAGAACTGAAAGGCGGCCATTTGATAGCTACAGGCGGGGCAGCGCTCGGGGAGAACGGGGGCTAGGGCGCGTGAGATGAGATGGACAATCATCTCGGCGACATAACCGTAAGAGTCGCAGGGGGCAGGGTATTCGGCCGATACCATCGTGTTGGGTGGGGCAGTGACGGTCAACGGCCGGTAATGACCATGATTCATCGGGTCGTCCGGCATGGTTAATGATTTCAGCATGGTGACACAAAGCGCGTGGGTACCGACCAACGGATGATTGATCGGGCCGACCGTGGCGGGGCAGGTGCCGGTCCAATCGACATGCATTTCATCTTGATCGATATTGACGGTAACCGCGATTTTGCGCTTTTCATCAAAGACGACCCCATCATAGTCCATCCACGTTTCCGCATAGTAGCTCCCATCGGGGATCGCTTCGATTTCGCGGCGCATCCGTTTTTCCGCTTGGTTAAAGGCGATTTGCATCGCTTCATCGATGGCGCTCCCGCCGTACCGTTCGCATAGCGACTGAATACGGCGAGCACCGGTATGACAAGCGGCTATTTTGGCGTGTAAATCCCCTTCGACGATAGCTGGGTAGCGCACGTTTTTAAGGATCAGGTCGTAAAGCGGCCGGTTTAACACCCCACCATCGTACAGCTTCAAATGGCTAAAAATCAGCCCTTCCTGATGAATGGTCGTTGAATAAGTGCACCAACCGCTGGAGACGATCCCCCCCATGTCGGCCCAATGGGCCATGATCGCGGTAAAAGCGACCAATTTCCCGTCATAAAAGACCGGTGTATAGGCCAACGTGTCGCTGATATGGGTACCGGTGTCGTACGGTTCATTGGTTAGAATCACGTCGCCGGCCGATAGATTTTCGATCCCGATTTGGGCGATACCGGCTTGGATGCTGGGGGGAATACAAGCTAAGAAGCCGGGCAGGCCGGACCCTTCGGCGATCAATTCTCCTTGCGCGTTGGTGATAGCGATGCCGAAGTCTTGTACCTCGTAGATGAGCGGGTTGTGGGCCGTTTTGACGAGGGTGGTTTGCATCTCTTTGGCGGCCGCGACAAGGGCGTTACGGATAACTTGGGTTGTGATTGGATCGATCATGGTTGGAGAAAATAGAAGCGACGTGTTGTTTTTTGAGACTAGAGGATAGGGATAGGGAGGAGCCTAACCATAGGCTCCTCCCTATTTTTATCTCTTGTCCCTAATGGCCGCTTCACCGGTCGTTAGGGTTTGTTAGGCGGCTTGTTGACCAATTAAAAATAGCCACGTTCAAGAACATTCTGGGTGTCATCATCAACAAGCTTTTGAATGTGATTAATGAAACGCGTAAATGTCTCTGCTGAGAATGGATTCATATCAAGATGATGCTCAAATGTATGGCGATGGGCTTGTCGCCCCGCATATTTACTGAATAGGCGGCGTGTGTTGGATGGCATTCTTTTTGCGCGCCGAAGGACTAGAATTTCATCAATAGCTGTTATGCTCGTGCTAATTGGTGTCATATCTAACCACTCACACAAGAGATAATATTTCGCATTGGGTACAGCGAGTTTAACATCAAGGGCTGTTGCTGCGGCTTCCTGAAACATTGTCTTGTCTAAATTTGTTTTGCACTCAGCCGCCACAAATGAGCTGTGGGTTTGCTTGGGTTTTCTATTAGAAAAAATCTGTTGGTGGGATGATTGGATAAATAGTTCTCGTGTTATTGCGAAGTATTGATCTTTGGCGAGCAATGTCATTCCCCCGCCATCAACTTCCTCTGTAATGCTAG
>WTJY01000534.1 GCA_011524645.1 Anaerolineales bacterium | reverse complement strand
CTCTCTACAGGTGGTTGTTGAAACTGGATCGTATAAACGGTATGCTTTGGAGCGGTTTATTGACTGAATCGTGCTGGAGGTAAGAAGGTCAAAATGGGAAGAGAGATGACAATTGCGATGGATGGTCCAGCGGCCGCTGGGAAAACGACGGTAGGGCAGATGCTGGCGGAAACGCTAGGGTATGTCATGTTAGATACCGGTTGTATGTACCGTGCGGTGACTGTCGCGGCACTTAATCAATTCGGTGATGTGTCGGATGAAGCGGCCGTGGTCGCTTTGGCGCAGCAAATCGATATGGAGATTTTATCGGCCGATGGGTTTGCCGACGGCCGTAGCTACACATTGCTTTTGGCTGGAGAGGATGTGACTTGGCAGTTGCGCTCTCCTGCGGTTGATGCCCATGTTTCGCAAGTAGCGAATTATAAATTGGTGCGGGAAGCGATGGTGCAACGGCAACGTATGATTGGTGAAAAGGGGGGGGTGGTCATGATCGGTCGTGATATCGGCACGGTTGTCTTGCCCGATGCTCCAGTGAAACTCTATGTCATCGCTTCACCTGAAGAACGGGCCCGCCGTCGTTTGGCCGACCGCCAAGCGCAAGGGGCTACGGTCGAAGATTACGAAGCGATTTTAGCTGACATTAAGCGACGGGATCACATTGATAGTACACGGGAGCACTCGCCACTGATGGCGGCCGATGATGCCCATTTAATTGATACCAGCGGCAAACTACCTGAAGTGGTTTTATCGGAGATGGTAACACTCGTTGGAAAATACAAAGGCTAAAGGCTGAATGCGGAAGGCTAAAGATATTTAATTCCGCCTTCCGCCTTTGAAGAAGGTGATTTCATGGCATTATTTCAAGAATTAGATCAAGTGACATATAAAACGGCCGGGGAAATTAAAGCGGTTGTCCCGGGGAGCTTGGCGGAAGAAGTCGGGATTTTGCCGGGAGATTTGTTGTTGGCGGTCAATGAACAGCCGGTCGAAGATATTATCGACGTACAGTATTATGCGGCCGAAGAATTTGTTGATCTGCTCATTCAGCGTGGTGAAGAACAGATTATTTTCGATATTGAACGGGAGTATGGAGAAGAACTCGGGCTGGAATTTACCCATCCGACCTTTGATACCGATATTCGGCGTTGCAATAATTTGTGCGAATTTTGCTTTGTTTTGCAAATGGCCCCTAAATTTCGCCGTACGCTTTACATCAAAGATGATGATTATCGCTACTCATTTTTGTTTGGTCATTATGTGACCCTGACCAATTTAACTGACCATGATTGGTGGCGTATTGAAACGATGGGGCTTTCCCCTCTTTATGTTTCGGTTCATGTGACCGATTGGGAAAAACGCCGTCTTTTTCTGCGGAATAAAACGGCCCCCGATATTATGGAGCAACTGCGCTGGCTGTCGGAACGAGATGTGGAGATCCACACCCAGTTGGTAATCGTGCCTGAATTTAATGATGGGGCGTGGTTGGCCCGTTCGATTGAAGAGTTGGCCGAGCTATGGCCGGCCGTGCGCTCTGTCAGTGTCGTTCCGGTTGGCTTAACCGCACAGCATAAATACAAAATGCGCGCCCATACAGAAACAGAAGCGCGAGATACATTGGCCTATGTACGGGAATTGCAGGCGATTTACCAAGATAAATTTGGGGTTCGTTTTGTCTATCCAACCGATGAATGGTTTTTGGTGAGCGAAGAGCCGGTGCCTCCTCTTTCAGATTATGACGACCAAGCCCTACATGAGAATGGTCTGGGAATGGTGCGTCACTTTTTAGATGAATGGGAAGGGGTTAAAGATGAAATCGGTAAGTGGATCGCCGAGAATGGGGCGGTACCGCAGAAAAAAATCACACTGGGTACAGCCTCACTTTTCTATGATACATTGGCCAAGCGATGTGCTGAATTTGCCGAGCTGACCGGCTTGCCTCTTGATTTACATCAAATGAAAAATTTCCGTTTTGGGGATGGCATCACGGTTGCCGGTTTGCTCATGGCGGAAGATGTGATTTTACAGCTCAAGCAGATCGAACTAGGAGATGTTGTTATCTTGCCACGGATTATGTTTGATCACCCTGAACGGGTTTCGCTTGATGATTTGACCCCGGCCGAAGTGGCCCAACGGATCGGCCGCCCGATCGCCTTGGCGGACACGATGGGGGATGTGTGGGATGTGGTGTTAGGGGTGTCGAATGCGATGTATGGCATGACGGATGAGGAATGACGAATGACGACCATCGTGCGATCATCCATATAGTGGCAAAAAGAAGGCGAATGTAAAAAAGAGGTGCGTTGGGAGCCGGAGCTGTTATTCTTTTTGCCACGAAACAACACGTGATGTACGACGAATAACCAAACATGAAAAAGGATAAAAACATGAGCCGATGGCTAGAGATTTGTTTTGTCATAGACGGCCGTAATGCCGAAGCATTGGGCGAACAGTTGGTTCCCTATGCCGAGATGGGAAGCGTGATTCACGAGCAACTCGGTGACCCCGAAAATTTGGACCCCCGAGCGATGTTGCCCCAAATGAATGTCAAAATTTATGTGGCCGAACGACTCGATACGGCCGATTTGCGCCAAACAATGGCTACGTTGGGCCGAAAATTTCAGGCCGAAGAGATTGTTTACATATTGCTGGCTGAAACAGATTGGGCCAACGCATGGAAAGCCCACTATGAACCGATGCGTTTGGGGCAACGGTTTTGGCTACGGCCGAGTTGGGAAAACGATCTCCCACCACATGAGGAGGATCTGCTGATTCAGCTTGATCCTGGCATGGCGTTTGGTACTGGGCAGCATGAAACAACACAATTGTGTCTCGAACTCATGGAAGAGGTTCTTGTGGCCCAGCCCGAGGTGCGTATGCTTGATTTGGGGACCGGCTCGGGGATTTTGGCGATTGCGGCCGCGTTGCTCGGTGTCCCCCAAATTGATGCTTATGATATCGATCCTGTGGCGGCTGAGGCGGCGGCCGGAAATTGCCAAATGAATGGGGTCGAGAACCAAGTCTATGTAGCGGCCGGTGTTCTGGCCGACGTACGTGCGCGGGATTACGATGTGGTAGTGGTTAATATTTTGGCTGCGATTATTATGCCGTTGTTACGAGATGAAGGGTTGCTGACCTATGGGAAAAAAGATAGCTTGTTTGTATTTAGCGGCATTGTACAGACACAGCTAGCGGAATTTGTGGAGGTGGTTGAGGCGATAGGCGGCCGGGTGATCAAGGTGATCGGGCGTGGCGATTGGGTTGCGGTTTTAGCAACAGCTTAGTTCGGTTTGATTCATTGGAATTCGAATAGGAAATTAGGACTACTTGGTGTCTTTTGAGCGGATAATTAACAAATTGTCAGATAGATTGTTATAATTGACTGTAGCAGAATAACACCTTCGCCAATTTTAGATACCTATGACAAACATCTTGCCCTTAAGGTAAAGTTGTTTATTGAATTAAAAATATTTCAGGCTGCTGGTTCAATTATTTTTAATCCACGTTGGATCAAAAGCGCCCCTCTCCCAACCGGAGAGGGGCTGGGGGAGAGGGAGAGAAATACCTCCCCAGTCCCTCCTGATAGGAGGGGAGCAAATCCAATAAGTTGATTATTTTGGCGAATGTATTGGCATAAACAACGAATTGCTATTACCTCCTCACAACACCATGTTTGATCTTAAACTAAGAGAGCAATTGCCGAACTGGCTTTTTATTCTCTTCCCCAAACCACACACCAATGAAAATAATCCAGATGAGGAACGCTCAATTTGGGGGTTCTTCTTGTGTATTTTGTTCTTTTTGGCGATCGCGCTGGTTCTTGTCCCTGTATTTTTGTTGATTGAGCGTAATTTTGATGCGGCGTTATCGGCTTTGTTTGCTGGTATTGCCAGTGCACTTTTAAGACGTTTGCATCGCTTTACACTAGATCAGATGGGCTCGTATATGGTGTGGGCGGGGTATCTGGGTGTTTTTAGTGGGGTGATCGCCTCTCCGTTAGGGGTCTATAATCCGGTTCTTGGCTTGTACCATTTGCTTTTGCTTCTTTGTACCATATTTGTGCCGAGTTCGCTGTATCGTCTAGGCGGCGCGATCTTGGCACTGTATCTCTTTTTCGTATGCTATCCACTTCTGGGAATTGATTATTACACACCAGCACCAGCTTTTGCCGATGTACTTTTGGGGGCACTGTGGTTAATTCTTTCTATTTTCTTCATGCGCTTTATTGTACGCAGTTTGATATCTCGGTCTGAGCGAATTCAATACCAGCAAAAAGAATTGCTCAGATATCGTGATAGCCTAGAAGAAATTGTTGTTCAACGAACAATGGAGCTTGAAGAGTCTCGCCAAGAGGCTGAAGATGCCAAAGTGGCGGCGGAAGCGGCCAGTCGTGCCAAGAGCCATTTTCTTGCCAATATGAGTCACGAATTTCGTACCCCGCTTAATGCGATTATCGGTTACAGTGAATTGGTTTCAGAACTTTTAGAAGAGATTGATGAGCCATCGGCCGAGATTGATGAGGCGTTGCATGATGTCAATGCGATTAATCACTCTGGTACTCATCTGCTGTCTGTCATTAATCAAGTTCTTGATTTGTCGAAAATTGAGGAGGAGAGGATTAAACCGAGCTTGTATTGGACCTCGCTTAAACAGATTCTTGATCACACGTTTGATGTGATTACGCCGTTGGCTCAGCAAAAAGGTCTCTCGTTTGTTTGTCGAGATAATTTTTCTCCAGATTTACAGATACTGACCGATTCGACTCAGGTTAGCCAAATATTGGTTAATCTGCTGGGCAATGCGGTGAAATTTACGGAAAGTGGCGGGGTATCGGTGACTGTAAGTGAGACGGCAATAAACGAACGCCCTTTTGTTTCGTTTGAAATTGAGGATACCGGTATAGGTATGTCACCGGAAATGATTAACAACGTGTTCAAGCCCTTTTGGCAGGCGGAGATGAGCTATGTGCGCCACTATTCGGGAACCGGTTTGGGATTGACGATTAGCAATCGTTTGTGTGAAGGGCTCAACGGCCGGATTTCACTGACCAGTGAGCAAGGCGTTGGAACCAAGTTTGTTGTCATGTTGCCTGTAGACAGCCTTAATCCGTGATAAAAATCCGGACCACCCTTGGCTTTATTTCGAGCCTTTGTCTGCTTAATTTGGCCGATGACTTTCCCGAATATCCTGCACCATTAATTGCAATGTACGACGGCCGCGCCATTCATTAACTCCCAACGTGTAAACCAAATCGATGAGTGGGGGAAGCTTGCCGGCCCACCCTCCCAAGCCGAACCCAATCCCTTTTATCGAACGATCACGGCCGGGAATGCCGACCTCAATTTGCAAATGGCTCATGTCTTTGCCGACAACCCGATGGTGAACCACCTCAAGTTCGCGGGTCATAAACACCGGTGCGACATTGGCACAGCCGGTCGGTTCTAAGCGGGCGAGAATGCCATGCAGGGCCCAATCAATATCTTCAAATGGAATTTCGGCGTCAATCGATAACGTTGGCCGTAGGTCTACGGTAGCCAGTTGTTCGGCCGTTAATTGACGCATACGCGTACTAAATTCGTCGATATTTTCATTTCTGATTGTTAATCCGGCCGCTTGAGCATGCCCCCCATACCGTTCGAGCAAGTCAGCCACTTGGTCCAACGCATCGGTCATATGAAATTCCGGAATTGAACGACAAGAGCCGTGGCTTTCTTCCTCACCCACTTCGAATACCACGGCCGGACGATAGTAAGATTCTTTTAGCCGACCGGCGACCAAGCCGACTACACCGGGCAAAAAGCGGCTATCGGCCGCAATAAGGATATGTGATTCCGCAATATCGTCGATGAGGAGTTCCGCATGGGCATGTAATTCACGGGTGACCGCCTGCCGTTCCCGATTGAGATTGTTGAGATGTTCTGCCATTTCTCGCGCTTGATAGAGATTGCTGGCGGCTAAAAGCTTGGCGGCTGCGTATGCGTGATCGAGCCGGCCGGCCGCATTGATCCGTGGACCAAGCGCAAACCCGATCGATTCCGAGGTCAGCCCCCCACGTTTAATACCGGCTACCTCGGCCAAGGCTGAAATGCCGGGGCGGTTGAGTTTATTCAGGACTTCTAGCCCACTCATGACCAGTTTGCGATTTTCATTGACCAGCGGCATAACATCGGCGACGGTGCCGATAGCCACAAGATCGAGCAATTGATCGGTGTCGAAACCGGTTTCGGCCGCTTGGTGCAAGGCACAGGCCAATTTATAGGCGATACCAACCCCAGCCAACATTTTTTCAGGGTAGGAACAATCTTTTCGTTTTGGGTTGATTACCGCTAGTGCTGGAGGGAGTTCGGCCGCTAAGCTATGATGATCCGTAATGATCATATCGAGGCCGATATCGATGCCATGTTGGACCTCGGCGATGGAACGGATGCCACAATCGACGGTGATGACCAGTGTCGCGTTGAGATCATGATAGATATGGCTAAGTGCTTCAATATTGAGCCCATACCCTTCGTCTACACGATCTGGAATATACGGCCGTGCTTTGGCTCGGGTGATACCCAATGCGCGCAGTGCCTCAATTAATAGTACGGTTGCGGTAACCCCATCGGCGTCAAAATCTCCATAAACGACAATCGTTTCGTCATTGTCCCGCGCTTGTAGAATGCGCTGTACGGCCGTTTTCATATCAGAGAGCAAAAAAGGATCTTCTGGCTTGAGATATTGGCCGCTGAGAAACGCTTCAATGTCCGCTTCGTTGGTGAGACCCCGATTGTAGAGAACTTGGAGTAGGGTTGGATGATATTGGGGCAAGGTTTGCGTGAGTGTGTCGGGAAGTGCGGGGGCGATTTCCCACCGCTTTTGGAGAGTTTGTTGCTGCTGTGTCATAGGCGAATGATACCACTTTGTGCAGACCCCCAAAAGAAATCGATGTTTTAGATCGGTTAGCCCAGCTCCATTGGGGTGGTGACCAAAGTGAGCACCATAGCCAACCCATTGTTGACGAGATGGCAGAGAATGACGGCCGTTTGCCCCACGATATACAAATTGAGTGAGTTTCTACCCGAGCATCTGCGTTAGGATTTGGGCGGCGCGTTTGGCTCCGTTTTTTTGTCTTAGCTGTTCCCCTAGCTGACCGGCCGTTTCGATCATCGTTTGATTATGGGTCATCTCGTGGATCGCTTGGGCCAGTTTCGTGGCCGTTAAGCGATTGCGCGGTACCGGCCGTGGACCTGCCCCCAAGCGATAGACCCGATCCCCCCAAAAGTGCTGATCCGCAAAGAAGGGGACGACCAAACTCGGCTTTCCGGCCGTCAGACCGCTAGCGGTGGTTCCCGCTCCGCCATGATGGACTACAGCGCGAACCTGCTGGAATAGCCAGCTATGAGGCACCGACGAAACGAGATGAATCGAGTCCGGCACATCGCCTGCACCCAACTCTGCCCAACCGCGCAAAACGACCGCACGTTCCCCCGTTTCTGCAAGCGCTTGGGCGATCATATCGAGCAGCTTTTGTGGCTCTTGATCGGCCATGCTACCAAAACCGAGATAGATGGGCGGTTTGTTACTGTCTTCTAAAAAGCGCAAAAGCTCGGCCGGTGGCTCCCAATTTTCGGAAGGGGGAAGCTGCCAATAGCCGGTGGTGTGATACCAAGCGGGGGCGTTCGGCGCGGCCGGAACGACCGCTTCGCTATAGGCGTATAAAAAAGGGGCTTGCTGCTCCCACAAATCTCGATATGGACCAAAGAAGGGGGTGGGGGGGAGGCTTAATGAGTCGCGCCGCCATCTTTGCACCAACGGCCGGAACGGTTGCCAAAATACCTGCTCGACCAAACGATAGGTAAATCGATTATAAAGCGGGCCGAGTAGGGGCCAATCGGCCGGCCATGTGGGGGCACCCGAGGCGGGAAAATCGGCGCGACGGCCGAAAATCGGCTGTAGATTGGCCATGACTGACGGAATGCCCTGCTTTTCAGCCAAATGATAAGCGACACTGCCGAAGACGGTGTACACGATTAAATCGGTGTTTTGGCACGCGGCCGTGGCATCATCGATCAGCTGTTCAAACACAGGCCGCCCCAGCTTAATCATATTGCTAATCAGCGAAAACGGGTTTTTGCCAGAATTGATCCAAGCCTGTCCGGCATCGCTGTTGAGAATCGCCAGCGGATCAGAGTGAATCGGAGCAAAGTCGAGGTGATGCAAACGGGCTAACGATTCAAAGCGGGCATGGGTCGCCAAGCGCACCTGTACCCCTTCTTGCTGTAAGGCACGGCCGAGCGCGATAAAGGGCTGGACATCGCCACGAGAGCCGATGGTGAGGAGGGTAATGTGTTTCATATTTGGGGATAGGGATAGAGGATAGGGACGGTGCGGAGTGAAATCAGTTCGCAAGCCCCTATCTTC
>WTJY01000484.1 GCA_011524645.1 Anaerolineales bacterium | reverse complement strand
GGTTCACAGCTGTACGATATGGGCGGAAATGTTTTTGAATGGTGTCTCAATAAATTTGAAGATCCCACGTTTACGGCCGTGGATAGCAGCGGTGATCTCCGGGTGTTGCGCGGCGGTTCTTGGTACTACAATCAGTTCGGCGCTCGCGTGGCGTATCGTCTCGGCGCCAACCCGAACGACCGTAGCTACGACCTCGGTTTTCGTGTTTGTCGTGCGAGTCCCCCCATCTCTTCTTAGGCCGCAGGCCGCTGGGCCGTTAAGCCGAGTGGTAACGAGGTAGGCCATCCCCCGAAGGGGGCGAAATTTAAAAAGCGAAAAATTAGGGTTGCGTAAAGGAATGAACCGCAGAACGAAGTTCAACTTTTCCCACGTGAACCATGACATCAACCGTAGCAACAAAGTTGAACTTCTCACCCTCACGCAAAAACTCCTGTCGCGAAGAGAAGTTCAACTTCCATCTGCAACTCCATGGACTCTAAACGTGCAAGAAGTTGAACTTCGGCCGTGCGTAATAAATTCTCAAATAAATAGAAACCAACATTATGAATGAAGATTTAGCCCTAAAAATGCTCATCGGAGGCCGGATTACAGCCGCAGAATACATCGAACTAACCGGAAAACAGCCCCCTACCCGCACCATGGCCCAATTCAGCGGCGGCTCGGCTGGTGCTCAAGGAGACAATAGCATCGCGGCCGCGCAAAAGGCGATTGTGATCAAGGGGGACAATAACCATGTCAACACCATACTCGCCCAAGCCCGTACCGAGATGAGTGAAGACGAGCTACGCCGTGAAATTGAGCAGTACCTCAATTGGGTGGTGGCCCAAAACCGCACCATTACCCTACGCGGAATCAAACGACAAGGGCATAACGTCATCGAGCTCGATTTGGACACCGTTTTTGTCCCGTTGGCGGCCGCTGTACGGCGAGACACGGCCGATCTTGATGAAAAAGAGTGGGGGCGTGTCAAACGAAAAGACAAAGAGATGCTACGCCAAATGGGGGAGGCGTTTGAGAAGGGGCAAGCGAAAGAGATCGAGCTAAATGATGTGTTGCGCCAAGGGGAACGGCTGATTATTACGGGGGGCCCGGGGTGTGGCAAAACAACCGTATTGAACCATATGGCGTGGGTGTTGGCCGAGTCGCTCGGCCGAGGGACGCCAAAACTTGCGGCCGAAAAACTCGGTCTAAATATAAAAGACGAGCCTTTGCCACTCCCTGTTTTTATCCCGATTAATCGGTTCGCCTATCATTTGCGGAAACATGAACATGGGACGGCCGAAGAGCGGACGCTGGCTCATTTTGTCTCGACTTATCTGATCGAACGGCAAACAAGCCTGAATCTCCCCCCTGATTTCTTGCGCCAATTGCTCAAACAGGGGAAACGGCTTGTTTTGTTGCTTGATGGGTTGGATGAGGTGCCAAACGAGGCGGAGCGTGCTCAGGTGCGCCAAGCGATTGAAGATCTGGTGGCGGGTCATCCTGATTTACGGGTGCTGGTGACTTGTCGCACGGCCGCTTATAACGGCCGTGTGGCTCTTGGCCACCGCTTTCGGGAAATCGAAGTGCTGGATCTGGACCAAACCCATTTGAGCAACTTGATCGGGCAGGCGTATCAGGCGGTTTACCCGCATAACATCGATGAACAACAACGGCTATCCAAAGATTTGCTTGTGGGGATCGAGCAGATGGAGCGGGATCGGCAACGACGGCTGGGGGACAACGCGCAACGGCTGGTGACCAGCCCGCTGTTGGTGCGAATGTTCCTGATCGTTCATCTGAGCGAACGCCGTTTACCCCAACAGCGGGCGGAGTTATACAGCAAAGCGACCGATAACATGATCGAGCCCGATTATGCGGCCGATGAAACGGTACGGGATGAAATTGGCCAGCTGGTGGGGAATCGGCTCAAGCAGTTGGAGCTATTACAACATCTTGCGTTTCAAATGCACCATCAAGGAGAAGCGGGGCGGGATATCGATGAACCGGATTTGAAGCGGGTGTTGCGTCAACGGCCGGAATCGGCCGATTTGATTGCGCCGTTTATCGCAGTGACGCGACAACGGGGCACGCTAATGGAAGAGCGTTTGGGGACGTATCGCTTTATCCATCTCGGCTTTCAAGAGTTTTTGGTCGCCCGCCACATGGTTGAAGCACTTTGGTTCGAACAGGAATTTGATACCTTTTTGTGTGAGTCTAAAGCGCTACAAGACAGTTGGTGGCGGGAACCATTGTTGCTACTAGCGGGCCATTTATCCCTCACATTCGAGCGCCAAGCGGAAAAATATATTCGTTATTTGGCCGGTTTAGAAGGAGGGCAGCTGACGCAGTTGAGCACGGCCGACCGTTGGGCGGCGGCCGAATTGGCAGGCACCGCCGTGACCGAATGGCCCACCATCCGCCCAGAGGTAAAAACGGCCGTTGTCCGCGCTCTGGTCAATTTAATTAAAACGGC
>WTJY01000175.1 GCA_011524645.1 Anaerolineales bacterium | reverse complement strand
CCCCCTGTGGCCAAACGGCCGCGTCATAAGACATATACGCGGCCGACCGCTGATGTCAGTATTCCGTTGACGGTGGTTGAGTAGATAGTTGGCTTTTAAATTGGACCAATTTAAGTTGTTAGATCGTGTGATCTGCGTTCGCAAATTGGTCCAATTTTGTTTACCGGCTTACTCGTAGCGAGATTTCGCGATCATCGCGGGGGCTGTGGGGCGACGTTTCACCCGAGCGGTCCGTGCTGGCGGTGCGGCCGGTGAGAATTGAACGGCCGGTCGTGTGGCTGAAGGGCGTGGCTTTTTGGTGGTGCTGGGGGGAGACGGCCGTTTGGTCGTCGTTTTGCTCGTCTTTTTCGCGGCCGGTTTTTGCGTGATAAACTGTTCCCCAGCAATCGAAAGTGACCCGATAAACAGAATTCGAGTGAGCCAAACCAAGACTGCAACGAAAATCGGAGCCACCTGCAAAATTTGGGCGCGACTAACCATTTCATTTCCTAAATCGGGCTGACGGGCCAGAATAAGGGAGATGGCGTACCAAGTCATCATGGCGTTCATGGTGGCCCCGAGGAGCCAAGCCCCCATTAAATACCAAACCTCTTTCGGTTCATTCTGCCCTTCTTCGGGGGTGAAGATCTTGGCGAGTCCGGCAAAATCGATGGCGCAAAATGCGAACGCGAGAATAGAACCCCACGTAAAACCCCAGAAATTGACATCACCCAATAAGTCTTGAAGCGCGTATTTTGTGGTATCAAAATTAAACGCTTCAAAGGCGAATAGGGCGGCGATCAGCACAAGGGCTATAAACTTTTGTCGCGGCCGATCCCCCAACATATCTGCAATTTGATCCCATAAATTGGATCGTGAAAAATTCTTCCTTTTGGCCATTTTATCCTCTCCTTTTGTTGCAAAAATGGTCGCCAAACCGAATCGATCAATGTTCTAATTGATAATAGAACATATTTTCTAATTTATCAAGCGGTTTTGCAGAAATCAAAGGAAAAGAAGCGTAAATTAAAAGAGCTCTTTAGGGTTTTGCCTAAAGAGCTCTTTTTTGCTTCATAGCGGATTAAGTTAATTAGTCTTCGCTATTCCGTTTTTCCATATAGTATTGGATTTGGGGAATTATGATTGATGCCCCGATGAGGACAGCAAAAATGACCATAAAGATTTGACCTTCCATGAGTCAATTACTCCTGTTGAATTTTCTGTTGGTATGATGCTATTTTAGCACTACACCATGATGAGGACCAAAGCAAATAGAAACAATAAGGTAAATGTAATGAGCGGGAGCCACTGGGAATTTTTGACACTATGACGCAAGCGGGCGGGGTCGAATATGAGCCCAAGAAGGAGCAACGCGGCCAGAAATTGCAAAATCGGATTGGCGAACCATATCGATACGGCCGTGGCGAGATAGGCGCTCATTGCCACCAAGTAGAAATTTATGACGGTCAGGGTTAAAAGTTCTGTTCGATAATATGAATCGGTTTGGGGGGAAATCTTGTATTTGGTTGGGAGGATAAAAGCGGCTTGATAGAAGGCAGCAACCATAAACCACATAAATGCGGGGCCTAACGAATAGTAGAGCGTAATCTCTCCTTCGTGGACATACCCGTCGCGGCCGAAAAGTGTCTCTAGATCGCCGGTTAACCCATTAAGTTCCGCTTGGATAAAGATAAAGATCGCTCCTGCAATCAGGCCTAAACCGACTAGCAATGGCTGGTTTTGGGTGAAATCAAGTTGAGTTAAAAGACCGGTCGCTTCACCGCTTTGCATTTCCAATCGTTTTAACCGATTGATGGCTATCGCTGCCGCGAAAAACAGAAATAGCAAAATCCCTGCGCCTCGAGTTGGCAGGGCTACCATTTGTTGACGGATAATGGGGAAGAGAAAAATGAGGGCGCAGAGGCCGATGAGATCGGCCGTGACCGCAGGCCAGCTCAGTTGCCATGCGGTCGGTTTTATTGGTGTAGGGTCCGCCTTGGTTGATGATGTTGTCATAATGTTTTCAAGTAAATCAAGCACCTTGGCACGATTAGATCGCTGAGGTTTTGTGTTTTGTGTAGGTGATTATACAGTGATTGAGTGACAAAGAAGTGCACTGAATCGATTAGGCGCGGTTTGATTTAGCAGGCTGACGGAGAGGGAGGTAGACAGAGAAGGTGCTTCCGGGGAATGTTTCTTCGTTGTGCCCTTCGCTTTCGACCCAGATACGGCCGTGGTGGGCTTCGACAATCCCTTTGGCGATGGCCAAGCCTAGACCCGGGCCACCCCCCTTAAATTTGGTTAGGCCGGATGAATGGAGTGAAACTTTACCGGTTTGATAGAACTTTTGGAAGATTAATTCTTGATGGGCTGGATCGATTCCGATGCCGGTATCTTTGATGTGAATCGTGATTCCTTCGGGGAAGCCTTGCTCATTCTGCTGTAAATCGCCACTCCAAGTAACTTCTCCTTGATCTGGCGTGTATTTAATCGCATTGGTCAAGAGCGCATAAAAGAGCTTGTAGAGTATGTCTTGATCCCCTTCGATTTTCGGAAGTTGATCTAGTGTTTCGCTATGGATGGTAATTTGTCGTTCTTGTATGGCGGAATTAAATTCGCTATTGAGACTATCGATTATTTGGGCGACATCGGCTGGATCGGCCGAGACAAAGACCGCTTGATTATCGATGCGGGCGATGTCTAACATGCCATTCACCACCCGATGCATACGGCCCATACCGCTTAATATCCCCTTTACGGCCGAGTGCTCGATAGAATCCGCTTCGAAATATTGATTGGCATCTAAAAGCTGTGCGTACCCTTTAATAATTGTTAGCGGGGTGCGAAGCTCATGCGCGGTAACAGAGATAAAGTCCCCTTTGGTACGGTCGAGCTGTTCGAGCAAGGCGTAGGTTTTGTGAAGTTCTTGGGTTCGTTCCGCCACCATTTGTTCTAGCTCGACATTAAATGATTCAAGCTGATTATAGAGACGGGCATTGTCTAACGCGATGGCGGCTTGGCCTGCGAAGGTAGAAACCAAATAGGCATTGTTCAGTGTAAACTTGTCCGCTTCCTCGCGTGAAAGTGAAATCATACCGATCACTTGATCTTGAACGATTAACGGGACCCCCATCCATGATTTGTTGACCGTTATTTCCGGCAGGTGATTCCACGTTTTGATTTCGGTTGTGTCGGGAACGATGACCGGTTTTTTGGTACGCATGATGCGCAGATAGACATCGTCTGGATCATCCGGCAAGGTGATTTCAATTGAATCGTCGGTAAATGTTCTAGGGAATCCATGTGCGGCGATACTTTTGATGGTGGTGCCGGTGCTAATGAAGACGGTTCCCCGATCATAACGGACCACTTTCGCCAATTGTTGTAGGATTTTGTTGTTGAGATCGGTTAGATCGAGCGTGCTCGATAAAGCTTGGCCGGTTTTTTGTAGTGATTCAGCGAGCTGGCGTTGGTTTTGTTCTTCCTGATAGAAAAGGGTGAGGAGAAATGATTGGGCGAGAATTAGGGTATAGATATCTAGGATGCGGTGAGAACCATCGGGGTAAGCGACAATAATCGGATCGTAGAAAAGATCGCTCGGCCGTGCGAGGGCTGTTTCGGCCGCCATGTGGATGTTGCAATCGTGCCGTAAGGTGAGATGGGGAGGGATGACGCTGTTGACCATCGCGCTAATCGGCCGGCTGAGGTAAATTTCGACCCCGAAGCGACGGCCAACCAAAGCAAGAAAACGGCGGCGGGAAATAGCGGAAACGATTTTCCCTTCTTTTGTGACAATCACTCCGGGCAGATAACTGTTGAGATTGAACTGTGCGGCCACGACTTCTCCGGTGACATTTATATCAACCGCAAATTCATATGTGGCTAAATCTGAAATGACGGAAGATGAAGTTAGGCGAACATGTGCGAAAGAAGATGATGGATGTGATGGATTGAGAGGCTGAGCCATATTTAGCACTCGATTGCTAATGAAGTTAGATGATGGAAACCGGCCGTCGACCGTATTGTACCATTAAAGTTAAATGATTGTATTTTAGTCAATTTTATAAATATCAGGTGTTAACATATTGTAAAGGATTTTGCGTTGTTTTTTGTGCACTTATTATGCTTGTTTTGTTTTGAGAATAAAAAAGGATTATATGTCAGATCAAAAAGAGTTAATTATATCCCCCGCAACGGATGTTCATTTGACTGAATTAGAGCGTGAATTGCGTGATGCGCATCGTGTTCTACGTGATGTTGAGGGAGAATTAGCGGAAGAACAGGCGGCGATAAACCGTTTTCGCATGCACTGTAAGCTCAAGTTGGGGGATTGGGTGGATGAACTACAAGATTTGCAGGGAGTTAAGCAGACATTATTGATTCGGCTCCGTTTGCGACAACAGGCGGAAGATGCTGGCATCGAGTTTGACGCGGATGCTTGGTTAAAGGATAAATCGGGAGAGTCGGCTTCTGATTGGTGGGAAACGGCGACGTTTCTAGATGCAGAACCCGAAAGTGAAGAAATTCAGGATGCACGCACGGCGAAGAAGTTATATCGTGAATTGGCACGTAAATTTCACCCTGATATGGCGCAAGGGGCTTTGCAAAAAGCGTATTGCACGGCGATGATGACGGCCGTAAACGAAGCGTATCAGCGCCAAGATTGGCAAGCATTACGTGACTTTGCGGGGGAGATCGACCCGCGCGTGGCCGAAACGCTGAACCGATCTGTACAGAGCCGTAAATTTCGTAAGTTGCAGCAAAAACTGCGTAAATGTAAACAGCGTCAGCGCAAAGTAGCCGAACAACTGCGGATTCTGCGCCAAGATAACGTCGCCAAATTATGGCATCGTGCCCAACAGGTTGATGTAGGAGATGGGCAAAATTGGTGGGAAGAAGTGGGGCAGGCACTTGCGGCCGATATTGAGGGGTATCGGGTAGAGATTGGGGATTTGCGCTGGAAAATCGATCAGAAATGGTGAGACGGTGGATTTTGCGGTCGTCATGGCGGACGAGGTCCCTTGTTTCTTCATCGGTGTGGCGGCTGAGAGGGACGGCCGTTGGGCTGTTCAAGATGGATCGGAATAGATTTTCACCCAGCATATCTCCTTGGGCACGAAAGTCTGGATGCGTTGTTTTCGCGTAGTGGCTGTGCGGAGTTGGCCCCCCCCTTTGGTTCGAGTAGAGGGGGTCATATCGTTTCTTTTTGAGGAAGTTACAGTCCGCCACGGGAGCGAATGAGCTGGCCTGTGATCCAGCCGGATTCGGCCGAGGCTAGAAATTGAATGAGGTTCGCAACATCTGTAGGTTGTCCAACCCGCCCCATGGGGGATTCCGCCGTCCATTGTGTGTGAAGTTCTGGTGGAATCCAGCCGGTATCGGTAATGCCAGGGTCGATCGCGTTGACCGTAATGCCGAGCGAGGCGACCTCGGCACTGAGGCTGGTGGTGAAAGCTTCGACCGCTCCTTTGGTGGCGACATAAGCGAGTTCGCCGGGCATGGGGCCGGCCGACTGGCCGGATGATAGGTTGATGATCCGGCCGTAGGCATGTTTTGCGTGCCTTGTTTTGTAACGGCGCACAAATTCTGCACATAATAGCGCCATACCGCGTACATTTACAGCGTAATGTTTGTCGAGTTCTGCGGCCGTTAAATTTTCGATCCCATCGCGCATAGAATGGGTCGCGTTATTCACGAGAACGTTGATCGGGCCGAGATTGTTTTCTGCATATTCAAATAAGCTGTGGGGGCTTTGGGGATCAGATAGATCGATTTCGAGGCTGGTGATGCGACGGCCGGTTTGCTGTAGCTTTTCGAATAAGATTTGGGGTTCGTTTGTGTCGGCGGCTAGTTTTGTTTGATGATCATACGGCCGGAAATAGGTGGTGCAGATATCGAAACCGGTTTTGGCAAGGGTGAGAGCAACGGCCGCGCCGATGCCATTTAGACGGCTGGCGCCAGTGATTAACGCGATATTTTGGTTGGAATCGTTCATGCCGTTTACTTTATAGGATGTTAGATTTTTTGTCGAAGGGGGTAAATTGCGGGGGGATGAACAGCTTGTTGTATCGTGGGGGATCAATGCCCCTACTGCGGTATCTACGATTCATCCTACCTATGGCACATCCACAAATATTAACATTACATTTGTTGGAACAGATAGCCCGCCACTCGGCCCCTACGCTTGTTATCGTAAGTTCCCGGCTATTTTGATTAGGTCGATGATTTGGTCGATTTGATTTTCGCCTGATAATGACTGTACGAGCCATCTGGAATTTTTTGAGCGGTCAAGATGGCTTTGTGTGTTTGGTGGGGGAGTGAGCCCTTTTTGTTTGATGATTTTGGGCGTGAGCCGAATGTCGATTTCCTGTTCGTTTTGGAAGTGAGCGATTTCTTTCCCTTTGAAAAAGACACAAAGCAGATCACTATCTTTCCATAGAGCAACTGTTATATCGGGTAAGGTTTCGAGCTGATTGATGAGATTTTGTTGTAAGGTAGCCATATTTAGAAGGGGGTGTTATCGCTTGTTGACACCCATTAAACAAAGCAACTCAAATGCCAAGTTGGCGGCAAGTATGGCGGTCATGGCCCCTGCGTCGTAGTGCGGGTTGACTTCGACGAGGTCGGCCCCCATAATGTTGAGTCCTCTGAGACTGCGGAGCAAGGTGAGCATTTGGAAGCTGGTGAAACCGCCGACTTCGGGGGTGCCTGTGCCGGGAGCATAAGCTGGATCGAGGGCATCGATATCGAGGGAAATGTAGAGTTGGCGATCGCCGACGTGTTGGCGAATCAGGGCGCCAAGGTCTTTCATGCCCAGTTCAAAACATTCTTCAATGGTGACGACTCGCGCCCCGATGCTTTCCGCTTCTTCTAGTTCGTCCGGTTCAGATTGGGGGCCACGGATCCCGACTTGGATATAGGCTTCGGGGTCGATATAGCCGTGTTTCATAGCGAGGAAGAACGGGTTGCCGTGTTCGAGTTCGTCGCCGAGTCCTTGATAGGTGTCGGTGTGAGAGTCGAAGTGGATAACGGCCGGTGTCCCATATTTTTCGGTATGGGCGCGAAGCAGAGGGAAGGTGATCGAATGGTCACCACCGAGGGTGAGGAGCTGGGTGTTGCTGTTGAGAATGTCTAGCGCGGTGGTGGTGATGGCTTCGGCGGCACGGCCGATGTGGGTCGGATCGACGGCCACATCGCCATAATCTATGATGCGAAATTCTTCTTTGGGGGTGATTTTGAGGTGGCGATTGTGCCCCCAAATCTGCATCGAGTTTTCCCGAATGGTCCGCGGACCGAAGCGGGTGCCACTGCGCCAACTGGCGGCACCACTGTCGAAGGGGACGCCCAGAATGGCGAAGTCGGCCGTGGCCAGATCGCGGCTGTGTTCACAATGCATAAAGGTAGAGATGCCCATGTAGGCGGGGACGAAATCGTAGCCGGATGGTGGTTTTGTGGTCATGAGATTTTGGGAAGTATGAAGTATGAAGTATGAGATATGAAGTATGAAATGAGGCGCGCTTGTTATTGATGGCGCGTCCCGCTCCTTGTTTCATACTTCATCTTTCATATTTTCATTATGCTACGTAAGCGCGGATGAATTGGGTTTGTTCGGCTGTGGTGATGGTGAAATCGCCGATGGTGGCGGGGAGGAGGGTGAATTGAACGGCGGAGAGGTCGATTGCGGAGCCATTGCCGGTGACGGTGGCGTTGCCTTTGATGGCGCCCCATATTTCAAAGGTGGAGCCATCACAACGGCCGGAGAAGGAGGCACCGGCCGCGAGTTGGACACGTTCGACGGTGAAATATTGATTGGTGTCGAGGGTCCAGCGTTGACAGGTGTCGCTGTCTTCGATAAGGGTGGCGGCCGATTTGGTCGGCTCCACTTGGTTGAAGTTGGTGACATCGAGCGCTTTGTCGATGTGAAGCGGCCGTGGTTGGCCATCAGCACCCATGCGGTTCCAGTCGTAGACGCGATAGGTGGTGTTGGAGTTTTGCTGAATTTCCGCGAGGATTAGGCCACCCATGATGGCGTGGAGGGAACCGGCCGGAACGTTGATATGGTCGCCGGTTTTGACCGGAATCTGATGCAGATACGGTTCTAGGCGGCCTTCGGTAATCGCTTGGCCGAATTCGGCCGGTGTGGTTCCTGCGGCGACACCGAGAATGACTTTGGCATCCGGTTCGGCGTGGAGGATGACCCACATCTCTGTTTTGCCAAGTTCGTTTCCTTCGTTGGCGAGAGCGTAATCATCGTTGGGGTGAACTTGAACGGAAAGGTTGCGGTTGGCGTCGAGGATTTTGATGAGGAGGGGGAATTTTTGGCGATCTAGGGCCCATTGGGAGCGGGTACCGATAAGGTCGATGCCCATTTCGGCGAGCAGGTCGGTGAGGGGCTTGCCGGTGTGTGGCCCGTTTTTGACGACGCCCGTGCCG
>WTJY01000087.1 GCA_011524645.1 Anaerolineales bacterium | reverse complement strand
ATGGGGGAATGGTATGTGGAGGGGGTTAGGAGAGGGTTAGGTGAGCATTAGGGGGAATATGAAATTGAGGGACGGGGAGTCTCTCTACGCTCTACGCTCTACTCTTTCTCTTTTTGGGGTTCTTTTTTATAATGTTGGCATGGTAGTTTGGCAGTTTCACATGTTTGGGGCACCGGTGTTGGTGCGAGATGGTGTTGTACAGCGGTTTGAGTCGCGTAAGGCGTTGGCGTTGTTGGCGTATTTGGCGATGCAGGAGGGGCGGCCGGTGGCTCGGGAGACGCTTTGTGCGCTGTTGTGGCCGGATGCGGATGAACGGCGGGCGAAGAGTTCGTTGCGCTATACGCTTTCGATTACACGGAAAGAGATTGATGGGGAGTTGCTGGAAACGGATCGGCAGACGGTTGCGTTGCGAACTGATTTGATGGGATGTGATGTGGTTCGGTTTCGGCGGTTGGCGGGGGGGGCTGAGGTTGAGGGGTGGCAGACGGCGGTCGAACTTTATACGAGTGATTTTTTAGCGGAGTTTTCGCTTAAGGATAGTGACCCATTTGAGGTGTGGCGGCGTGAGGAGCGGGAGAGTTGGCGGTTGGCTTACGGCCGTTTGTTGGAAAAGCTGATTGCTCATTTTGAAGGTGTAAGACAGCCGACGGCCGCGCTGATTTATGCGGAACGTTGGTTACAACTGGATAAGCTGCATGAACCGGCGCATCGGGCTTTGATGCGGTTGTATGGGATGAGTGGGCAACGGGCGATGGCGTTACAACAATATGAAGTGTGTCGTGCACTATTGGATGAGGAGCTAGGGGTTGATCCGGATGAGCCGACCCGCGCCTTGCATCAGCAGATATTACAAGAGGCTGTGCCACAGGTTACTCAAGAGATGCCCGATTGGTCGGTTGTGGTAGGGGGAATGGAGAAGGAGGCTGAGCCGGCCGATCTACCACCGGTGATGGTGACCGATGTGTTGCCACCGGTGCCATTTGGTTTTTTGGGGAGAACTCAGGAGCTGCGTGAACTGCAAATGATGCTCAAGCGTCATCGCTTGATTACGGTGTTGGGGATTGGGGGGCTGGGTAAGACCGCGTTGGTGACCCAGTTTGGTCATCAGATTGTGGGGGATTTCGCGGATGGGGTTTATTTTGTGCCGCTGGCCCCGTTGAGCGCACCGGATGAGGTGGCTGCGATTGTGGGAGAAACGATGGGGGTGTCGTTTGATGAAGGGCGTGATCCGGCCGTGCAATTGCAAGCTCTTTTGGAAAATCGTGAGGTGGTGCTGATTCTCGATAATTTGGAGCATTTGCTGGGAACCTGCACTGTGCCGGATTTGTTGAGTCGCTTGCTCGATGCGGCGTCCCGTTTGCGCATCGTGGCGACATCTCGGGAGCGATTGCGCTTGCGACAAGAGGCGATTTACTCGCTGGACGGACTTAATCGGGCTGATGACGATGTGGCGCGTCAACTGTTTGTGCAGACGGCGCAACAAATTCAGCCCTATTTTGAGCCGGATGAGGCGGATAATGCGCGGATTAATGAGATTTGTCATTTGGTTCAGGGATTGCCGTTGGGGATTCGCTTGGCGGCCGGTTTGGTCAATCTGATGTCGCTGGATGATTTACTGGATGAGATCGGCCGGAATGCGGATGTGCTGACCAGTGATTTGCATAATGTACAGGATCGGCATCGTAGTATTCGGGCTGTCTTTCATTCGTCATGGGAGCGTTTGCCTGATATGTCCCGTTTGTTGTTGAGCCGATTGTCGGTTTGTCAGGGGGCGTTTGATTTGGCGGTGGCGAAGGGGGTGGCGCAAGCGGATGTGCGGACGATGAATGAGTTGGTGAGTACGTCGCTGGTGCAGCGGAGTGAGACGGCCGAGCAACAAGAACGGTATTTGCTTCATCCGTTGATTCGGCAATATGCGGCCGAACAGCTTGACGCGACAGAAGAAGGGGAGGCGCAATATAAAACCCATGCGTTTTACTTTACGAAGCGATTGCGCCAGCTTTTGCAAAATTGGGACGAAACGTATGATGAATCGGTTTTAGAAGAAATCTCGGTGGGGAGTGAGGATATGCGGGCGGCGTGGCGTTGGCATTTGCAGCAAAATAACCCGACGGCCGAAGCGGTTGATTCACTGGTTCGGCAGTTGAGCCGATTTTATGGGTTGCGCGGCCGTCATCCTGAGGTGATTCGGCTGTGTGAGGATACGTTGCGCCGGTTACCGGCAACGGCCGAGACAGGGATGCCCCAAGCGGAGTGGATGCGCTTGATGGCGCGTTCGCACTTTGCGCTGGGGCAGAATACGCTGGCGCGGCAAAAGAGCTATGCGGCTTTGGCTTTGTTGAAGCAGCCACTGCCTTCAAATTCGCCACGTAAATTGTTGCGTCAGGTGGGTTGGGGAATGACGAGGATTTTGCTGGGACGCGGTCGTTTGGTGACTGGGGATGAGATTGGGAATGTGAATACGGCCGCTTTGATTTATCAGATGCTGACGTTGAGCCACTACTTTGACAATAATGATGTCAAAGTGGGATTTGCGGCGGTGAATTGTTATTTGGCGGCGCGCCGTTTACCCCCAGATGGTCCGGCGTTGGTAATGGCGACGGCACTTATGTATGGGATGTGGCGTTATTTGAGACGGCATCGTTTGGCGGAGCGGTATTTTGATCGTGCGGTTGGGTTGATTGGGCGGTGTGATGATTTGTCGCAAATCGGGTTGGCGGGTGCGTCGTTGGCGGCGTGGCATTTGGGACACCGGCCGTGGCATGAAGTGAAAGAGGGATATGAGCTTGCGATTCGCGATTTGCGCCGTAGCCGCAACATGCGGAATCGTCATGATACGCAGACCGGCGTGACATATCTCTATTTGATGCATGGAGAGTGGGACCTGTTTTTGCAAGGGAATCGTTTGGTGTATCAGGGGGGCTTGGTTGGGGAAAATTATGAGCATATCGGGTGGTCGACGGTGGGGCGGGTGATGTTTGCGCAATTACGCCGTAATTGGGTCCAGGCGGAAATACTGTTTAAGGAATTGATGGGATTGATGACAGATCATGAGTTGTCACCGATGACTCGGGCGATGGGGTATAGTCATTTTGCGCATTATTATACGGAGCAGCAGGATTGGGAGAGGGCTTTAGCGATGGCGGCGAAAGCGGATTCGGTGATGCGTGAGACGGAGTATATTTCGTTTGCGATTGTGGGGGCGTATACGGCGTTGTCTCAGACGCGGTTGCGTCTGTATGAATGGGCGTTGGGAGTAGGATCGGCCGATGTGGCGGTGTATCGGGCGCAGGCGGAGGATATTGTGGCGCGATTTCGGCGCTTTACGAAGGTGCAGCCGGTGGGGGAAGTGGCGTTGGCTCATGTGGAGGGGGGGATGGCTTATTTAGACGGCCGTGAGAAGCGAGCGGTGGAGATTTGGCGTGCGGGGGTGGTGTTGGCGAAGAAGAATCGGTTGGTGTTTGATGAGTATCAGTTGCGGCAGACGCGGTTGCTGTTGTCAGGAGATGGTGAGGGGGATGGGGCGCGGATTGCGGAAATTGAAGGGGAGTTGGTGGGGTTGCAGGTGTCTTGGTGAGGAGACGGGGGAGGAATACAGAGGGGTGGAATGTAGGTTCTGCGGTTCCAGACCCGAAGGGTTTTGGATGCGGGCGGTGTGGGGTTGAATTTAACTGAAACCCTTGGGGTCTTTGGTGCGGAATTTGTTTGCTTGGTTTGGATGCCGTAAATTGGGATTTCCTTTCGTTTATATGGGTGAAATTGATTTGTTCATGATAATTGATAAGGAGTTTCGTGATGAAGAATAAGCATGATCTATCTATTTTTCGCGTGTTTGGCGTGGGGGTTTTGTTTTTGGCGTTGATTTGGGTGATGTGGCCACAGGCGGCTTATGCGGCGGTTTTGTCGGTTGATCCAGCCGGGACAGATAGTGGGGATTGTGTTGGGGCTGCTTGTGCGACGATCGGCTATGCGATTTCGCAGGCGGCCGATGGGGATACGATTAATGTGGCGGCGGGGACCTATACGGAAACGGCGATTACGGTTAATAAAGATTTGAGTATTATCGGGGCGGGGGCGGATGTGACGATTGTGCAGGGGGCGGCTACGGCCGGTACAGCGGGGAATCGGGTTTTTGCGATTAACGGCAAGACGGTGTTGCTCGAACAGATGACGGTGCGCCACGGTTCGATCAGCAGTATTGGGGCGGGGATCTACAATAACAACGGGTTGTTGACGATTAATCAGATGACGATCACCGACAATGCAGGGGCGAGTGGTGGAGGGATTTACTCTGCAAATGGGGCACTGACGGTCACGCAATCGACGATTTCGGGAAATTCGGCGGCGACCGGTGGGGGGATTTATCTGTCTGGGCTGAGTAGTAGTTGTGCAGGGACGGCAGGTGCGACCATTATCAATAGTACGATATCAGGCAACTTGGCGACCAGTTATGGGGGAGGGATTCAGGCGAACCAAGGTAAGATTATTTTGAGTCAAAGTACGGTGACAGATAACACGGCTAATTTGCAGGGTTCGGGGATTCGGGGTGCGAATAATGTGAATACCTGTGTGGTGGTGGATCATACGATTATCGCGGGGAATCATGGGGCTGATGATGTTCATGCGAGTAGTACAGCTCAGCGCTTTAGCAGTTTGGGCTATAACTTGATCGGCACGGCCGGAACCAATGTTGATTTTGGTTTAGAGTTTAATCAGACGGGGGATGTGACCGGCGTGACCGATCCGAAGCTTGATGGGTTGGCGGATAATGGGGGAGAAACTGAGACGCACCGGCCGTTGGCGGATAGTTTGGCGATGAATGGGGGAGACGTGACGTGTGGGATGTTGCTGGATCAGCGGGGAGAGGCACGGCCGAGTAATGGGAATTGTGAGATCGGGGCGGTTGAAATTACGGAGCGTTATGTCGCGTCCGCTGGAAGCAATAGTGGTGACTGTACCTTGACCACTTGTGCCACGGTCGCCTATGCGATCGGTCAAGCCATAGATGGGGATGTGGTTCGTTTAAGCGGTACTCTGACGGAGTATTCGATTACGGTGAATAAAGATGTCACGATTGTGGGGGAGGGTGCGGATCAAACGGTTATTCAAGCGGCCGCGACACCGGATAGTGTGAATGGGTCTGTGTTTATAATCGACCCAAACACAGAAGTGATCATACAAGATGTGACCATCCGTCATGGTCGCGCTTTGAATGGGGGAGGGGTCAATAATGGGGGTGATTTAACGATTCACGCGAGTGCGATTGTGAGCAATACTGCTACGAATGGTGGGGGGGCACTTTATAACAATGGGGGAGAGATTACCGTTATCGATAGCACATTAGCATATAATTCTTCCACTCAAGGGGGGGCGATGTATAATCTTTATGCACCTGCGATGAGCTGTGAGGGAGAGGCGAATATTTTAGTCCGTAATAGTACGATTTCTAATAATTCAGCCGATTATGGTGGTGGGGTCCGCTCAGACTATGGGGTGGCTGAGATTGTCAATAGCACGATTACAGATAATAGTGCACGATTTACAGGTGGGGGGATTTGGGGACTGAATCGGGAGCTTTCCGGTTCGTTCGCCTGTATACGATTAGGACACAGCATTGTGGCTGGGAATCAAGGGAGTGATGTGGCGTCTTATGAGCCGAATAATTTGCCTTATATTAGCTTGGGGCATAATGTGATCGGCACGGCCGGAACACACGTAAACTTTACCCAAGAGTTCACCGCGACGGGGGATATTACCGATACGATTGATCCGTTGTTAGGGCCGTTGGCCGATAATGGGGGAACCGTTTTGACCCATTTGCCCCTATTGGGTAGCCCCGCGATTGATCGTGGGGAGATCGATTGTGGGGTGGATGTAGACCAACTGGGGGTGGCACGGCCGCAAAGTATCAACTGTGATAGTGGTGCGGTTGAAGCGGTTGCGGTTGATGGCCTGCTCTATGTTGGGACAGATGGTGTTGATAGCGGGAGCTGTGGCACACGGGCTTGTGCCACGATTTCGTATGCGATTTCCCAAGCATCGGCCGGTGATCTGATTCAGGTTTTGAGTGGAACATTTACTGAAACCGCTATTACCGTCAATAAAGCGCTGACGATTACGGGGGTGAGTGCCAGCGAAACGATTGTGCAGGGAGCGGCGACGGCCGGAACCGCGGCCAATCGGGTATTCTTAATTAATGGTGGTGTAACGGTCAGGTTAGAAAATATGACGGTGCGTCATGGTAAAAGTAACAGTGTGGGTGGGGGAATTTACAATAACAATGGTTCTTTGACTGTGCAAAACATGGCGATTGTTAACAATCAAGGTTCGAATGGCGGAGGAATTTATAGTTCCGGTGGTGGGCTGACGGTGACACAATCGACATTTTATAGCAATACGGCAACATCGGGTGCGGGGATTTATTTGTCTGGCTCATCGAGTAGTTGTGTGGATGCTCCCTATGCGACGATTATCAATAGTACCTTTTCTGATAACACCGCTGCGACTTATGGTGGTGGTTTATACGTGAATCGTGGTGTGGTGGTCTTGCGTCATAATACGATTACGGCAAATCGCGCTTCTTCGCAGGGGAGTGGGGTTCGTTCTGTGAATAATTCTGGGGCGTGTACGATTGTCGATCATACGATTATTGCGGGTAATAGTGGAGATGATGTAGCGGCCGCTGCAACCAATCAACGCTATCTGAGCTTGGGGTATAACGTGATCGGCACGGCCGGAACCAACGTTGATTTTAGCCAAGAGTTTAATCAAATAGGGGATCAAACTCTAGTCAATGACCCGCAATTGGGGCCATTGATGGATAATGGCGGAGCGACTTGGACCCATGCCTTGGCCTTGGGTAGCCCAGCTCGTAATAAGTCAGGGGGAAGCGGGGTGGCGACCGATCAGCGAGGGGCACTCCGGCCGTCAGATGGTTTGGTAGATAGCGGGGCGTTTGAGTTTGTGGTGTTGATTACGCCAACGCTGACGCTGAGTTATACGGCCGATATTTTGACGATTGATTGGGCGGCACAGGATTGGCATACGTACGATGTGTATCGTAGTCCATCGCCTTACACCGGATTTGCGCCGGTCGCGGCTGGTGCGGATATCACCCAAGGTCCATGGAGTGACATAGCACCTTATCCGATGAGCTACTATTACTACTTTGTGGCGGAAAGTGATGGGGGGACGGATGAGACGGCCGTGTTTGGGGTCATTCATTTTGAATTGACGGCAGGAGAGTGACGAGTGACGGGCTTCGATGTGGAGGGAGGGAGAGGTCTGCACGAATAAGTCGACGTTGCATTGGGCGCGACAAACGACGGAGTGATTGGGTTCGCCAATATTGGGGGATTGAAAATGGGCTTCATTATCGCCGAGATGTCACGCGACATGAGGATCAAACTCGGTTTTCCTTGCCCAATCTAGCCAAATCGATGGCTGCTATTAACAATTTTGTGATTGGTCTAGTTGGGAAGCTTGGTTTGACAAATCTCGCCCAAACGCGTCGTCAATTTGCGTATCAGATTGCGTCTCAGTTAATGGCCTGATTCTTTGGGCACTTTTCTGACTAATGAAAAACCGTGGTCACGCTCTCTAACCGGGACGACACATAATCGTATAAAGATTCAAATTCCCCTCACGGCCGTCCGCCCGAAATTGGTGCACAATCTCTAGTCCAGCCATACCCGCTAGATAAGCGGTTTCCTCTTCGTCGATCAAGCAAACATACCGTTCCCCATATCCCCCCCGATTCCACGACAGCAAATAGTCCCCTTTTTCCACATCCCCTTCCGTTAAATCGACATTCTCCCAAGACCGTAGTTTGCGCCGCTGCCGTTCACTGCCCAGAAATTGCCAATTGCCCAAAAGCAAACGGCCGCCCGCTTCCATATGTTGACTCATCTCTTGTAATAACTGTGCCCTACGAATCCGCTGTGGAATATGTTGCATCGCAGATAAACAAACCACCAAATCAGCTTTTCTCATTCCCTGTAAAAAACCGACTTGGCTCATATCCGCTTCGTGGAAATCGATCTGTAACGCTTGATCTGGTGTCCCCCAACTATCAAGTCGTTCCATATTGTCGGCGAAACCCAGTAAGCCCACACTAAAATCAACTCCGGTGTAGCGGAACAAACGGCCGTTTTGCGCTAAAAAATAGCCATAGCGCCCATTCCCACACCCCACATCCAGTACAGTCAACGGCCGATCAGGAAACTGTGTCAATGTTTGAGCAAATCCCGGCTGGGGCGTTTGGCGACTTAAATCAAAGGAAGGGGCAAACGTATCGTAAAACTTACGATTAAGGTCGAGCAGTTGTTGGGCAACTGAATCGTTCACAAATTTTTCTCCAAAAAAGGGTTGTAATTGATTTTAATATTTATATGAAAATGTGTTATTTTGTATTAAA
>WTJY01000395.1 GCA_011524645.1 Anaerolineales bacterium | reverse complement strand
CTGTTGAGCGGCTTCGAGTTGTTGCAACGTTTGCTCAAGTGCCTCGATTTGGATGCCATACTCGGCCCAGTCACCCGCTTGTTGGGCGGCTTGGGCGGCCGCGAATTGGGCGTTGGCTTGATCGATCAATTCTGTGACACTCGCGTCGGTGGCTACAGGGGCGACTGTGTCGGTCGATTCGGCCGTGTTGATGTCTGTCTCTGTATCATCGGCCGTGTTGACCGTCGTATCCTCGGCCGGTAGATCCAAGATCGAGCCGGTGCCATCGAGGAGCGCGTCGAGTGCTTCACCAAGGGTTTCGCGCATGATGATTTGCTGACCGCTGGCGACAATGACCCGTTTTAGCTCTGGCAGGGCGCTGGTTTCTGATTCTAGATAGATCGGTTCGACGTAGAGGAAGCTGTCATTTAGCGGGATAACGATTAAGTTCCCGCGAATAATCTTCGAGCCATTTTGATTCCAGAGAGAGAACTGCTGTGAAATCTCCGGTTCTTGGTCGATAAACCCTTCGATTTGGAATGGGCCGACAACCAATGACTGTTTGGGGAATTCATAAGCGACCAACTCACCATAGTGCTCTGGGTCGTTTCGCGCGGCGATCCAAGCGATCATATTGTCTTTTTCCTTGGGGGTATACGGCTGAATGAGCAGATACTCGGTTTCCGTTTCGCCCGGTAGGGTAAACATGACATAGTATGGTTCTAATAATTGGGCGGAATCTTCGAAGAGTTCTCTGGGGATTTCCCGCTCATCTTCTTTGGTGTAGAAGATCTGTTCATCGGTCATGTGGTAAACAAGGTATTGTTTTGTTTGCACCACAAATAGATCTTCCGGATAGCGCAGATGGGGAATCAAGCTTTCTGGTAAGTCACTAAATGGTTGGAAGAGGTCGGGATAGATGGTGTTGTATGCTTGGATAATCGGATCGTTTTCCGGATTAACAAGATAGAAGTTGACTTCACCGTTGTATGCATCGACCGTAATTTTGACACTGTTGCGGATGTAATTAAAGGTGTGCGAAACGGTGCTGGTGCCGAAGCGTTCGCTATGGCTGATCGGTTGAGAATACGGGTAGCCTGCACTGGTGGTATAGGCGTCTTGAATCCAGACGAGACGGCCGTTGTTGATTACTAAATAGGGGTCGTGGTCGAGTGTCAAGAAGGGGGCGATTTGACGGACCCGATCTTGGACATTGCGGTAGTACATTACCCGTGTATCTTCTTTGATCGCGTCACTGAACAAAAGATTGGTTTCGCCGAAATGATAGGCGAGTGCCAATTGACGTAGTTGTCCACCCATCGGAACCCCACCGCTACCGTTGTAACGGGTATACACATTTTCTGGCTCATTTGGGTAGCTAAATTCTTCTACATCACTACCGGCGAAGATGACATCGCTAGTCGCTTCACCGTAGTAAATTTCGGGGCGATCGATCGGGATATCGACATTGCTGATGGTGGGTAAGTCGCTAATGAAAAATTCTGGGCGACCTTGTGATGTGAAGCGGTCAACCGGATTCATGACGACGCCATACCCGTGGGTAAATTCGAGCTTTTGGTTCACCCATGTGTCGTTGGGGAGCTGGGTTTTGTCGAGTTCACGTGGTGCGAGCATGACTTGACGTGTTTCGCCGTTGATTTCATAACGGTCGATATCGATGTCACTAAATTGGTAATAGGGCCGTAGTGCCTGTAGCTCTTCATAGGTGTCTTGTAACGGCCGATAGTCCCAAAGGCGGACATTTTTGAGCGCATCTTGGTTGTCTGTTAAGTCTTCGGCGACCAAAACATCGACACGGCCGAAAGGGCGCTCTTCGACTTCGTCTAGCCCAAACGCTTGGCGGGTGTAGTCGATATTATCGCGAATAAATTCCCGTTCCCGCTCAAGTTCGTTGGGGACGACAACAAAGTTTTGCAAAATGGCGGGGTAGATGCCACCGACAATGATAATGGCGACTAGCCAAATGAGACCGGCAACGGCGAGCGGCCGTAGCTCGAGTCGGAAATAGTTATAGATAAGTGTGACCACCAAAATAATGGCGGCGACCATTTGCGCGTAGAGCGCATAGAGGGTGGCGTTGACATCGGTATACCCTGCACCAAATACGACTCCTCGATCTGAGAATAGAAGGTCGTAGGTTTGTAGCCAATAGCCGATCGCCCAGAGTGTAAAGAAAAATGCGCCGAGAATGGCGACGGTGCGTCGCATGGGGGTAGGAATGTCACGTACATTGAAATTGCCCCCTTGGAGAGAGGGGAGCAAACGAATGGCATAGAAGGCGAGACTGCCCATGAGCGAGAAGAGAATCAGTGGGAGAAGCCACCCTTGGACGAGGTTGTAGACCGGTAATTCGAAGACATAAAAGCTGATGTCACGGCCGAAAATCGGGTCTACTTTGCCAAAGCTGGTGCGGTTGAAGTA
This sequence comes from Anaerolineales bacterium, assembly GCA_011524645.1. Lineage (GTDB taxonomy): Bacteria > Chloroflexota > Anaerolineae > Promineifilales > Promineifilaceae > WTJY01. Next base: position 21,588 of record WTJY01000395.1, on the reverse strand, counting down.
CAGCAAGAATGTATCCCAGCGAGTCGCCATTGCTGAAGCGAAAATGACGCTGAGGAAGAGTCCTGTGACCGTTGTGACCAAACCAAGCCCTGGAATCTGGATATTGGCTCCACCTGATGCATAAGGGATGGTCATTCTGCTTGACCTGCGTCTGGCTGTGTGCCAACTGATAAGTAGGATGGCGGCCGAGATGAAAAAGAAAGTGAAAAAGGTGGTGGCACGGGCGATGAGCTGGGTGGACCAGACGTTGACATAGTCCCGTTCAATAAACCATAGCCAATCGACATAGGTGGCTACGATCCAGTCAAAGCTGACGAAGAGGAGCACGAGAGCCAAAATAAACCACGAATTGCGGTTTTGCCACCATGGGCGCGGCACGTTGCGCGGCCGTGGTGGTGGTGGCGCATTACTTCCACCATCGCTTTTGGGAGGTTGCCCTGATTGTTGTTGTCGTTGACGGTGCTCTTCATCTTCAAAGGCGCGTCGAAATGGTTCTGGAATGTCCGAATAATCTGGCATATCTTTTTTTCTGCTTGTTTTTCCAATACCTTCGCCATTTTTAGATCGCGGTGACCAATAATTTGCCTACAAGGTAAATTTGTTTTTGAATTAAAAATATGTCGGGCCGATCCCGCAATTATTTTAAATTCGCGTCGGATTAAAAGTTCCCTTCTCACGTTGGGAGAGGGGCTGGAGGAGAGGGATAATCCACCTCCCCCTTGTAGGAGAGGAGCCAATCCAAGAAGTTGATTAATTGGGCGAAGGTATTGTTTTCGAAATTTATTTTTTGTTGGTTAATTGTACCAACTATCTGAAAAATAGTAGGCGATGTAGGTTAGATAAAAATATGCTTGACGCAAAAAGGGGGCTTTTTTAGATTTTGATGGGGGAAAAGGTGGGAGGCGTGGGGGGGAGTTTGCTGGCGCTTGGAATAAAAAAATGGTATGTGGTCAATTTAGACTGGGCGATTGCTCGCTATTCATCACTTGTCCTTTTGATTAGTTCCAGAACCGTGTGTAACAGCGTGTTTGCGCCGTTGATGACGTCTTGATCTTTGGTGTACTCTTTGGGATTGTGGCTGATGCCATCGACAGAGGGGACGAAGATCATGGCGGCGGGGCAAATTTGGGTGATGGTTTGGGCGTCGTGACCAGCGAAGCTGAGGAGTTGTTTGTGTTTGAGATCGAGTGATTCTGCCGCGTTTTCGATGGCGGTGATGACTGTTTCACACATCGGTGCGGCAGGGATATTGATGGCCGGTTCGATGGTAATGGTCAAATTGCGCTGGTCGGCGGCCGTTTGCGCGAGGGTAAATAACTGTTGCTGCATCTCGTCGAGCAGTTCTTCCGAACGATGGCGGAATTCAAGGGCGAGTTTTACTTGGGCGGGGACGATATTGAAGGAGCCGGGTTGAGCATCGATAAAGCCACAATTCATGACGCCGGGGGTAAATTGATCGATGATAAGCTGTCGGGCTTGTTGCATGAAATCGGTGGCACCCCATAGCGCGTCGGCTCGCTGATGCATCGGTTTGGTGCCTGCGTGAGCGGTACGGCCGTGGAATGTGAGCCACGCGGAGCGAATGCCTACAATTGCGGTAACGACACCGATGTCTGTGTTGCTTTCTTCTAAACGTGCCCCTTGTTCGACATGAAGTTCGATGTAACCGGCGATGCTGGCTGGGTCACGTTTGGCAGAGGCGACAGAGTCGGCCGATAAGCCCAATCTTTGCATGCCTTCTTGGAGTTTTTTGAGTCCACCACGAGGATTGGCTAATTTTTCAGGGGTTAACATGCCTGCGAAGGCGAGACTGCCAAATTCGCCAAGCAAGTGGCCTTCTTCGTCGGTAAAAGAGATCGCTTCGAGGTGGACCGGCCGAGATAGACCGGCTTCACGTAAGGTTCGTAGCACTTCTAGGGCGGATAGGATGCCGAGTACGCCATCGAAACGGCCGCCATTGGTAACGCTGTCGATATGGGAACCGGAGATCAAGGTTTGTGTGGCTTGGGGGTCGGTACTGGGCAAGATTGCGGACTGATTTCCGGCACCGTCTTCATGATACTTGAATTGATCGGCTAAGATGCGTTGTTTGAGCCATTCGCGCGCTTCTACGTCTCGTTCTGAAAAAGCTTTGCGGGTGACACCACCATCTGGTGTGGCTCCGATTTGGGCGAGGTCGTGTAAATCTTGTAATAGGCGGGCTTCATTTATTTTTAACATATGATTGACTTTTGAAATAAATTGCTAATAAATTGTTTTGGATTCGGCCGATTAATAAAGCATTTTTTCCGCTTCGGCTAAATCTGCTGGCGTGTTTACATTGAAAAACGGCCGTCCTGTTGTGGTGAATTCGCTGATATCTTCCGGTTCCAAAATGTGAACAAGCACATCGGGATAGAAGCTAATCATCCGTTTGCTTTCAGTCGCGAGGGCGTCAGTAACGGCCGCAAGGCAGGTGTCACGCCGGTAAACAGCATGCATCGTTTGCAGATGATGATCCCAACGGGGAACTACCACATCGGCATGCTTGACTATTGCTTGTTCGACTTGGAATTCGAGTAAGGGGCGGCTGGCGAAGGGCATATCACAAGCGACCAGTAGCATATGGGTGCCGCTTGACGCTTGTAGTGCGGTTTGCAAGCCGGGGAGTGCGCCTGCGCCGGGGTTTTTGTCGGAGACGAGACGGAGTCCGTAATGCATAAATGCCGGTTTGTTGTTGGTAATGATGACAATATCATCGGCGATGCTGTCCACGCTTTCGATTAGGTGTTCGATCAGCGGTTTGCCGCCCAAATTGACAAGCGCTTTGTCTTGCCCCATGCGACTAGAACGGCCGCCTGCTTGGATTACTACAGTTAGATTTCGGTTCATAGCTTTGTTTAGGATGGTTAAAATTTTATCTATTTTGATTTTATCATATTTTTGGCTTGCACTTTTTTCTTAGGTTAAACTTCTTGCCCGTTCGAGGTTAGTAATATGAGTGAATTTTTGGAACTGTTGGCACCGCCACAAGCATTGTCGTTATTTTTAGATCGGTTGCCTGAGCGATCCCTCACTGAGTGGATTATGAGCTGTGAGGCGTTGGGATGTGTGACGGCCGAACCGATCCGGGCGACCTTTCCTTTGCCGACATTTGCCCGTTCGACCGTAGATGGGTTTGCGGTACGGGCACCGGATACCCACGGTGCGAGTGAGAGCTTGCCCGCTTATTTGCGGATTGTGGGAGAAGTGCCGATGGGGGATACGGCTGACTTTAGTTTGGGCGTAGGAGATTGCGCCGTGATCCATACCGGTGGCATGATTCCGCTGGGTGCGACGGCCGTGGTTATGGTTGAATATACCCAAGAAGCCCATAAGGAAGAAGTCGAAATTTTGCGGGCGGTCAGTGATGGCGAAAATGTGTTGCAGGTGGGGGAAGATGTACAGACCGGTGATGTCGTCATTCCGGCTGGTATTCGTTTGAGATCGGCCGAAATTGGTGGCTTGATGGCGCAAGGGGTTACCCAAGTTGCGGTGAGCCGACGACCCAAAGTTGGGATTATTTCGAGCGGTGACGAAGTTGTTGAACCTGGGAATCTGTTGCGGGACGGTCAAGTCTATGATGTAAACAGCTATAGTTTGCGAGCACTCGTGATCGACTCTGGAGGGGAGCCGATTAATTATGGTATTTTGCCTGATAACGCCGATAGTTTTCGTCAAGCGGCCCAAAAAGCGAAAGCGGAATGTGACATCGTTGTGTTCACGGCCGGTTCTTCTGTTAGTGTCCGTGATTTAACGGCGCAAACGATTGATGAACTGGGTGAACCGGGGGTTCTGGTGCATGGTATTCGCGTGCGACCGGGTAAGCCGACTATTTTGGCGGTGTGTGACGAGACAGCGGTGATCGGCCTGCCTGGTAATCCGGTCAGTGCGTTGGTCATCGCGCGCATTTTTGTGGTGGCAACGATTGAAAAAATGTTAGGGCTGACCCAACCTCGTCCTAAAGCGGTCGTAGCTGCGCGACTTTCCCTTAATTTGTCTTCACAAACGGGGCGCGAAGACTGGATCGGGGTCAAACTGGTGCAGGTACCTAATGATGATCTTTATCGGGCTGAACCTATTTTCGGTAAAAGTAATTTGATTTTCACCCTAGCCCAAGCGGATGGCTTGTTACGGATTCCACCGGCCGCCACCGGCTTGCCCGCAGGCTCCTTGGTTACTATCGAGCTTTTATAATTGCTTACCAATTCAATCTAAAATCTGAAATCTGAAACCTAAAATTACATGAGCGTTTATTTACATGATATCCCCCTTGATCAAGCCAAGTCTGTTTTTCAGGACGCGCTACGAAATGCGAATTTGTGGCAAATATTGGCTGTAGAAGAAATTCCACTAGACGAGCATGCGGTCGGCCGTACTTTGGCTGAACCGGTGTGGGCCAAAATGTCTGCACCTCATTACCATGCATCGGCGATGGATGGCTTTGCGGTACGGGCATTTGAGACGAATGGGGCTTTGTTAACCGCGCCTAAAACATTGGTTTATGGTGAACAAACCACCTATGTCGATACAGGGGACCCTTTGCCGGAATGGGCCAATGCGGTCATCCAAATCGAGAAGACAGAGCCGGTCACGGCCGCTGGTGAGCTGGACGAGAATGTGCGGCAACCGTATGGCATTCGCATTCGGGAAGGGACCACTCCGTGGAAGCATGTGCGGGCGATGGGGGAAGATATGGTGGCGACCCAGCTTGTTTTGCCAGCGGGACATACGCTACGGCCGTTTGATTTGGGGGCGGTTGCTGGCTGTGGTCACGTTAGTGTACGGGTGTCGAAAAAACCGTGTGTGGCGGTTTTGCCGACAGGGTCCGAACTTAAAGCGATTGGTGAACCGGTCGCGGCCGGTGACATTATTGAATACAACTCGCTTGTTTTGGCGGGGCAGGTCAATGAGTGGGGAGGGGATGGTATTCGCTTCCCGATTACGGCTGATCGCTTTGCGGCGATCCAAGAAACGGTGCGTCGTGCGGCGGTTGATCACGATTTGATTTTGCTGAATGCGGGATCATCGGCCGGTGCAGAAGACTTTTCTGCCCATGTGATCGCTTCTCTGGGGACGGTTTTGGTGCATGGGGTAGCGGTACGGCCGGGGCATCCGGTGATCTTGGGATTGGTTGATCGAACTGATGGCGAAGGTGTGGTGCCGATTATTGGCGTGCCTGGGTATCCGGTATCGGCCGCTTTGACCGGCGAGATTTTTGTAGAGCCGATTTTGGCTCGCTGGCTGGGAAGACGGCCGTATGAACCGGAAACGATTGAAGCGGAACTGACGCGTAAGCATGTGTCGCCGTTGGGGGATGATGAATATGCACGGGTGGCGGTCGGCCGTGTGGGGGATCGCGTGTTGGCGGCGCCGATCGCTCGGGGGGCGGGGGTGATTACTTCGCTGGTACGGGCGGATGGATTGGCGGTATTTCCGGCCGGATCACAGGGGCAACCGGCTGGTGCGAAAATTCCGGTACGGCTTTACCGGACGACCGCCGAGATCGACTGCACCATTTTTGCGATCGGTTCCCATGATATGACACTCGATTTATTGGCACAGTTTTTGACCGGCCGAGGACGGCGCTTGACTTCAGCTAATGTGGGTAGCTTGGCCGGTTTGGTCGCTTTGCGTCGTGGTGAAGCCCATTTTGCTGGGTCTCACTTACTTGATCCGGACGATGGCTCTTATAATTGGCGTTATATTGAGCGATATTTGCCTGAAACACCGATCACATTAATGACCTTGGTCGGCCGTGAGCAAGGGCTGATTGTGCCACCAGGTAATCCGAAAGGGATTCACTCTTTATCTGACTTGGTGAGCCAAGATGTGTTGTATGTGAATCGCCAGCGTGGGGCGGGCACACGGGTGTTGTTTGATTATCATTTGGGACAGGCGGAGCTGACGGCCGAGCAGATTACGGGGTACGAGCGAGAAGAGTTTACCCACTTGGCTGTCGCGGCCGCTGTGGCGGGTGGCCGTGCGGAATGTGGGATGGGGATTATGGCGGCGGCCCGGGCACTGGAGCTTGATTTTGTGCCACTTTTCCAAGAAAGATATGATTTGGTTATTCCCACGGAGCATTTGAATAGCGATTTATTGCGGCCTTTGGTTGATTTGTTGCAGGATGGCGATTTCCGTGCTGATGTCGGCCGCTTGCCCGGTTACGATGTTTCGTTGATGGGCATGATTCAGACTAAGAATGGAATCGTATAAGGAGGGGACTTTGTTGGTCTGTACTTTACATATTGTTTTGCTATAATGCAGTACTGCGCAAAGGGGTGACTAAATATCCCTTTTTGCCTTAAACTATCGCTTGAGATTTTTAATTGGAGAAGTACAGACATGAGCACAGATCTGCAGCGTAACCCACGAGGTTTTTTTAGCACCCTGCTAATTTTTTTGGTTGTCATCGCTTTAATTGGGGCGATTCTTTACTATATTGCTATCAATTTTTATGTTCAGCCGGAGATTGCGGCCGATGCAACTTATGTGGCTGAGGTGGCACCGGAGCCGGTTGGCTACACAACGGCCGATATCTTGGTAGATGAAGATTTTTCTGCAGATCGCGGTGCTTGGGATTTAAGTCCGGTGGGGCAGGCGGTTTATGATGGTGGTGGGCTTATTCTCAATGATGATCAGTTCAATGGGAATGCTTGGGCTCGGCCGCACCTTTCTTTAGAGAATTATATTTTGGAAGTGCACGGCCGTTGGTTGGGTGGTGCAATTGGGGGGGCTTACGGGATTGAGTTTCGTGTAGACGATGATTCAGGAGACTATTATTCCTTTCATTTGGAAAATGGAGGGCGCTATGTGATCGGTAAACAAACCAATGGAAGTTGGGTAGAGATGCGGAGCGGTCATTTACCAGAGATTCAAAACAATGGTGGGGTTAATCTTTTTCGCATTGAAGCACTTGGTGATACATTTGTTTTCTATATAAACGGTGATTATGTCGCCCATATGCAGGATAACAGTTTGCCGACCGGCGATATTATTTTATTTGCGACGAAAGCGGAAGGAACCGAACAATACCTTGCCGCATTTGACAACTTGTTAATCGCGCGTAATTTTGGTGCTGCAACAGTTGATGCAGGTGGCGATGTTGCGCCTGTGTCCGAATCTGCTGGTGCAGAAGATGATAACGACAGTTAACTGCTAAATATCGCGATTTATTTGTTATTTGGTCCGCAGTTTTTGATTTGCCCAACTATTGAGTTGGGGCAAAAGGAAAGGCTGTGGACTTTTGATTTAGAAACTAGGAGGAGGACATAAAACATGGATCCCATTAAATTTGGTACAGATGGTTGGCGAGCACGAATCGCAGATACCTATACTTTTACAAATGTGCGACGCTGTGCACAAGGGTTTGCTAGCTACTTGCAACAAGAAGGGTTGGCGGATAAAGGGGTGGTGATCGGTTATGATCAACGCTTTCAGGCGAACAACTTTGCTGGGGCGGCCGCAGAAGTTTTAGCTGCCAACAATATTCATGTCTGGCTGACTGAGCGAAATACACCGACCCCCACTATTTCATATGCGGCGGTTGATAAACAAGCGGGTGGGGCGATTAATATTACAGCAAGCCATAATCCGCCTGAAGATTGTGGATTTAAGGTTCGTGATCCGTTTGGTGGGGCGATCGCACCGGCCGGTTTGAAGAAGATCGAATCATTGATTCCGGATGATATGGCGGCCGTAAAGCGGATGAAGTTGGATGATGGCTTGAGTGACGGGAAAATCACTCTGTTTGATGCTGCGCCTGCTTACATTGAACAATTAAATCGATTGATCGATTTGCAACCGATTCGGGATGCTGGATTTAATGTGTTGGTTGATTGTATGTGGGGGAATGGTGCTGGATGGTTCCCTCGTTTGCTGGGTGCAGATGCGGCGACAAAAATCACAGAAGTTCACAATGAGCGGAATCCGATATTCCCTCACATGTCACGACCTGAACCGATTGTGCCTAATGTTGATCATGGTTTAAGCTTCGTTTCTAAAATCGGGGCCGATGTGGCTATTATCAATGACGGTGATGCGGACCGTGTCGGTTTTGGGGATGAGAACGGCCGGTTTATTGACCAGTTACGTGTGTATGGGTTGCTTGGTTATTACTTTTTGGAAGTGCGTGGTGATCGTGGCCCGATTGTTAAAACGATTTCGACCACTAAGATGCTTAACAAGTTGGCGAAACAGTATAATGTCCCTGTACATGAAACCGGTGTTGGCTTTAAATATATCGCTCCGAAAATGATGGAAGTCGATGCCTTGATCGGTGGTGAAGAAAGCGGTGGCTATGCGTTTAAGGGACATGTGCCAGAACGTGATGGGCTATTGGCTGGATTATTTTTGTTAGATTTGATGGTTCGTACCGGTAAGAAGCCCTCTGAATTGCTTGATACCCTCTTCGGTAAAGTGGGTGGCCATTATTATGATCGGATCGATAGCCGGTTTGAAGCGGCCGATAAACCGGCTATTTTAGAGCGCGTTGGGAAAGCGATGCCCGCGACGATTGGTGGGCTAAAAGTTGTGGACAAGGTCACGGTTGATGGGAATCAATTTATTATGGAAGATGGGGGGTGGTTGCTCATCCGCTTTAGTGGTACCGAGCCGATTATTCGCGTGTATTGTGAGACGACCCATGAAGACAAAGTCGCTGCGATTTTGGATGATGGGATGAAGATTGCGGGCTTGCGCTAGGCTTTCGTTTTGTTGAAAGGCTAATTTGCTTACTAGACTTTATCGGAAATAATTTTATGTCAATTGTTTAGATCGTGAGAGGAGATAGGGATTGGGAAATCGCCTCGGCAAAGGCTCCTCCCTATCCCTATCTTTGGTCTCTATCGCTTTATTTCCGATAAAGCTTACTGTCTGTGAATGCAACTGTTAAGCCAATTGCCCCTTTCTTGGCGCGATTTAGGAGTAGAGTTCGTAAATCGCGCTGAACTTTTTGGTCGTATATTGAATAAAGGGTTGAGGGTCGAGGGTGTTGCCTGTGGCACGGGAAATTAATTCCGCTGGATCATACTTGCTGCCCGATTTATGAATATGTTCACCGAGCCATTGGTGTAACGCGGTTACTTGTCCGTTGGCCAGTTCGTCGTTGATTGCTGGGTTTTGTTGAGTTGCTGTATCCAACAATTGGCTGGCATAGAGATTGCCCAGTGCATATGTGGGGAAGTAGCCGAAACTGGGGCGCGTCCAATGAATATCTTGCAGACAGCCGTTGCTATCATTTTCTGGCACGATACCGAGCATGGTTTCCATTTTGTTGTTCCATGCTTCTGGTAATTGTGCGGCCGTGATTTTTCCGTTTAACATCTCTTGTTCGAGTTCAAAGCGCAGAATGATATGCATGTTATAGGTTAATTCGTCCGCTTCGACTCGGATAAATGACGGTTGGACCTTGTTGATCGCTTTGTAAAATTGGTCGAGGGAGATATCGCCTAACTGTGAGGGGAAAGCCTCTTTCAGTTTGTGATAATGGGCTTGCCAGAAACCGTAGCTACGGCCGACGAGATTCTCAAACATGCGTGATTGAGATTCATGAACACCCATTGAGGTTCCCCTAGCAAGCGGGGTTCGCGCGAGATCTTCGCCGGTTCCTTGTTCGTACATGGCATGGCCACATTCGTGCATGGTGCCAAACAAAAACGGATTGAGGAACTGTTTGTTCCAGCGTGTGGTAATACGGGCATCATCTCGACTAAAGTTGATGGCGAACGGGTGTGTTGCGGTGCCGATATGCCCTCTTTGGAAATCGTATCCGACCGCTTCCGCAAAATAGGGAGCGATTTTTTGTTGTGTGGCAACAGAATATTCTTGGTGCAAGAAGGTGTCATCAATGACATCTCCTTTTTCTTGGATCTCTTGAATAAGCGGGACGGTTTGCGCTTTGACTGTATCAAATACTTGCCGCACATCGGCCGTTTTCACACCGCGCTCATATTGATTGATAAGTGCATCGTATTTTTCGTCTTCGTATCCTAATATTTCGGCCTGTTCTTGGGAAAGTTCGATTACTTGGTCGAGGTAAGGAGCGAAAGAGGGGAAGTCATTTTCTTGTCGGGCTTTGGCCCAAACCGGCATGGCTGCTCCAGATACTTCTGTGATGCGCGCGATATGTTCGGCCGGGAATTTCTTCCCTTCAGCATAACCACGTGTGACGAAGCGAATGAGACTCGCTTCAACACTGTCGTATGGGTGTCCCTCAGATTGCACTTCATCGGCCGCTTGTTCAATGAGTGCCCCCATTTCATCAGAGGTTCCCATGCTATGAATCATTTGCTGTAATGTGGAAATCTGTTGTGTTCGACCGGCCGCGCCCATCGGGGGCATATTGACTTCTCGATCCCAGACGAGTAATTGGGCCGCTTTTTCGAGATCATGAAGTTGATGTATTTTGTTTAAGAGTGTGTTGTATTGGTTGCCCATCATTTACTCCTGATTGATTAGTGTTGGATAGTGATTATTGTGTGTGTCTAGATTGGGTACGCTCTTGCTTCTTTGTTCAAGTTGGTAATTTTTCCTGAATATAAAATTTTGTCAAAGATTCTTACACCATTTAGGGAAGATCTCCTAATAAAATGGCAGTTCGACATTTTTTTGTCTTGATTATGGTGTAGGCGTGGCCGTTGGGAGTGGTTGAGGTGTTCCCGTTGGGATAGAGAGGGTGGCGATTATAGTTACTGTTGGTGTGTCAGTTGGGATGAATGTCGCGGTGGCGGTTGCGCTTGGAGATGCGGTTGCCGTCGGTAGCACGGTCGGCGTTGAGGTTGAAGTTGGCGTATTGAGAGGCTGTGGTGAGCCGGTGGGGACGATGAGGGTTGGGGCGGCGGTGCTGGTCGCTGTGGGTGTGGCGGTTGCGGTTCTGGATGGGACGGGGATCGGCGTGCTACTTGGTATAGCTGTGGGTGTGGGGGTGCTGGTTGGTACGTTGGTTGCTGTATGAGTGGGTTCTGGCGTGGCGGTGACGATGACAGTTACAACGGTGGTTGGTGGTGGGTTGGTATTTGTGGGTTGCGGTGTCGGTGTATTGCTGGGGATTGGCGTGGCACTGGTTAATGCGGCCGGTAGATACAGTTGGCGACCGGCTGTAATCGCGACGTTGACGAGGCAATTGGCTTGCAAAACCGCGTAGACGGTCGTCTCACGGTTGCGGGCGAGCGAATAGATCGTGTCACCGCGTTGGACTGTATATCGGCTCCAAGTGGCAGGTGGTCCACAGATCGTTCTTGGTGGAGGAGTCGTGGGAAGATAGACAGTTTGCCCGCTATAGATCGCCGACATGGTTAAACAGTTTGCTTGAATGACTTCGGCGACCGTTGCGCCAGAGCCAAGAGCTAGGCTTGTAACTGTATCACCTTGTTGAACTATGTATGTTTGCCATCCGCTTGGTGGCGTGCAGTTCTCATTTTCCGAGACGGACTGAGCGATTTCGGCCGGGCTGAGTGTGATGGTAAAGGGGACGGTGGGGGATGGCTGTGGATTGACGTTTTCTATTTCTGATTGATTCGTAGCCGGAATGGTCGCGGTATTGATGATTGTGACACTTTCCCCTGTGGGGACCGGTGTGCTTGGCGTATCGGCCGATGGTGTGTTGTTTGCTACGATGAATAAAGGTGTGGCGGTTGCATCGGCTAACCAGCTATCATTTTGGGCACTGAATAGAGCGATTGCGATGACAACGATGAGAATGATTGCGATTAGTAGACCACTAATTGCGGTACCGAGCGTAGACGGTCTGCGGTTGAAATTAGACATTGGTGGGCCCCCTGTCATTGAATTCCCTAAGTCCACTAGCGATATAATTGGTTACGCTGGGCAAGAGCGTGCGATGTTCGGTAGACCACTCTGCTAAATTTGGATCTGCGCCAAGTAGCAAGAGACCAATCGGTTTGCCATTGTTTTGCTTGATTGGGATGATCAACATCGGCCCGATCATATCTAGATCGAGTTCTTGTTTTAAGTCGCTTAATTGGCGAGCGCCAAGCCCATTGGGTAATAGCTCGATGATTTCCCCGTTTTTTAGCGCATTTTGCATGCCCGGCCAGTCTGCTAAACGAAGCGACCACTGTTTTCTTTGGGCTTGTGTGTTTGGTTCATAGGTGCTGATAGGAGCGTTGCCTTCTGTACTGTTGCTGGCCGAAATAAGTGCTGCGAAATTTGCATTGAGCAAATCTGCGGCGAATTTGGCGCTTTCGCTGGCTCTAGCATTGAATGTGTTGGTGTTGAGAACTTCGCTGGCACTATTTAGAATGGGAGGGACGGCATCGCTGAGTGTACGGCCGCTGATTGTGCCAAGTATGAGTCCGTATAAAATGTGCCGTTGGCTGATGACTGCGACCAATGGTAGTGTGACCATGTAAGCTAAACGTGTCCAGACCGCTATATTGCCTTGGCTGGCATCGGGTGCTAGTCCGGCAAAATTGGGAATGTTTGGGGCGAAATTAAAGATATGAGCGCTACTGGCGATTGCTAGGGGGAGAAACGCTAGAATACGCAAAATCCAATCGTACGGCCGTGTGACGATGAGCGCGAGCGCGGCCGCGACCAACAAGATTAATTGGGCTGCTGCCCATATTCCTGCTTGATTTGTGTTGCCATAAGTTAACCCTTGAGTAAGCAGGGTGTCCCAATCTTGGGCGGCGAAATTATAGATTAGGCCGATGCTAAACAGGAGCAGCAGAAGCAAGGCATCACTTAGTCGGGGGAGGCTTTTGAGTGGTGGGAGTAGTGCCCAGATGAGAAAGACGATTACAGCTGTGTCTAAGGCTCGTTCCAGTGGTGGGATGGTCAATAATCGCAAGTTGGCTGGTGTCCCCGCACTGACAAGAGGGATGATTAAACGTAGAAGTAGAATCGCGGCCGTGGCGATCATGAGTCGCCATGCGAATTCATCCTTGCGGTTGCGACGCCATTGCCAGAGAGCAAGGCTGAAGCCAACGGTAAGAGAGAGGAGTGAGAATAGGTGATAGACCACATTGTCTGGGGCCTGACTGACGAGACGGATTGCGATTTGCCAAAACATAGGGGTAATGATAGCTGATTTGTGTAGAGTTTGCTGTAATTCGCGAGTGAAGGATTTTAGATTGTGCTGGATCAATACCTAAAGTGCGGCTAGCGGTCAGTACGGCCGTTGCGTATCATGCGGGGAAAACATTGATGTAGACCGTTTACGTAAGAAACCGGAAGTGGAAAGATGTTTTGATTGTCAGTGGACACTGGAGTTTGGTACCAAGAGATAAGTGATTGGATCGGCTATAGTTTGGAGGATATGAGATTGTTTTGCTGAAAAAATGAGAGAAATGACGAATCTTTACCAAACTCGTGCAGATTCTGAGCTAATCCGTGCAGATTAGACGAGTTTTCCGTACCAAAGATCAGTATCCTATATTCATGAGTTCGGGAACACACAATAAATAAATTACTAAACGGCGGCTTGAAGCTCCACCTCAGATTCTAGGTCAACCAACATTGACCACACACAAACACACAAACACACACCCAATAATTCGACATGGCACACACACAATTATTGGAATGGCTATCGAGATGCCTTTCGATAGCTTTAAGGGCGATACCAAATATTGGTATCGCCCTTTTGCTTTTAGTTATAACGTTTGCCTAGAAATCCATCGTCGAGATTTGTATACTTGGGAAATCTGCAAAACAGGTTTAGTTGTGACAAGAGAGGTTTTATGACAGATTTAATCAAGATGGGGCAAGCTGCTCAACTGGCGAGTCGTCAGTTGGCTACCTTGACTACCAATCAAAAGAATGATGCGTTGCGCATCATTGCTGATGAATTAGAAGCGCAATCGGCCGTTGTATTGGCCCAGAATGTGATTGATTTAGAAAAGGCGGAAGCGAAAGGGACGAGCCCCGCGTTGATGGATCGATTGCGTTTAACAGAAGAACGTATTTCGAAATTAGCATCTGATGTGCGTGATGTAGCGACTTTGCCCGACCCTGTCGGATCGGCGATTGATAGCAACGTGTTGCCTAATGGGATGCAATTGAGCCGTCGGCGTATTCCTGTGGGGGTGTTGGGGGTGATTTATGAAGCACGGCCGAATGTGACGATTGATATTGCCAGTTTATCGATCAAGACCGGCAATGCGGTTATTTTGCGTGGTGGGAGCGAAACCCTGAATAGCAATTTGACCTTAGTCAATGTGATTCAGGCCGGTTTAGAAAAAAGTGGTTTGCCAAGCGTGGCCGTGCAGTATATCGATAATCCTGATCGTGCTTTGGTCAGCGAATTTATGAAGCTAGACAAATATGTTGACATGTTGATTCCACGTGGGGGGCATAGCTTGCATAAATTGTGCCGTGAACAAGCGACTATTCCGGTGATTACCGGCGGGATCGGGGTGTGTCATGTCTATGTTGATGAATCGGCCGATTTTGAAAATGCGCTTAACATTATTGAAAACGCCAAAGTGCAACGGCCGAGCGTTTGTAACGCCCTAGATACGATTTTGGTTAATGACAAAATTAAAGATCAATTTATTCCGTTGGTAGCGAAACGGATGGCGGAAAACCAAGTAGCCTTGCGTGCTGACGAGCGGGCGATGGCTGTGTTGGGCGGAAATGGACATGGGGCGACGGTCGAACCGGCCGGTCCAGAAGATTGGGATACCGAATGGATGTCACTCGTCTTGGGTGTGAAAATCGTGGACACATTAAGTGAAGCGATTACCCATATTCAAGACCACAGTATGGATCATAGCGATAGCATTGTGACCAACAACTGGGGGAATGCGACCCGTTTTATGAACGAAGTCAATTCATCGGCCGTGTTTGTCAATGCGAGTACCCGTTTTAATGATGGGGGGCAGTTTGGTCTCGGTGCAGAAGTTGCGGTGAGTACCCAAAAGCTACATGCGCGTGGCCCAATGGGGCTGGAAGAATTGACTACTTATAAATGGGTTTGTATCGGTGATGGGCATATTCGACCCTAACACGTGACATTTCGTGACAGGGTGTTAGCGGGTTGTGACTGACTCGCTACTCACCACACGTTTTCGATTACTATACTCCCAAGGCCTTGAGACACACGACGATGGCGATTAGCCCAAAAGTGCTATTGCCGTTTGACCTGACCTATTCATGGTGTTATTATCAGCGTCAGGTAAATCCATATGTTAAGGACTTCAGACCAAATCTAACAGGAGGTAATGTATCAATGTTGATGATTAAGAATACGCTCAACTTTGCACGTGTGCGTGCATGCGATCCGATTGGTACCTACTTCCATTGCGTCTGCGGACCGAACATATGCTTTGAGATACGGGATGGTGAACAAGAGATATAAGCCCCCCAATTTTTTTAGAAGGCATTTTGAAACGGCCGTGGAACATTATTTAGTCCCACGGCCGTTTTTTGTTTTCAAATGGGAACGGTCGGGACTCAAGGATGTGGGTCCATTAAACGGCCGTTCCTATTTTTTTTTGGAGGTTTTGGTGTTAGTTCAGACACACAGCTAACGAAGTAGGGACATAGCGTAGGCGTCAAGCGTGGTGCGAGACGATGGGGTTACGCTATAGCGGGAAAATCCGCTTGTTGTTGTGAAAATAAGACGAAATAGGAGAATCCCATGAATAGGGATGAATCAAATAACAAAGTTTATGACATGAAAAAAGTGGTCAGCCCTAATAAGCTGACCGGCTTATGGCGCTTAACTGACCAATTTAGAACGGTTTACTTGGTAGCGATTTTGGCGGTTGGTCTGGCAGCATTGGCGCAAACTGGCATTTACTACTTACTCGGTTATCTCGTCGATGACATCCTCCCCGAGCCAGATGCGATTTTGTATCTTCCTTGGTTGGCACTCGCGTTTGTGGGGCTGGCGGCCGGTCAAGGTGGATTTACTTATATGAGCGGCCGTTGGGCTGCCTATACGGCCGAGCATATCGCTCGCCGTTTGCGCGACTATTTGTACGATCATTTACAGCGGTTGCCATTTACCTACCACGACCAAACTCAAACGGGTGAATTGATCCAGCGGGTAACATCAGATATCGATGCGGTTCGTTTGTTTTATTCTGAGCAAGCGATCGGAATCGGCCGGATTATCTTTTTGTTTACCGTTAATCTGTTGGGGATCTACTTTTTGATCGATCCCTATTTGGCGATGATGTCGGTGGTGGTGATCCCCTTTGTGTTGATCGCCTCGATCTTCTTCTTTATCCAAGTTGGTAAAGCTTTTGAGCTGTTCCAAGAGCAAGAATCGGTCTTGTCAAACCGTTTTCAAGAAAATATTTCTGGGGTTCGTGTCGTGAAAGCGTTCGCACGCCAAGAATATGAAACAGAGCGTTTTGAAGAAGAAAACAGCAAGAAACGCTGGGTCGGTATTAGATTTACCAGTTTGCACGGCCTGTTTTGGCCGATTACCGATATTTTTTGCGGTGGTCAGATGCTTCTCGGCTATTGGCTAGGAGCCAATATGGCGATCAATGGCGATATTACGATTGGTCAATATTTGGCGTATGCGCAAATGGTGAACCTGATCATTTGGCCGATCCGAAATATGGGGCGGTTGATTACACAAGCGTCTACGGCCGCTGTGAGTTACACCCGTTTGCGTGACATTATCGAGCGGAAACGGGAAAAATTGTCTGAAGGGGTATTCCGGGCGCAGACCGATTTGGCGGGTGCGATCTGCTTCAATGATGTGTCATTTAGTTACGATACATCGTTAAAAAATGAAGCGGTTAAAACGGCCAATACGGTTGGCTATATGGCGCAAGCAAACGATAGTGACCAGCGGAATAAAATCCCAGTTTTGCACAATATCAGCTTTGAAGTCGGTGAAGGACAGACGGTTGCGATTCTCGGTGCGACCGGTTCTGGCAAGACGTCGATGATTAACCTGTTGCCCCGCTTTTACGATTTTGACAGCGGGTATATCACGATTGATGGTGTCGATTTGCGGGAATATCCCCCCGAATATTTGCGCCAGCAAATCGGATTGGTGATGCAAGAGCCGTTTCTCTTTTCCGGCACGATCCGCGAGAACATCACCTATGGGGTGTATCGTGAGGTGACGGATGAGGATCTGTTTGCGGCGGCCAAAGCGGCGGCGGTACACGATGTGATTCTGTCGTTCCCTGATGGCTATAGCACCCTAGTCGGTGAGCGCGGGGTGACTTTGTCAGGTGGACAGAAGCAGCGGGTGACACTGGCTCGAACGTTGCTAAAGAATCCGCGCATTTTGGTGTTGGACGATGCGACATCGGCCGTAGATACCGAAACTGAGTCACAAATTCGTGATGCGTTGAAACAGATTTTGGGACAGCGAACCACCTTTATCATCGCGCATCGGGTCCAGAGCGTCATGCTCGCAGACCTGATTTTAGTCCTAGACGAGGGACGGATTGTGCAACGAGGAACCCATCAAGAATTGGTCAATCAGCCGGGGATTTACCAGCGAGTTTACGACTTGCAGGCCCGGATTGAAGACGAATTGGCGGCCGAATTAATGGCCGATAATGGAGGTTAGGAATGAGTGACGAGTATTACGATGAATTTGCCGAAGAAGAGTTCGAAGGTCATGTTGACCGTGGGGTCATCTGGCGCATCATCATGCAAGGGCTTCAGCATTGGCATCTGATGGTTGGTTTTTTGATCGCCATTGTTGGTACCGCTTATGTCGATTCCCGACTCACTTTTTTGAGCAAGCGGATGATTGATGAAGGGATTGTGGCCCAAGATGTCGATGCGCTACGCGCGCTGGCGATTCAATATGGATATACCTTTGTTGTATTGGCGGTTTGCGTCTTTGTGTTTATTTTCTCGGCCGGTGTGTTAAGCCACCGAGTGCAGTATGACCTGAGGAAAGCGATGTTTGCGCGCTTACAGAATCTGTCGCTTTCTTACTACAACCGGACCCCGCTGGGTTGGTTGATGTCACGCATGACCTCTGACGTGACCCGCGTGGGGGAATTGGTCTCTTGGGGTTTTTTAGACGCGGTGTGGGGGATCAGCAATATCGTGATCGCTTTAAGCTTTATGTTGTATATCAACTGGCGCTTGGGGCTGATTATTTTGGCACTGATGCCGGTGCTGGTTTGGATTGCGATCTTCTTTCAAAAGCGGATTTTGGTCGATTATCGGGCGGTGCGTCGCTTAAACTCGGAAATTACGAGTGCGTATAGTGAAAGCATTAACGGTGTTCGCGTGGTTAAGTCGCTGCGGCGTGAAGAAGGTAATTTGAATGAGTTCCGCCATTTGACCGGTGATATGTATGATGCTGCGTTTCGTGCCGCGTGGATGTCAGCTTTGTTTTTGCCGTCGGTACAGATCGTTTCGGCGCTGGGTATTGCGGCCACGGTGTGGCTCGGTGGTATCCAGTACAACAACGGCGGGATGACGATCGGTGGGATTCAGGCGTTTGTGAGCTATGTGACCTTTATGTTGTGGCCGATTCAGGAAATGGCGCGAGTGGTCGCGAGTATGCAACAGGCGTTGGCTTCGGCCGAGCGGATTTATTCGCTACTTGATGAAGAACCGGAGATTATCAACAAAGCGGACGCGGTCGATGTACCTCATGTTCGTGGTGATATTGAGTTTGACCATGTCGATTTCTACTATGATGAAAATAACCCGGTTTTGACCGACTTTAACTTGACGGTGAAGCAAGGTGAAACGATTGCGCTGGTCGGGCCAACGGGGTCGGGCAAGTCAACGATTGTGAATCTGTTGTGTCGCTTCTATGAACCGCAAGTGGGGCAAATTCGGATCAACGGCCGTGATTACACCGACCTGACGTTGTATGCGTTGCAGTCACGGGTGGGTATGGTGTTGCAGACTCCTCATTTGTTCTCGGGAACGGTGATGGAGAATATTTTGTACGGCCGTTTAGAAGCGACCCCCGACGAAGCGGTTGAAGCGGCTAAAGTTGCTGGTGCGCACGGTTTCATTACCGATTTAGAAGAAGGGTATGAAACGGAAGTGGGGGAAGGTGGTGTCTTGCTCTCTGTCGGGCAAAAGCAACTGCTTAGCTTGGCACGGGCGATTTTGGCCCAGCCGGACATCTTTATCATGGACGAAGCGACCAGCTCGGTGGATACGTTGACCGAGGCGTTGATTCAGCAAGGGATGGAAACCCTGATGGAAGGGCGGACCAGCTTTGTCATCGCCCATCGTTTGTCGACGATTAAGCGAGCGGATCGGATTGTTGTCTTGAAAGACGGCAAAATTGATGAGATCGGTAGCCATGCTGAGTTGATCCGCCAGCGTGGCCATTACTTTAACTTGTACACCAAGCAATTCCGTGATGAGAAGAGTTTGGCGTATAAGGTGTATGGTGATCAATCGGGTGAGAATAGCTCGGCCGATTCTTGGGCGGCATAGTTAACTTTGTAGAGAGTAAAGGGTAGAGAGTAGAGAGGAGAAATCGTCTCTCTACTCTCTACTTTTAGCGAAGCGATCTCTCTACTTTTGGAGTGAGGAATAATGAGTGTCATTGTTTTGCCGGAGATTCCGGCGCGGGATATGTTTGTCGATAATGAGCAGTTTTATGCGGCGCTGACGGCGTGGCAGGCCGTTTGTCAGCAAGTGACGCAACGGCATGCGGCGGTGCAACCGGCGCCGATGCCGAGGCGTCAGCAATACCTACATACAGAGCAGTATTATGAAGCTTTGGCGGTGTGGGAGAGTGTGTTTATCGGTGCTGAGTAGAGGGTAGAGAGTAGAGGGTAGAGAGGAGAAATCGTCTCTCTACTCTCTACTCTTAGCGAAGCGGTCTCTCTACCTAGAAATGGTTGCGGATGGCGAGGATGGTGCCGAGGTGAAGCCCTTCGTGGAAGAGATTGAAGGTTGCGCCGTCGGTGACGGTTTGGATGGAGACGCCGGTAGTGGTGGCGTAGGGGCGATATTTGGTGAAGTGGCCGTTGGCGTGATCGGCGATGAAGGCTTCGTGGGTGCTCGTGAGGAGTTCGCTGAGTTCGCTGGGGTCGGGGTTTTCGGTCCAATCGGCCGGTGAGGTGCCGGGGTTGAACATTTTGGCAAATTCTTTGGTGGTGTGGGTTTCGTTATAGCTGAGGCGGTAGACGAGGCTTTGATGGACGGTGATGATGTGGCCGACGTTCCAAGCGATGTTGTTGTCGTGGCCGGTGGGAATGGTGAACCATTGTTCTGGTGTGAGTGAGCGGGTGGCCAGAGAGATGAGGTTGCGGGTTTGGGTTTGCATGTCGATGATGTTTTGCATGGGGTTTTCCTTTTGAGTGGTTGGTATTTAGGGTTGGGAATATACGGGTGAAGGGATGTTTTGACAAAAGTTGTTTGGTGTAGAGGAAGGCTCTGCGGTTCTAGACCCGAAGGGTTTTGTTGAGTGCACGAGTGAATTGTGCACAACTGAAACCCTTGGGGTCTTGGCTTGAGAGTGGGGATTATTTGAGTTTGAAGCCTTGTTTTTTGAGGACGTCGCTCATTTCGACCCGTTTGGGGGCGGAAACGCGACGTAGGGAGTGGCTTTGCCAGCCGTAACGTTGTGGCTTGGCGTTGGGATTGTTTGGATCGGCCGGGATTTGACGGCCGTCGTAGATGCCGGTTTCGATCATTTTGTCGTCGTAGGCTTCTAAGAGAGCTTCTTCGTTATCGGTGCCATAGGTGTCCCAGAACATGATGGCGTTGACGTCGAGGCGTGGCCGGTGAATCGGGTTGGCGTCGGGCCAACCGAGGGTCATGCCGGAAACGGGGAAGACACCTTCGGGAAGTTGGAGGAGGTCGATAACCGCTTGGCTGTTGTTGCGAATCCCGCCGATGTAGCACATGCCGAGACCGAGTGATTCGGCGGCCACGGCCGCGTTTTGCATGGCGAGTGCGGCATCGACGGCCGAGACGAGAAAGTTTTCGACGTAGCCGATTTCGTTGGGGGCGTTGACACGGGCGGCCGCGCGGCGTAAACGGCTGACGTCGGCGCACCAAGCCATGAACACTGGGGCTTGTGAGATATGTTTTTGGCCGCCGCATAGCTCGGCGAGTTTGTCTCGCTTGGCTTGGTCGGTGATGATAACGACGCTGTATTGCTGGAGATTGGAAGAGGTCGAGGCACGCTGACCGGCCGTGACGACTTGGGTGATGAGTTCTTTGCTTAGTGGGGCTGTTTTGTAGGCCCGAATCGAACGATGCTTGTATAGGTCTTCGATGGTGCTGTTGGTGGTATCAAATTCAATCATAACACTCCGAAATTTAGATTTTGGGTTTTGGATTTTGAGTCTGCTAAAAAAAGGTCGCAGACAATGAAGTATAAGGCCATTCATGTGCATCTAAAAATGGCGAAGGTATTGAAATTCTAAAAATGAATTCTATTGAAAAGCCGTGGTGGGGAGATGGGGTGCACGAACAACCTGTCAGAAAAGTTAACATAACTGAAAATTCTGAACAAGCATATGCTTTGTTATCCGGTTTGCCCCGATTTTCGTGCCGGAGGCACGAAAATCGGGGCATTTAAAAGGGGGTTTTGCTGCGGCGAAGCCGCAGCAAAACCCCCTTGGAGGGTAAAAAAATTTTGCGATAAAAACTATTAAATGATAAAAACTGCTAGAGGATGCTGTC
>WTJY01000186.1 GCA_011524645.1 Anaerolineales bacterium | reverse complement strand
ATGAGGTGGGTTTTGTATTTGACGGATTTGATAAAAGCTTAATTTGTCACTAATAACTTTAGCCAGCATATTTTGCCTTTTACCAATGGCTCTCCTACAATTTAACTCAACATAAAGCTCACAGATAGACACTTGATGTGCATATTAGGCCTTGCGGCGGCGAACAGCAATATTGAACATTCTCATTAAGCAACGTAAAGGCCGCAATTAGATTAAATAATTGCGGCTTTTTCTTTGGTGCAACACCACAAATATCAAAATGAAAATCATAAATGACAAGCGATAAAGGGGGTCCATATGGATGTATTTAATTTGCACAAGCAAATCGTGAACGACTACGCACAATATGCGAATAGTTTTGTGCCCATCCAAGACAATCGAATTGCCGAGAAAGTAAAAGAGGCAACCGATAAAGGGGCATTCTGGCCCGATCCGCTGTTGCAACTTAACCCCAATTTTGCTTCTGGTGCTCATGTAGATGAATTAGTCAGTCGAGGCGAGTTACACCAAGAGTGTAAGCAGATTTTCCGAGTCAAAAAGACGGATGGTATTGGCAAGCAAATGCGGCTCTATAAACATCAGTTAGATGCCCTCAGAGTTGCACAACAAAAGGAGAACTATGTATTAACGACGGGCACAGGCTCCGGAAAGAGCTTGGCCTATATCGTTCCCATTGTCGATTATGTGCTAAGAAATCCTGAAAAAGGGCGCATTAAAGCGATTATTGTTTACCCGATGAATGCCTTAGCCAATAGCCAAGAAGAGGAACTGAAAAAATTTCTCTCACTAGGCTATCCACAGGGCGAACCGGTTACATTCGCTAAGTACACAGGGCAAGAGTCAAGTGAGCTACGCGCACAGATCAAGAAAAATCCACCAGATATCCTGCTAACCAACTATGTGATGCTTGAGCTTATGCTCACACGTACTTATGAGGCACCGTTAATCGCCAAAGCACATGGGCTGAACTTTCTCGTCTTGGATGAGCTACATACTTATCGCGGCCGCCAAGGGGCGGATGTGGCCCTCCTCATTCGACGGCTACGCAACCGATTGAATGCAGCCGACACCCTCCAGTGTATTGGAACCTCAGCAACACTCTCCACAACGGGGACGATTGATGATCAAAAACGAGAAGTCGCGGCCGTAGCCTCCGAGCTTTTCGGGACAAGCGTGCACAGCGAACATGTGATTGGGGAGACTTTAAAGCGAGCCACAGCCGAGCCCAATTTCTTAGATCAACAATTCCAAACCGCACTGATCAGCAATATTCAAGAAGCGCTCGCCGAAAACGCACCAACAGACTACACAACCTTTATCAGTCGCCCGTTGTCTCAATGGATAGAAAGTGTGTTTGGTGTGACTCGTGAGCCTCATGCAAACACCTTAATTCGGAGTCGTCCACGTAGCATTACGGGACAAATGGGCGCAGCCAAAAATTTATCGAAATTAATCGATATTCCTCAAAATGAGTGTGCACAAGCGATCATCAACTGGTTATTGGCCGGTTATCGTTGCGAGCCAAATCCGGATAATAGCAAACCGGCGTTCGCTTTTCGTCTGCACCAGTTTATTAGTCCGGGTGACACGATGTATGCTTCATTAGAAATGGAGGAGCAGCGTTACCTGACGGTACGAGGGCAACAATTTGTCCCCCATAGCCAGCAAAGCAAAAGACTGTATCCGCTTGTCTTCTGCCGTGAATGTGGTCAAGAATATTATGTAGTCCACAAACATGAGGATGAAGCTGGGCATGCCCTCTTTTTTGAGCCTCGAGAGTTTCGCGATGATCATAAAGAAGAATTAAAAGAGCCGGGATATCTATACGTCAGTGACCGCAATCCATGGCCGGAAAATATCACTGATGAATTAGAACGGTTACCGGATGAATGGTTAGAGGAAGGGTCACATGGACTCAAAGTTCATCGAAATCGGGTGGATCGCTTACCACAGAGTTACTATATCGCGGCCGACGGCCAGCCTACAGAGCATGGTCAGCATGCGGTCTATGTTCGTAGCAAATTTCTTTTCTGTCTATCTTGTGGTGTTTCATATGATCCCTATCAGGGAGATTTTGGCAAGCTCGCCCCACTAAGCTCTGAAGGCCGAAGCAGCGCGACCAGCATTATTAGCATGTCGGTCATTCGCAACCTCATTCAAGAAGAAAACCTATCACAAGAAGCTCGTAAATTGCTCAGCTTTACGGACAATCGCCAAGATGCATCATTACAGGCGGGTCACTTTAATGATTTCGTCTTAGTGGGGATGATGCGAGGTGCCTTGTATCGTGCCGTAGAGAAAGCTGGCACGGCCGGATTGGAACACGATGAAGTAGCCACGGCCGTATTTAAAGCCCTTAATCTGCCGGTAGCTGAATATGCACAGACACCCGATGTCAAATATCAGCTACTCGAAGAGACCAATCGAGCCCTCATTGATAGCTTAGGTTATCGACTATACCTCGATTTACGGCGGGGTTGGCGAGTCACCTCACCGAACTTAGAACAAACAGGGTTATTAAAGATCAGTTACACCTCGGTCAAAGAGATCAGCCAAGATGAAGATCTATGGCAAAAGTGCCATGCGGTTTTAACAGAAGCCACACCAGCAAGTCGCGAACAAATCATGATCGTCTTGCTTGATTATATGCGACGCGAATTAGCGATTAGTGTCGATTATCTTAAGGCGGAAATGCAAAATCGCATTCAACAACGCAATAATCGGCGTTTAAGAGTAACCAACAAAGATGATGGCACCAATGCCTCGATCTGGGCCTTAGATGAGCAAGAGCGATTTGAGCGTGCGGCGATTCTTTTCCCGAGAAGTCGGCAACCTTATGAATCTCAAGAACATGTGTTCGTTAGCGCACGTGGTGGATTTGGCCAATATCTACGGCGTCAAGGAACATTTTCACATCTCAACAGCCCACTCTCTCAAGATGATGCAGCAAAAATTATTCCCCAGCTGTTAGAGGTTATGGCGGCCGTAGGGGTCGTAGAACAAGTGGTCCCCGCAAAAAATGAAGCGGATCTACCCGGCTACCGACTCAATGCGGCGACGATTCGTTGGCATGCGGGTAATGGCACAGAAAGCTTCCATGACCCGATTCGTACCCCCCAACGGCCGCAAGATGGAGGCCGTCCCAACCCGTTCTTTGTCAATTTTTATCGCGAAATTTCGCAAAAACTTGGAGGATTAGAAGCGCGCGAGCATACCGCTCAAGTCAATTACAAGGATCGTGAAGTGCGCGAAGCCCGCTTTCGCAAAGCGGATTTACCGATTCTCTATTGCTCGCCGACAATGGAGCTGGGGGTCGATATCGCCGAGCTCAATGTGGTCAACATGCGCAATGTCCCCCCCACCCCAGCCAACTATGCCCAGCGCAGCGGCCGTGCAGGGCGAAGCGGTCAGCCAGCGTTGGTCATCACGTACTGTTCAGCCGGTAGCCCCCATGACCAGTATTTTTTCCGTCGGCCAGAGCAAATGGTGTCAGGTCAAGTCGCCCCACCTCGGCTAGATTTGGCCAATGAAGATTTAATTCGAGCCCATGTCCAAGCGATTTGGTTGGCTGAATCTGGCTTAGCGTTGGGCCAGACATTAAGTGAAATTTTAGATGTGGAAGGGAGTAACCCAACACTTGATTTGCATGAAGACGTTGAAAAAGCACTGACAGATCCTCATGTACAACAAAAAGCACATCGTCGTAGTCTTGATGTGTTATCACAAATTACCGGTCTGGACGAAAGCGGCTGGTATCATGCAGACTGGCTATCACATACATTAAGTCATGTCGATAAATCGTTTGAAGATGCCTGTAATCGGTGGATCGAGCTATATCGCTCCGCGTCGGAACAAGCCAAGCGGCAAAACGAAATCATTTTAGACGCCTCTCGCGATGCCAAAGCGCAAAAGCAGGCCCGGAGTTTACGGGGGCAGGCGGAGCAACAGCTTAAAGCGCTAACCACACTTGAG
Organism: Anaerolineales bacterium; assembly: GCA_011524645.1. Lineage (GTDB taxonomy): Bacteria > Chloroflexota > Anaerolineae > Promineifilales > Promineifilaceae > WTJY01. The sequence goes on along the minus strand of WTJY01000186.1, from coordinate 4,477 downwards.
GGTGTGGGGCAATCTGATTTTTACAGCTATCGTTATTTCGCCACCGAAGGGTTTTTACCGGGCTATAGCTTTCCCCGTTTACCCGTTAGAGCGTACATTCGCGGCGGCCGTGATGGGGAACGAGGCAATTATATTTCCCGTGCGCGTTTCCTCGCCATCGCCGAATTTGGTCCTCGCGCGATCGTCTACCATGAAGGGTCTCGTTACCTGATTAATGAAGTGATGTTACCGGCTGGTGGCGATGGTCCACAAATGAAAGAGATTCGACTCTGTGGTTCTTGTGGCTACCTTCACCAGCTTCAGGGTGATATCCAACTCAATAACTGTGAGCGATGTGGTCAAGAGATGGGGTATAGCCTGAACCGGCTGATGCATCTGCGCAATGTCTCTACCGTACGGCGACGGCGCATCAACAGCGATGAAGAAGAACGCTTACGGATGGGATACAACATTCGCACAGGGGTTCGTTTTAGCAAACGGCAGGGGCAAGCGGATAAACGCACGGCCGAGGTCAAGATCGAACAGAATTTGTACTGGCGTATGGAGTATGGGCAAGCGGCCGAACTCTGGCGCATTAATCTCGGGTGGGCCCGTAGTTCGGAAGACACACCACCGGGGTTTGTGCTCGATTTGGAGCGCGGCCGTTGGGCACAAAGCGAAACGGAAAAAGCGAAAGATGCCAGCGACCCGTTGTCCAATCAAACAGCCCGCGTCATTCCATACGTCGAAGATCAGCGCAACTGTTTGCTAATCGAGCCGATCACCACACTCGAACCGGAGGCGTTCGCATCGGTGCAGGCCGCGATTAAGCGCGCGATCGAAGCGACCTACCAACTAGAAGACAATGAGCTGGCCGCAGAAGCGCTACCAGATCGTGATAATCGGCAAATTATGCTCTTTTACGAAGCGGCCGAAGGGGGGGCCGGTATTCTGCGCCGTCTCATTGATGAGCCACAAGCATTGGCTCAAGTCGCACGTATGGCGCTCGATATCTGTCACTATGATGAGGATGGTCATGACCTAAACCACGCCCCAGGTCACGACGAACGGTGCGAAGCGGCCTGTTATGACTGTTTGTTAAGCTATAGCAATCAGCGGGAACATGATTTGCTTAAACGAAATGTAGCCCAGCCGATTTTAAGCGCGCTCCTTAACGCTGTTGTCGAAACGAGCCCTTCTCCTCAACCCCGCTCGGCGCATATGCAAGAACTCATCAATCTATGTGAATCTGAGCTAGAAAAAAGCTGGCTTCACTATTTGGAAGACAAAAATCTGCGCTTGCCAGATGGTGCGCAAAAATATATCCAACCCTGTGATACCCGCGCTGATTTTGTCTATGGCAAAAGCACCATCGTTTATATCGATGGGCCGGATCATGATTCAGCGCGACAGCAAAGCAAAGATGAGCAAATTACCATGTGCTTACAAAATTTAGGGGCGACCGTTATTCGTTTCGGGTATGACAAAACCACTTGGGGTGAAACGATCTTAAAATACAATCATCTATTTGGAGGTGAAGCATGAGTCTAAGTAAGAGCTTTACAGTGGGATCGCTGGTTCAAGCGCGCGGCCGTGAGTGGGTCGTCCTGCCGGAATCGACCAAAGAGATGGTCATGTTACGGCCGCTTGGTGGCACCGAAGAAGAAGTCACCGGCATCCTGCCCGACCTTGAAGAGATCGTCTCGGCTCAGTTCGCCCTGCCCGATCCTGAATCGGTGGGGGATCATCGCTCAGCCAAACTGCTACGCGATGCGGTGCGGTTGGCTTTTCGCAACAGTGCGGGCCCCTTTCGCTCATTTGCGCAGATCAATGTCGAACCACGGCCGTATCAGCTTGTGCCCCTTCTGATGGCGCTCAAACAAGATCCGGTCCGTCTATTGATCGGAGATGACGTCGGGATCGGGAAAACGGTAGAGGCGCTACTAATCGCGCGCGAACTGTTAGATCGGGGGGAGATTAGCCGCATTGCGGTCCTGTGCCCCCCTCAGCTGGCTGAACAATGGCAGGAAGAGATGCGGGCCAAGTTTTATATCGATGCCGAGCTCGTTTTAGCCAGCACCGCCCGCAAGCTAGAGCGCAAACTACGCATGGGGCAATCATTGTTTGACAATCATCCGTTTGTCGTCATTTCTACGGACTTTATTAAGTCGGAACGGCGGCGCGATGAGTTTTTGCGCAGTGCGCCAGAATTTATTATTGTGGATGAAGCCCACACGGTCGCGCATACGACAGATCGGCGAGGCGGCCGTCATCAGCGCTTTGAGCTGATTCGTAAACTTTCAGAAAAAGAAGCGCAGCATCTGGTGCTGGTTACCGCCACACCGCATAGTGGCAAAGATGAGGCGTTTCACTCCCTCCTGTCTTTACTCAATCCCGCCTTTCTCGATTTGCCCGATGATTTAACCGGCCGCGCCAACCAAGCCCAGCGGCGGGAGCTTTCTCGTTATTTTATTCAGCGGCGTCGGGGAGATGTGATGCGCTTTGGGGAAGAAACCACCGCGTTTCCCGAGCGATTATTTGGGGAAGAAACCTATAATTTGTCGGGGAAATATCGCGGGTTGTTTGATCGGGTGCTTGATTATGCACGGGAAACGGTGCAAGACACCAGCGAAGATGCCTTTCGGCAACGGGTCCGCTGGTGGTCGGCGCTGGCGTTGCTGCGCTCTTTGGCCTCTAGCCCAGCGGCGGCGGCGGCAACCTTGCGCAATCGTGCGGCCGCCGTTGAAGCACACGATGTGGCCACGGCCGATGAAATCGGCCGCCAAACGGTCCTCGACCTGATGGAAGAGGATACGGCCGAAGGGGGAGATGTCACGCCTGGGGGGCAAATCGAGCAGTTCGCAGAAAATCCGGAACAACACAAGCGACTCCTTTTGTCACTGGCCAACGATGCGAAAAAGTTGGAAGGAAAAGAAGATGCCAAACTGCAACAAGGGATTAAAGAGATCAAAAAACTGATTAAAGAGGGGCATAATCCGATTGTATTTTGCCGATTTATCGACACGGTTCACTATGTGGTAGAACATTTGCGGTCGAGTTTGCGCAAAGTTGAAGTGATGGGGATTACCGGCTCGCTCCCTCCGGCCGAGCGGGAGCAACGTGTTAACGAGCTCAAAGGGTTTGAAAAACGGGTGCTGGTCTGTACCGACTGTCTAAGCGAAGGGATCAACCTGCAAGATGGGTTTGATGCGGTGATGCACTATGACTTATCGTGGAACCCGACACGGCATGAACAGCGAGAAGGGCGCGTCGACCGCTACGGCCAGCCGAAAGATACGGTCAAAATTCTCACCTATTGGGGTGCTGATAATCCGATCGATGGCATTGTGCTCGAGGTCCTGTTGCGCAAACATCAGACGATTCGCACCGCTCTGGGCATTTCTGTTCCCATGCCGGGTGACCCCAACCAAATCGCCGAGGCGATTATCGAAGGGATCTTATTACGCCAGCCGAAAGGAAAAGGGGGCGCGGTTCAGCTGACCTTGACCGGTATGGAATCCTATCTAAAGCCGCAGCAGCAACAGATGCTCGCCGAGTGGGAACAGATCGCCTCACGAGAGAAAAAGTCACGGACGATGTTCGCTCAAGAGCGGATGAAAGCGGATACGGTAATGGCGGAAATGAAAGCGGCCCGCGAAGCGATCGGTTCCGGTGTGGCCGTAGAGCAATTTTTGCAAGATGCGGTCGCGATGCACGGGGGTTTTGTTAAGAATAATGGGGTGCTGGCCCTTGACTTAAGCGAGTGTCCGCGCGGGCTGCGCGAAACGGCCGGACGAGAGCGATTCCGCGCCGGATTTCAGCTTCCCGTTGCGGAAGGGGTTCTCTACCTGACGCGAACCCACCCACTGGTAGAAGGAATCGCGACCTATGTGATGGATAGCGCTTTGGACCCGTTAACCGATTCGGCCGCACGGCGTGCTGGAGTGGTCCGAACCACGGCCGTCACCGAACGCACCACCCTGCTGCTCACCCGCTTCCGTTACCATCTCGTCGTCACGGACGGGGGTGAAAAACGACAGCTTTTGGCGGAAGATAGCCTCTTGCTCGCGTTCACCGGCACACCGGCCAGCGCCCAGTGGCTAGACACAGGAGCTGCGGAATCTTTGCTAGGGGCGACCTCGTCTGGCAATATGAGCCAAGCGGAGGCGGCCGATTTTGTGCGTCCTGTTTTGGCCGAGTATGGAGCACATCTGAAGCCCAAGTTGGAAGAAATCGCCTATGAACGTGGGGAACAACTCCTACAGGCCCATCGCCGGGTGCGTAGTGAATCCCACCGCACGGGGGTACGGTATCAGGTCAAGCCCCAATTGCCGGTCGATGTGTTGGGCGTTTATATTTTTGTGCCGGGCGAGGTATCGTTATGGTAAACATCTTGGGGTTCATCTGTTCCAACAAATATAAATCTAAAGATGTAACAATTGTGTAGGGGCCGGGTGGCTGGCCACGATTTTCACTTTTTTGCCAGAATCGACTCCAA
>WTJY01000195.1 GCA_011524645.1 Anaerolineales bacterium | reverse complement strand
TTCCGCCCTCCAAAAACATTGCACCCCCATCAAAACTCAATAGAATCGATACATGGAAAAGAAAGCGATTGATACACTGCTATTCGGGGGGATGGTTGTTGCCATGAACCCCACATTTGATGTTATTTCAGATGGAGCTGTAGCCATCACCGGCTCCGATATCGTAGACATCGGCCGCACGGCCGATCTACAGGCACGCTACACCCCCAGCGAAACAGTTGACTGCACCGATCAGGTCATCCTCCCCGGGTTAGTCAACGCCCACACCCATATCCCCATGACCCTCCTCCGTGGCCTAAACGACGATCTCCGGCTCGATGTTTGGCTCGGCTATTTAATGGCGGTCGAACGTCAATTTGTCACGGCCGATTTCGTCCGGCTCGGTGCAAAACTCGCCTGCGCCGAAATGATCCAATCCGGCATCACCAGCTTCGCCGACATGTACTATTTCGAAGATGAAATCGCCCAAGAAACGGCCGCGATCGGCATGCGCGCCCTACTAGGACAAACCGCCATCGGTTTTCCCACCCCAGACGCCGCCAATCATGAGGAAGCACTCCAGCTCATTCGCAAATTTGTCGCCAACTGGCAAGGGCACGAACTCATTCAACCCGGACTTTGCCCCCACGCTTGGTACACCTCCTCCCCAGAGCAACTGGCGGAATGTGCCGCGCTCGCCAAAGAGCTAGATGTGCCGCTCCATACCCATGTCGCGGAAACCCAATTCGAAGTCGATAATTGCCACGCCCAGCATGGCACGACCGTCACCGAATGGATCGACAAACAGGGGCTTCTCGAAACCAAACTATTGGCCGCCCATTGCGTCCACATCAACCGACATGAAATGGACATGCTCGCGGCCGCCAAAGCGGGGATCGCCCATAACCCAAGCAGCAACCTCAAACTATCAAGCGGGATCGCCCCCGTCGCTGAAATGCTCGAAGCGGGCTGCCAAGTCGGTATCGGCACCGATGGCACCGCCAGCAACAACGACCTCGATATGTTTGAAGAAATGCGCTTGGCCGCCCTTGTCGCCAAAGTCAAGCGGAATGATCCGGTCGATCTCCCCGCCAAAGAAGCCCTAACGCTCGCCACCATCGGCGGTGCCAAAGCGATCCATCTGGGTCATCTCACCGGCAGTCTCGAAATCGGCAAACGGGCCGATCTGCTCGTCCTCAATATGGATGGGGTGCACAATTGGCCCCATTTCCACAGCAACCCAGAAGCGATTTATTCCCGCATCGTCTACGCCGCCAAAAGCACAGACGTGGCTCACACCATGTGTCACGGCCGTTGGCTCATGCGAGATCGCCAGCTACTCACCGTCGATCTCCCCCAAGCCCAAACCGATGCGGTCGATGTGGCACGACAAATCGATCAATTTGTCCAGTGGCGTGAATCTTCTCCAGAAAACAAGCTTGCCGCCTTAATCGGTCGCGAAACCCCCGATACATTTGAAGCGCAGATACGGGCCAAACTAACGGCCGGTCAAGCCAGCACCATCCCCACAACCATCAGTAGTTTAGCGGCCGTCCCCCAACCTAACATCGAACATACCGACACCTATCTCATCTTAGAAAGTGATGGTGACACCGCGCACCAGCTCCGTTTTCGCACCGAAACCCGTTCAAATGACACAGGCACGGCCGAAACCCAGCACATCCTAACGCTGCTCAATCAACTCGATCAAATCGCCGCAGGGCTCACGCTCGGTCAAGCCCATTATCACGGCACGGCCGACCGCCCACTCCGCTTTTACCGTGAATATTTCACCCCAGATAGGGAAATATCCCGCACCAAATCACGCCAACAATGGCATCTTAGCTATAACGATGTTGATTTGGTAGTCAATGTAGACACCGTTCCTGCCGCTGAATCTGGGGAGTCAGCTTCCTACATTCTCGAAATCAAAGCCCGTGCCCTCTCAGCGGCCGAGGCGAAGGCCACCGTCGCGGTTTTACAAGATTTGCAACAGCATTTGTTGGGCTAATAAAAATAGCCAATGGTAAATGAGAGCCCTCCCATATCAAGGTACCCTCATTTACCATTGGCTATTGACCATTCCCTAATATCTCTGCCGTAACGCCCGCTCCGTTTGCCGCTTCGCATCCCGCTTCGCAATATCCTGCCGCTTATCATGCTTCTTCTTACCCCGAGCCACCGCAATCTCTACTTTGGCACGGCCGTCCACAAAATACATAATCGTCGGCACCAGCGTCACCCCAACCTCTTGCAACGTCCGCTCCAGCTTGGCGATCTCCCGCCGATGAAGCAACAGTTTACGCGGCCGTTCCGGTTCATGGTTTTCACGATTCCCCATCTCATAAGGGACAATATAAGCATCAAGCAACCACACTTCCCCATCCTCATCAATACGGGCATAGCTCCGCTTTAAATCAGAACCGTGACTGCGCAACGCCTTAATCTCCGTCCCCCGCAAGACCATTCCCGCTTCAAATCGCTCACCCAGCGCATAATCAAATGTCGCTCGGCGATTTTTTGAAATAACTTTCTTCCCTTTCTCTTTCATCAACTTTCCTACCCATGCAAAGCACTATTTCGAACCATAGCAACGATGCTCAACTTTTTCACTTGGTCAATCAAGACAATCGTAGCCACAAAATTGATCATCGGCTCATTCACGAAGAATGTAAATTCGTAATGATTCAGCAACCGTCTAACTGTATTTGCCCCCCCCTATCCGGTTCAAGGGCGGACAGCCTCGTGGCAGTGGCCGTTAGGCCACTTAAACCGCTACTCAATGGTGCCGTTCGGGGCGCTTCGCACCCCGAACGGCACCATTATTAAATCAGGTTTTTTCGGTGGTATTGCCACCGAAAAAACCTAACAACCAACTTTACGAGCCGCCGTAGGCGGTGACAAGTCAGATGCGACAGTTATTCAACATTCATTCCTAAGTATCCTATTCACCATTCAGCAAAAATTCGACCGCCCGATCAAATTGGGTATCCCCTTCACCCGCCAGCGTAGGATTGCTTTCCAAATCAAGAATCACTTCAATATCCGGTTCAACCCCTTCATTGCTAATCGTTTCATTCAGAGGTGAATACCAACGTGCGATCGTGACCCGCAATTCCCCACCATTGCTCAAATTGTTCAACTGTTGCACCGATCCCTTACCAAAGGTTCTTTCCCCGATCAGAGTCGCCCGATCATTGTCCCGCAAGGCCAAAGCGACCAATTCAGAGGCACTCGCACTCCCCCCATTAACCAAAACAACCATCGGAATCTCTTCCCCCAGTTGCCCCGTTTCGGCCGTAAAGGTCCGATCAATCCCAAAGCTACCACGTTCGTACAAAATCACCCCTTCAGGCAAATAAAGATCAGTCACACCGATCGCCGCATCGAGTAAACCACCAGGATTATCACGTAGGTCCAAAATCAGGCCGGTCACCCCTTGCGCTTCTAACTCGCTGGTCGCGGCTGTCAAACGCTCGACAGCTACAGCATTAAACGAGGTCAAACGGATATAGCCCAACCCATTATCTAGCAGCTCAGTTTCCACAACCGGAATCTCAACGCGGGCACGTGTAATCGTAATCTGAAGCAGTTCTTCTTCCCCTTCACGTTGAATGCCCAAGGTCACATCAGTACCACGGGGGCCACGGACTTTGGTAATCACTTCATCGATCGTTTGACCGGTCACGTCTTCCCCATCCACTTCGATAATGAGGTCGTTGGGCAACAATCCGGCCGCTTCGGCCGGCTGGCCCGAAATCGGCCGGATAATTTCGATAAACCCATCATCTGTTTCACCGACAAACGCACCGATCCCTTCAAAGGTGCCATCAAGGTCTTCACGGAAGCGGGCTGCTACATCTGGGTTAACATAACGAGTATATTCGTCATTTAAAGACCCTAAACCAGCATTGACCAACGCTTCATTCAAGGTATCTAAATCGGGCATTTCCCCTTCGTAACTGTTTTGTACCAAATTCCAAGTCTCAAAAAATGGAGCCAAATCTTCAACTTCTAACCCAGAAATAGTATCGCCACTCAAGGCCGACCCATCCAAGGTAATATCAGGAGCATCCCCATCAAGCGTTTCCACGGCCGCGTTAAACATCGCTTCGTTTAGTCCACCAACGGTCGGCAAATCGCCATCAAAGCTATTTTCAATCACCCCCCAAACTTCAAGAAACAAAGCCAAATCGCTCCCCTCTAAAGGAGCGACTTCCATGGCGACTTCTTCTTCAGCGGTCTCCTCGGCCATTTCTTCTTCCTCATCCACGGCCGCCTCATCCATCTCCTCATCATCAGCCATTTCTTCGTCAGAATCGGGCGCTTCCGCCATTTCTTCTTCCCCGTCTACGGCCGTCTCGTCTTCCATATCCGCATCGGCGTCCATCTCTGCATCCATGTCCCCATCAGCTGCTTCGCTATCCTCGGCCGACATAGCCATTTCAACTTCGACTTCGACTTCGCGAGTCACTTCAACAAAAACTTCAACCGGTTGCACCACTTCACGGGTGACTTCAACCTCGATCACGGAGGCTATGTGCAAATCTGGGTACGCCGATCCGCCATAAAAGGCGAACACAAGGGTGAGTGCCCAAAAGCAGATACCGATCACCCAAAACATCACTCTACGAGCAGGAGATTTTTGATTCATTTTCTAATCCTATAAGATTTACAGTTATCGGTAGCGATCTAAACCGCTACTCGTTATTTATAAAGTGGTCCACGGCCGCATTCAAAACCGCATCACGGCCGTTGTCAATATCTTCACCGGTCACCTGTACCATCACATCCGGTTCCAAACCCAACTCATCGATTTGGGTACCGTTCGGCGTGTACCAACGAGAAGATGTCACATGAATCGATGAGCCATCACTTAAATCAAAGATGAGCTGTACCGATCCTTTACCAAAAGTTTTATCCCCGAAAAGTTGCGCGCGACCACGATCACGTAACGCCCCAGCCAAAATTTCAGAAGCACTAGCCGTCCCCCCATCGGTCAAAATAATCAGCGGCGTGTCGGTATCGATTGTACCTAACCGGCTCGCTTCATAGACGCGCTCCCCCTCCCCTTTGCTTTCTCTTCTCATCAAATCTCCAGAATTGACAAACAAATCGGCGATTTCAATCGCCGAATCGAGCAATCCCCCCCCATTACCGCGTAAATCAAGGATTAAACGATCCGCATCGGCCGATAAGAGGCTCTCTAGCGCGGCCGTTACCTCACCCAAACTCTCCCCACTAAAACGAGTCAGCTTAATGTATCCAATGGTCGGCGCGTCGTCTGGCGTGGCTAAAATACGATGATCGACCGAAGGGATCAAAATGTTCCCCCGAGTGACCGCAATATCAACCGGCTCAGTCGCCCCAGAATGGAGCACCGTTAGCACCACGTCGGTTCCCACTTCGCCGCGCACCATCGCGCCAATCTCATCCATCGTCGTTTCGGCCGTGACCTCAACCCCATCAACCGCCAAAAGAATATCGTCATCTAAGATACCCGCTTCTTCGGCCGGATTACCAGGGATCAACTGCATCACCACATCCCCCCCTTCACTCCGCGAGATATAAACACCGATCCCACCAAAATTCCCACGTAGGGTCGCTTCCTCTTCATCCCGTACAACCGGCTCCAAAAAAACCGTATACCGATCATCTAACGAAGCTAAACTCCCCCGAATCAGCGCATAGTTCAACTCGGTATTGCTCGGCATCTCCCCAATAAAATTGTTATCGATATGCCCCCAAGCTTCTTCTAAAAGGGATAAGTCAGCGGCCGATAAAGTCACATCGTCCGTCACCACAAAATTACTCGCCACAGCGGGCGAACGGCCGAGAAGTTGATCCACATAATCATGGGCGAAATACCCCCCCGCAAATGCGACAAGAGGCAATAAAATGACAAGAATAATAGCGAAAATCGTTTGTTGGCGTTCAGACATATTCCCTCTATTTTGGGGTGCTTCCTCAAAAAAACAACACCTGATATAAAACCTAATCAACCTATTATGGAAACTGCGCTTTTCGGCACCCAATCGCCAACACCCCCCCGCCGACAATCCAAAGGCCGCAGAGCCGCTACTATAGCGGGATTAGAGATCGTCCGCGATTTGGGTGAGGCTCCTCCCTATCTCTATCCTATGTCTCTATCGCTTTAAGCCTAATTATCATCCAACGGCACCAAGCGCGATTTCAAAGCATAAATCGCCGCCTGCGTCCGATCACCCAGTTGCAGCTTCCCCAAAATATTGCTCACATGGGTCTTCACCGTCTTCTCGCTCAAACTCAAATTAGCCGCGATCCGCTTATTGTCATTCCCTTGGGCGATCTCTTTCAGCACCTCCAGCTCACGGGTCGTCAGCACATCAACCGAAACCCGTTGCCCCGACACTTCATCCATCAATCGGCGCGCCACCCGAGGATGTAAACGGGACTCTCCGTGCGCGGCCGCCCGTATCGCCGCTACCACATCATCAGGGCTCGTACTTTTGAGCAAATAACTCAACGCTCCCGCTTTAATCGCCGGAAAAACCATCGCATCTTCATGGTGACTCGTCAATATGACAACCTGCGTCTCAGGCGAAGCTTGCTGAATCGCCTGCGTCGCACTAATCCCATCCATATCCGGCATATTAAGATCCAATAGAGCCACAGTCGGCCGTGTTTTCTCCGCCAGCGCGACCGCTTTCCCCCCATCCTCAACGACACCAACAATCTCAATATCGTCTTGCACTTCCAACAACATTTGCATGCCCTGACGGACAATCGGGTGATCATCAGCAATTAAAACAGAAATCATAAAATCCTATATCTTATCTTTGAGCTTCGAATCAAAACTTAAAACAACAAACACCGTCACAAACCAACATCCATTTCATATTTCATACGTCCCCCAAAGGAACCGTAATCTCTATCTGCGTCCCATTTGGTGATGTATCAATATGAAAAACCCCATCTAATTCGGCCGTGCGCTGACCCATATTCTGCAAACCAAACGACTGATGGGTATCAACCTGTGCCGGATCAAAACCGATCCCATCATCATATACCTGCAATGTGAGCCGATCACGATCATAGAATAACTTAATCTGCACCAACGAAGCATCCGCATGTTTCCCAATGTTTTGCAGGGCTTCCTGCACCACACGATACAGTGCTTGCTCAATCCGAAATGGTGCTTCTTGCTCTTGCTGAGCATCAACTTCGGCCGTCACCCCTGTCTGCGCAGACCACTGAGCCGCCAATTGGCGCACGGCCGTGACCAATCCTTGATCTTGTAAAGAAACCGGCCGAATCTGCTTAATAATTTGATCCAACTCCTCTTGAATCGCTTGGGTCTGCCCCACTACCTGCGCGAGTCGCTGTCGAGCGATATCCGGCTTTTTATCTAACAACGCCGGAATCGAGCCTAAAGTCAAATTTAAGCCAAATAACTGCTGTTTCACCGCATCATGTAGTTCACGCGCCAAATGATTTCGCTCTTCGAGCCGCGCCAGCCCTTCCGCTTCAGCCGCCAATCTAGCATTGGCTTCCGCCAATTGATGTAAATCAACGATCTGCTGACTGATCGTATCGGCCATATGATTAAACTGTTCCCCCAACACGCTCAATTGATCCCGCCCCTGAACCGGAACCCGTTCCCCCAATTGACCGGCCGCAAACGCCGCGCTCACGCGCCCCAACAAACTCAATCGATTCCCAAAATAGTAACCAAGTAGACCACCAGTCGCACCTGAAACAACCACAGAAATAATCCCCAGTGCCACACTCGCCAACAACACAAGTCGGACCGTCTGCTGCAATTGAAACGCGGTATCAATACTCCCCCCATGAAAATAAACCCAGCCCCCAACCTCCGGAATCGGAGCCCATGCGAAATGTCGCTCATTTTGATTACCAAAGTCAGTAAATTCTAAGTCGAAGTCGCTCCGTTCCGTCCCGAACGGCAACTGGTCCCAAATCGAAGCACCGGCCGGATAAAGGGTTTCGTAGTTGCTAGCCAAAATCGTCCCGTCCGCATCAATCACAATCAACCATTCATAAAAGCTAGGCTCTTCGGCCGCATCATAAAACTGATCCGCAATCAGCTCATCCACACAGCTCAAACACCCCTCGTCTAAATAGATCGCCACCTCTTCAGCATAAAATTCGGCCCAATCGGCCGTCCATGCGGCCGGCAGTGGGGTCTGCAAATAAATCCAGTACCCGATAACCAACCCGATAACAAAAACCATCACCGATAATACGGTAACAAATAAATGAGAGAGAATGAGCTGTGTCTGTAATCGCATCTTATCAACCAATCTAAGAGAAAAACCTCCAAGCTTATTTCATCTTGGAGGTTGGTTGTTATTGTAACCGGTTTGTCCGTTTTAGGAATATCCTCTTTAAGTTAGGCCATAGACCTTCATTTCATTTACCTGTAAATACTACTCGTCCATCCAACTCCCTTCATCATCGGAGAAGTCATC
>WTJY01000313.1 GCA_011524645.1 Anaerolineales bacterium | reverse complement strand
GATTGCCCTGTCATCGTTAGGGTGCGGTGCAGGGATAGCATGAGAATTTTGTATAATGATGAGCGTGACATACAGACTCAGGCAAGCAATACAAAAGGAAGTTAAATGAAAATTCAATATCTTGAAATTGTGACATCAGATGTCGATGCGACTTGTGAGACATATGCGCTACTGCATAATGTTGTGTTTGGTGAAAGGGACCCTTTTCTCGGTGGTGCTCGCACTGCAAAATTGACCCATGGCGGTATGTTGGGTGTTCGGGGGCCACTACGCGACACGGAAATGCCTATCGTACGCCATTACATTTTGGTTGAGGATATTCAGGAGGCCGTTGATGCGGCCGCGAAATCTGGTGCAGAGGTCGCTGTCCCCCCCATGCCCTTGCCTGGCCATGGGACCTGTGCCATCGTTATTCAGCATGGTGTTGAATCAGGGTTTTGGCAGTTGTAAGTACCTAAAAATAGGAAAAGCCCCATTTGTTCTTTACGAGAATGAATGGGGCTTTTTTGTTTGTTTTCTCAAATTAGATACAAGTGGGATAAAGGTCGCATTTGCCTACCCGACTGGACCGGCCGGTTCACCCGCACCACCCGTTTCATCTTCCTTGACCACACTCTGTTCAATCTTGTTAAAAATTAGCGAGGTGAATTGATCGCTAAATCCACCCAAGAAGGCGAGGGTCCAGATGATGTAGGTGGTTTGATTGGCTCCTGCGTTGCTTAACCCTTCCTGCCCTAAGGCGACCAGCCCTGAGTTGAGCACAAGATAGATGACACTCCCCATGAAGAGGGCCACAACCGGCCGGAGAATGATCCATTCCATGCGGATCGCTTGGATTTCTCCCCCCTCGTTCGGCCGGAAAATCGATAACATCGTGTTGAGCATAGCCGCAGCCCCCCCCAACAAACTCCAAACGATGACCGAGATCGGGATGCCGAGGACCGGAATGCTGGTTGCTGGGGTCCATGCGCTGGCGAAAGAGACGACGAGCACCCCCACAATGGCAAAGACAAAGGCCATCACCCCTGTAGCGATCCGATTTTGTAGTTTAATCGCATCGAGTTTCGCTTGATCTTGCTCTTGTAGGAGTTGCAGAATCGAGTTTTGCGCTTCGGTAATGATCCGATTGGCGTCCTTAATTTGTCCTGATTCGATTTGACCACGCGCTTGGTTGATAAGCTGCCCGATGCGCGTTTGTTGGGTTTGGTCAAGCACTTTGGCTTGGTTGTCGATGGCGTTTTGCAGGTTGTAATTGACGGCCGATGCATTGGCTTGATCGAGATGCACCATTTCACTGACGAGACGGCCGTCTTTGATCACCGTTTGCACGACAAGGTTTGATTCGCTGGCCCAAAATTGCCCAGAGAGCGCTCGCGTATTGACAATCGTCGAGGTCCAGACATTTTCCTCTTTGTTTTTGGCAGATGCCCGGCGAGCGGTGAAAATCGCCTGCTCGATTGAGTTGTTGTCAGATAGGGAGAGATAAAAATGCTGGGCGAACTGCACTGCGGCCGCATCGGCGATTTTATAGTTTTGAGCGATGACCGTATCGATCCCTTTGGTGAGCAAGACCTCGGCCAACGCTTGGCTTTTGCTCGCATTGAGCGTCACCATGCGGACTTTGTTGCTGGTGACCAGTTCGACGAAGCTGTTCGCATCAACCGCCAAGCGCTCACCATTGTTATCACTGAGGGTAAGCTTCATCTCCTTGATGATGCCCGCATAGTGGACAATATCATAACGATCGCTGGCAAGTTGCTCATCCAGTTGCTCCGGTGTGGGATCGATGAGCGAATCGACTTCAAGCTTGTTGTCGGCGATGCGTGGGGCGAGCGCTTCTCGGATTTGGGCGATTTCAGCTTCGACCGCCAGCGGCAAATCGATGGTGCCGTCGGGATCGGGGAAGGTTGAACCGACCAGCAAGATGCGATCAACCGGATTGCGGGTGACGACCGGAGCGAAGGGTTGATCGAGATCGAGGGTGCGGACAAAGGCGATACGTGGGTTTTTGATCAGCATGCCCCCATCGATGGCGGCGATTTCCCAAGGATAGTTGCCCAAGTCAATTTCACCTTTGGCTTCTCTTGATAGGCATAGACGGAGCTGCAGCCCTTTTTGTGAATGTTCGATGACTCGCTGTTGGACCGCATAATAAAGTTTGCGGACGCTGGGCGGGAATAAGATGTCGGATAGATAGTTGCTCAGTTGCTGGGTGTCGTCCGCATCGGCGACCCGTTCTTGCATGAATTTGGTCAAGTTGTTGAGCATGTCGTCGGTGAACGGGTTGTCGTCTTCGCTTTCGGCCCACTCGCCGTTGGGCCCTTCGGCCGTGATGCGGAAGGTGTTGTGTTGGGTTAGACGTAGATGCAGGGAGAGGATGGCGTATTCCATATTTTTTTCGCTTTTGGTGTGGTTTTTTTTGTGTAGGGAAAATTGTAAATGGTAAATGGGCAATTGTAAATGGTCGTCACTGTTCACGCCCCCTAGCTGTGGCCGGTTTCCTCACCGAGCCACAAACGGTGCGGTGAGTCAAAACTGCTGGGGGAGGTGAATAATTACAAATGGTAAGTCACCGGCCGTCTTGCCCACAGGCTATCCAATTGGAAAACAACGGGCAGGGTGGCTGGAATTTGGCTAAATTCTGACAAAAAAGTGAAAATCAGGGCCAGCCACCCGGCTTCTACGTGTTATGTTACCAATTCTTCTCCGCGACCTTTTTCATGGCGGCCATTAATGCCGGTTTCGGTTTGCCGGTGACTTCGACGATTCCTGCGTTGTGCATGAAGTCGGACCACGCAAACCAGATTAGGGCGCGAACTTGGGCTGGGTGGCGATCAGCGATCGTTTTGCAGACATCGAGCCAGTAGTTGGCGATATCTTGGTCGTATTCACGGCCGAGCGGGGTGCCACTGGCGACCCCCATAGCGGTAATCCACAATGGGATTTTGGGAAACTCTCGCTCGTATTGGGCAACCGCTTGGCTGATGGTGCCAAAGGTGTTGTCCCAGTCGAACGGGGCTTTGGTTCCCCAACGGCCGAATGGGTGGATGCCGATGCCGTCTACCGGTGGTAGCTTGCCGCCGAGCGCGTTGCGCACCGCCTGCACATAGGCGATGTTTTCGTCCGGCCCAGCCGCCATGCCGCCGAATAAGACCTGCGCATTGGGGGCGTTGGCTTGGATCGTGGCGACCGTTTTCTGCAAGATTTTGGCGTACTGCTGGGCATCGAGCGAGACCGCTTCCTTGCTGTCCGGCGAGTTGGGGGTTTGCCAAATTTCATAGGCGATTTTATCCCCGTAACGAGCGTAATGTTTGGCGATTTTCCCGGCCGTTTCAGCCATTTCCGCCACATAACTGTCCCAATCTTTGGTCCGGCCGGTCCACGGTGCTTGTCCCCAGACGGTGTCTTGGTTGAGCACGATAATCGAACCGGTTCCCATGCGATTGTAGTCTCGGATCGTTTCATCGTAGATTTTGTAAGCAGCACCCAAAGAGCGTTGCGTTGCATCTGGCTGGGTGTCTACTTTGTAGACAAAGCGAACCCAATCGATCCCTTTCAGGGTGTCTTCATTGTGTGGGTTGCTGTTGGGGGCTAATGGATTAATGGTCAAGCCGGTTTGCAATGTTTTCGCTTCCGGTCCACCAGCGGCACCACCGCTGAGAACCCCACCGCCAAAGACGGGGAGTGGCTGTTGTGGCTGGGCACTGCGATAGAAAACGGCCGAAATGATCGAATGGCGCAAGAGTTTGCCGGAGCGACCGTATCGCTGACGCATCGAGGCTTGAGTCGCTGGGTAAAGCCACGGATCATTGATTTCGTAATCGACCCCTTTCCGGCCGACGATCAAAACCCAGTGCTGATCATTGGGTGAGTAAGGGGAGTTCGGGGTGTAATCGACCTGTACTGCCACAGGATTGCCCGCTTTGAGCGAGGCATCGATACGAGCGGTGATGTTGGCATCAAGCCGTGTTTCGACGCGCCCTTCATAAATAATGTCGCTATAGAGCTTGTCCAACGCATTGTATGGGGTGGCGTTGTGGTCGAGGAACAGCTTTTTGCGCAAAAGTCGCGTGTTGAGATCGGTTGGGGAGAGATTTTTGCCGAAGCTATTGGCCAGCATGGTGTAACAGGCCAGCATGCAGCCCCATGACCCGATCGTTTGGGTCGAATGGGAATCGCCGAGGCGGGTTCCTTTCCAGCGTGGATCGTTTTGGGAAAGGGGCTGAATACGCCCATTCGCTTCCGGCGCGGGGACGGTGATTCTGACATAGATAATGTCGCCAAAATATTCGCCAGAGCTGTCTTTGGCGCGCCAGTCAGACCAGTGGCTACCGGGTGTACCGGGGGCTACCATATCGACTGACACATCGACTGTGTCACCCGGATCGGCCGCTGGCAGGCTGACTTCTTGCGTTTGACTCATGGTGGCACCGCCGACAAAGGCGAGTTTGCACCCTTGCCATGATTGGTTGCCGATATTGCGTACCTGCCATGTCTTGGTGAACGACTTGCCCGCTTCGATTGCGGTGTCATCGGGAATGGTGACATCGGCGCGGAAGGTGAGATTTTTGATACCGGATGGTGGCGGTGGTAGCACGGCGATGCGGGCATACATCATGTCACCAAACTGCTTCCCTTGGGCATCGACCATACGCCAATCGCTGACCACTGTGCCTGTTGTGTCGCGGGGGGCGGTCATAGGGACTGACACTTGGATCACTTGGCCCGGTTTGGCGGCCGGTACCGGCACTTCTGTTTTGTTGGTCATGGCGGTGCCGTGTACATGGGTCAGCTTAAAGCCTGTGCCCCAAGTGGTTTGCCCTGTATTTTTGAAACGCCATGTTTTGGTGAAGCTGTCTCCGGCCGGTATTTCCATGTCATCAGGAATGGTGACATCGGCCATGAAGGTCGCTTTGCTTTGCGCGGCCGCTGGTGACGGTGCTTGTTGCGGTTTGGGGACCGCCATAACGGATGGGGGGGGCGGTGCGGTTTTGACGGCCGTTTCAGGTGCTTCGCGCACTTCCATTTGGCCGGGGGCGCTGGCGGGTAAATCGGGTTCGACTTCGATTTTCCATTTGAGTGAGAAATCGATTACCGGCTTGATTAAGCGCTGGGTTTGGTTGTGAATTTGACCAAAGTTACTGCCCAAATACCAGATGGCTGCGCCTAAAATCGAAGGGTATTTGGCGTAAAGCTCATTGACCTCTTCGATGTGGCGCATGGCGATATTGGGGTCAGGGACGACGCGGTGGGTCCAGCCCCATTCGGTCATGATGGTGGGGGGGCGAGCGATGCCATGTTTGTCGCAAGCGGCAAAGAGATGGACGAAACGGCCGACTAAATTCCCGTCTAGGCGCCAAATGTCGTTCTTGTCATAGCTGTATTCATGCAGGGCGACCCCGAACATCTCCGGCTTTTCGGCGCAAAGGCGCAGATATTTCATCTGCCCTTCAAGCTCCCATTGGTCCGGTTCCGGTTCCCCTGAACACCACGCATACTGCATCGTTTTCATCCCTTCCTGTTCTGCCAAAACGGCGAATTCGCAGGCGAAATGGCCCAGCCAATCGGCCCGATTGCGGTCAATCTCGTTGATCGGCTCGATCCAGACTTTGTCCCGATTGGGCCAATATTCTGGGGGAAGGTGATTTTTCATATGCTTCATGTGCTTGGCGGCCGCTTCATCTGGATCGAGGTCATATTCCGGCACATCGAAATCATAGTTGCCCGGTTGGCCGAAAGATGAGAGGCGGTAGACATAGATATGATCGGCGTTGCTGTACTGTAGGGCTTCGTGTACATGGCCATAGTGATCGACCGATTTGATCACAAAAGGGATACCCGCTTCATCAAGGCGGCGATAATAGTCCCCGATCCCATTATGGTTCCCTGCAGGGGCGGCATGGAAGCCGATTTTATTTCTTACGGTGATTTTGCTCATAATTGTTCACTTTGTCCTACATGACGTTGACGTTTAATCCATTGATGCTGTGGCCGCGCACTTTGAATGTGCCTGCGAGGTCGAGGTTGTCGGCCGTGAGTAAGCCACGGAGTTCGCGCACACGGAAGGTTGACGTACGTAAGAAGTTGCCGCTCACCGTGTCCCCGTTGCGGTCGCTTTTGTCGGCCAGCCGATTGAGGAGTGCTTCTCGTTCATCCATGAAGACCGCGAGCCAGCTGGCTTCATCTATATTGTTGTCCCCGACACGGCCGCCGATCGCTTTATCTGTGAGTCCGATCAGGAAATTGAGACCGCCGCCCCCATGTTGGATGCGTGTGTCGTAAATCGTTGCGGTGCCCAAGGGGGTGCGCAGACCCAATGATTTTACTTTTTCGACCGATGGGTTATAGAACCCTTCGGCGAAGACATCGTCTTGGGCATCGACCATCGCTTGTTCATTGGCCGCTTGGAGGAGTAAATCGCGGAAGCGGGTGTCATGGCGTAGATTAGCATCGATTTGTTGGACCCGAGCGAAATATTGATTTTGTAGTGCTTGGCTGGTGGGGGTGTTGCTTTTTTGGAAGTAGATGCCCAGTACACGGCCGAGGTTGCCGGAAGAAAGGGTGACCTGATGGGCACCATAACTGACTATGCCGGAATCTCGGTTTTGATAAGCGGCCGGATTTCCCCCCGGGCGACCTGATTCAAAGATGCCGGTGATGTCCCAGATGACCGTACGCCATTTTTGTGGTTCGAACGGCCGTTCCGCTTGAGCTTTGCCTAAGATCGTGATTTCGGGGGCGATAAAGCCGCCAAAGGGGACCCCGTCTTGGTCTCTAAGCTGCCAGTAGCTGGTTCCGACCCCGTTATGGGTGCGATTGGCGGTGAGTTCGATGGTGAGTTCGTTGTGTTCGCCCGGAATTGTCGCGGGTAAGGGGTATTCATTTTGGGTCGCAGTGGCATCCCCGCCCAGATAAGAAAGCTTGTAGGTATTGCGCCAGCGTCGGCCGCCGCTATTTTCTAGCACGAGGGTTTGTTTATATTTGCTTCCCCCTTCGATGGTGGCCATCCCAGAGTTGCCATTGGTGTTGTAGGAGATGATCCGGCCGTTGTTTGCCCCACCCGCAATCGCTTCGATTTTGATTTCCAATGGTTTACCAAAGGGTTGTCCGGCTGAATTGTGTAAACGCCATGTGCTGTTGTAGCTGTCCGGTTTGCCGGGGAGCGATAGGTCTAGGCTGAGATCGGCCGTTTGCCCCGGTTTTGTGGTTGGAACACTGTGCCAAGTTACGGAGGTCGGTATTGTTCCGCCTATCAACATGAGACGACACCCCTGCCAGGTGCTGTTCCCTGTATTTTTGACCCGCCATACTTTTTGAAACGGGGAACCCGCTTCAATTTCCATGCCTTGCGGCACGCTTACATCATTGATTAATTGGCTGTTAAATTGCGTCATTCACCTCACCATCTTGTTGATCTATTGGTTTGATTATGACGTAAATATTTGATTCACGCTATGTTAACGGGGGATGTTAAGGATGGGGAATTGGTCATGGGAAAAGATCATTGGGCTTGAATTTGATTGGCTAGTGCTTGAATATGTTTAGGGGTGGTACGACAGCAGCCTCCGATGATGGTGGCCCCGAGCGCTTGCCAGTGTGATGCGGCCGTGCCAAACCCTTGTGGGTCGGCCGTGCCGTACCATGTTTTGTTTTCGGGGTTATAGACTTCGCCGGAGTTGGGGTAGATGACGATGGGGAGATCGCAGGTTTGTCGGGTGGCGTTGATAAGCTCGGCGAGGTGTTTGGGGGGGGTGCAGTTGATGCCGATGGCGGCGACTTTGGGGTGATTTTTGAGTAGATTGGCGCAGTCGGTGATGGGGGTGCCGTCGCTGATGTGACGGCCGTCGCGGCAGGAGAAGCTGAACCAGGCGGGGATCGGGCTAGTATCGAGCAGCGGGAGCAGGGCTTCGGCTTCGGTGAGGGAGGGGAGGGTTTCACAGGCGAGGAGATCGGCTCCGCTGTGGGCGAGAATGTCCCAGCGTTGGCGATGAAAGTCTGTTAGACCGTTTTTATCGAGATCATAGTCGCCGGTGTATTCGGCACCATTGGCGAGATAGGCACCGTAGGGGCCGACGCTGGCGGCGATGAGCGGGGGAGCGGCACGGCCGTGTCGGTTGGTGGGGTCGTCCCAGAAGCGGTCGCGGACTTCGATGGCGATGCTGATTGAGGTGCGGATGAGGTCAGCCGCTTCGTGTTCGCTCATGCCGTGGGCCATAAAGCCTTGAATGGTTGCTTGGTAGCTGGCGGTGATGAGGCAGTCGGCACCGGCGTAGAGATAGTCGCGGTGAACCCGCTGGATAAGCTCTGGTTCTGTTTGTAGCAGGTCGGCCGACCAAAGAGGGGTGTTGAGGGAGCGGCCGTGTCGTTCGAGTTCGGTGGCGAGGGCACCATCGAGAACGGCCGTGCCGTTTTGGCTGAGAAAGGGGGTAAAGGGATTGTTGATCATTTTGTTGTTGACTG
>WTJY01000069.1 GCA_011524645.1 Anaerolineales bacterium | reverse complement strand
CCTCCCCCACAAGCGACCTTTACCCCGATCCCACCACCACCCACGCTGGACCCCTCTCAACCGACACCGACCACCACTCCCGATTTTAGCATTATGCCGGAAATCAATTTGACAACCGGTGTGCGGAACCCGTTTTTGATGGGGGATGTGATCGAATTAAGCGGCCGAGCGAAATTACGCAGTGATCAAACGATGGAAGCGGCACTGGTGACCCTAGACGGCCGTGTTTTGATCGGCCAACAGCTTGAATTAGGTCAATTCAATTCTTGGCAGGCGGAGCTTACCATTCCCAATAAGCTAAGCGGCCAAGCTTTGATTTTGATCGGTATCGCCAATCCAGATGGTACGATGGCGGTATTGGAATCGCTTGATGTGATTATCGAGCCGGTAACGGATGGGGAAAATCGTTATTTGACACTTGATCAACCTGATCAAATGGCGACCGCATCGGCCGGATACTATTTATTCTTTAGTGGTCGTGCCGCCCTCCCGATCCAAAATTTGGTTAATTTGGAAATTCGGACCAACAACTGCCGCGAAACGGTCAGCAAACACAGTTTGGTACTCAATGGCAGTGGTGCATGGGAAGGGTTTATCCAAGTTCCCACCAATGTGACTGACGATGAGGTTTGTACTGTCGCCTTTTTCGGCGAATCTGGCAGTTCTGAGCGACGTGAGTTCCAGTGGATGGTTCCGGTACGGCCGTATCAAGACAAAAATCCGGCCGTGGCGATCGGCCGTCCGGCTGCGGGCACCGATGTCCAAGCGGGGCAAAATCTAACCATTAATGGAACTTCGGCCCACGCCCCTAACGGTGAAATTCGCATTTCTATGCAAGCGGCCGATGGTTCTGTGATCGCTACGGCCACGGCCTCGGCCGATGCGTTTGGTTACTGGCAAACCGATGTCTTGTTACCGGTGAGTGCGACCGGTGAAATCCAAATTACGGCCGCTGTCGGCGCAGATGGGCAAGATGAAGCGATGCAAACGATCTTGGTCCAGATTCCGGTAGAAGAAGAGTAGGAAAATTGTAAATGGTAAATTACCAATGCAGAGGCGCGTCCCGCCTTCATTTACCATGGGCTATTGATGATTTACCCTTTACCATTCCTAAGTGGCTTGCAAGAAAGGTGGAAATGGGGGCCTCAACGATGTTTAATTGCGGAAATAACACAAACCAACCCACCCCCCAAATCATCTATGGATCAAGAAACAACATCCAACAATAACCCCGGGTTTCCCGTTCCTTACGAGGTGTCACTCGATAAAGTGGCCCATATACGGCAAGAAATCAGCCATCTTTTTAGCGTGGCCGATACCACGTACGATTATCCCGACAAAGGGCAGTTTCGCTTTCGCGGCCGGATTCTGTACGATCTCGATCAGCCCCACCATTTCGATGAAATCATGAGCGTGTTTGATGACGCAGGATTTACCCCAAAGCTGACCGAAGAAAACGGCCGTTATATTCTGACCGCGCTCCCCTTTACGATTGCGGAGCAAGAGATAAACTGGGTTCGGCCGTTGGTCCTCTTTTTGCTGACCATTCCGACAACGCTATTTGCTGGCACCCTTGGCGATTCTTACGTCAATTCGCTTCTGGCCGAAGCGACGACCGGTCAAGAAGTTTTTACGACACTGGCCCTTAACTTATGGCGGGGTTGGCCGTACATGGTGTCGATCTTTTTGATCCTCGGGGCGCATGAGTTTGGGCATTATTTCGCCTCTCGCTATCACAACATCCCCGCGAGCTTGCCCTACTTTATCCCGTTTCCCAGCGTGTTTGGCACCATGGGGGCGATGATTTTTCAGCGTGGGCCGACCAAAAATGTGCGGGTGCAATTTGACGTGGGGGCATCTGGGCCGCTGGCCGGTTTAGTTGTGGCGGTGCCGATTCTCATTTATGGCTTGTCAACATCCCCACTCTTACCTTTGCCCGATGTGGCCTATCAATTGGAAGGAAATTCGGTTCTTTATGCAGGGGTTAAATATCTGGTATTCGGTCAGTTTTTGCCTTCGGCCGATGGGTTTGATGTGTTTATCAACCAATATGCGTGGGCCGGTTGGACCGGCTTGTTTGTCACCGGCTTAAACCTTTTGCCGATCGGTCAGTTTGATGGGGGGCGTGTGACCCAAGTTTTGGGCGGGAAAGAGATTTTGGAACAACTGCATTGGCCTATCATTCTCGGGTTGATGGCGATGGGGTTCCTATTAAACGCCCCTACATGGTATGTGTTTGCGTTGCTCGCCTATCTTTTCGGCAGTAGCTATGATGAACCACTGGACGAAGTAACCCAACTTGATTCGACTAGGCGGGCACTGGCGATATGTACAATGGTTATTTTCTTTTTGGTTTTTGTTCCGGTTCCTTTAATGGAAGTGATTCCTTAACTCATGTTACGCGATCATGACCTATAGCTACCGACTTAACGGTTCTACGGCCGTCCCCCACCCTAAATCCCCAATGCCATTAAGTTAAGGAC
>WTJY01000501.1 GCA_011524645.1 Anaerolineales bacterium | reverse complement strand
CTATATTTTTTAACTGCGAGAGGTGGATTCGAACCACCACTGATGGATTCAGAGAATCAGGAGGTTGTATGTTAGGTTTGTTTCGTGGCCCACAGGCACAAAAAGAGCCGCAAAAAGTAAGCCTGTGTAAAGTATCTTTTATTTCGTACCCCGCAACGGAAGGTGAGATATATGAAAGCCGAAAGGGGGTATCATTCACCTATGATGATGTGAAACAAATAACGGAAAATTTAAATCATGTTGATCGTTTCCCTTATCGTGTTATTTATTGGTGGCAACAAAAAGGACTGGAGGGAAGCTGGTTTAGAGATCGGATTAAGTTCAATGACCTAAGCAGTAGGTTTGAAATTAAGACCATGAGTCTGGGACAGCTTAGGCCGCGCGTTTGGGAAGATAAACACGGTAATTGTTATTGGACTTATAAAGAATGTGCTGAATGGGCGGAACACCTAAACGAGCATGAGCCTAAATTCATATTTTGGGTTGATAAGACCAATTACAAAAGAGAAGTGTAGGTATGAATGAAGAAGAAGCTATGCAATATTTCACCAACGGTTTGGTGCTTGGTATTGTTCTGACATTTTTATTATTGGCTCTTGAGGAGTTTTTGAAAAATATTGAGGAATCGAATAGGGGGGGATTGTGAACATACGCGATGCCCGAAAATGGCATCGCGCTAATAAAGAGGAAAACGAACCGATCCACCCTAAGTGGTGGTAGGTACTAAAGATGTTTTAGCCGTCAGCTTTTGAATCATCTCATCATCAGGTGAGGCGTAGACCATTGTGCTGTTAATGTCTACGTGTCGAAGTTTAGCTTGGGCCAAGCGTAAGCCATGCTCTTGTGCCCAAGCTTGCCCCACTGCATGCCGGTGACTGTGTGGATTAATCCGGCCGGTAATCCCAAACTGCTTTTTACGTCGGTCAAATATCTGCCACACCGTATTAGAATCAATCTGTTCGCCTGTAGTGAGCCATACACTACAGAACAGCCATTCACTAGCAGGAGCCACCGCAAGCCAATCACGGACAATCTGAAGCGAATCAGGCGAGAAGTACAGCCAACCGTCACCGGTCTTACCGTTGTCAAAGTAGACACGACACCGATCCGTGTCTAATGTGTCCCGCACGGCCGCGCATAACTCCCCAGCACGGCCGCCCGTGTCCAGAAACAAGCGGAGTAGAGCCGCGTCACGCTTACATCCCCTGCTGTCACCGGACAGCAATGCTTTTTGAAGCTTCTCCACGGCCACGGGATCATGTGCTTTGTAATTGGATTTGCGCTTTTTTTTGATTCTGAGATGTGCGGCCGGCGAGATAGAACAATACCCCCGCGTGGCGCAGAAATTGAGGAAGGAGCGGACATGACGCATGATACTGTAGATAGTGCTATGTGATAGCCCACCATCCACCGCAGGCTTGCATGGGTGATCTTGCCACCGGCCGGATCGACCACGCAACGCTACAAAATAATCATCGATGTCATCTGGCGTAATTGTGTCTACAGCTTGATCTGAGTAGAGCGATACAAAGTCTCTGCACTTTGATTGATACGCTTTCACCGTGGCCTGTGATCGGCCGACAGCGTTTAAGTAGGTCAAATATCTGTCAAAAGATTGTTGTGTATTCATAATTCCTGTAAATAAAAATCCCCCACGGCGGGGGGATTTACACAGGAATCTACCTCAGGACTGCTTGACACCAATAATGGTATCACGCTGGTTCAAGTGAAATCAATGGTTTTTGTCGTTGCTTTCACCTAGCACATGGCTATGGTTTTTGTCTATACGGTATAAGGTCGGAGCCTTTTTTTTTCTGTAATCCTTTTTGAATTGAATAAAGGCTAGGACTTCTTCGGCTTCCTCATTATCCAAATAGTTTATTTCATCGATGATGGATTGTGTTAGGGAGTTCCGAGGACGTTCTAAGAGTCCTGCAAGCCTAAGCATTTTTTCTAGGGGTTCTCCCATCGCGTTTGATACACCCTTGCAGAAATTGTATCCAACATCAACCCTGCCAGACATCACATTGTAATAGAAGGTTTTTGAGAATCCCGTTTTCGTTGCTATTGCGTTAGGTGATGTTATTCCCGATTCGATTTGTTCTTCGATCCATTTTAATAAGGGGTTCATAAGTGAGATTTTATTCCCAATTTGGTTTCATTCAACAACCAATAAGGTTTCAAGTGTTGACAGATAAATAAATTTTATTAATATTGGTTTCGTTAATTTATCAAAAAGGTTTCTTTTGAGACCTGCAAGGATAGGTGGTGATGCAAGACGAGTTAAACAAAGCAAAAAACAAATCAATCTCATTAACGAATAGGCTGTGGGCTGTCGTTGACCAGCTCTCTACAGAAATGCAGAAAAAACGGTCTGAACTATTCCGCGATCTGCTAATAGATCATTTGCGGGATACCGGCCAGCTTGACTTATTGGCCGTTGATCAACAAGAAGGGGCGGGGGATGAATCGCAACCCGCCCTAAACTTTTAGGAACAGGAATCAACCTCAGGAA
>WTJY01000036.1:1638-2518 GCA_011524645.1 Anaerolineales bacterium | reverse complement strand
CTCGCCGAAACCCTGATCCCCTATGTCAAAGAGATGGGCTTTACCCATATCGAACTGCTCCCCGTTTCAGAACATCCATTTGACGGTTCATGGGGCTACCAAGTGACCGGCTACTACGCCCCCACCAGTCGCTTCGGCACCCCGCAAGACTTCATGTACTTTGTCGATCAATGTCACCAAGCCGGTCTCGGGGTCATTCTCGACTGGGTTCCCGCCCATTTCCCCAAAGATGAACACGGCCTCGGCTTTTTCGACGGCACCTATCTATATGAACATGCCGATCCACGCCAAGGGGAGCACCCCGACTGGGGCACTAAAATCTTTAACTTCGGCCGTCAAGAGGTCCGTGACTTCCTCATTTGTAACGCCCTCTTCTGGCTCGAAAAATACCATATCGATGGCCTGCGCGTGGACGCTGTCGCCTCGATGCTCTATCTCGACTTCTCGCGCGAACCGGACCAATGGATTCCCAACCGCTACGGCGGCCGTGAAAACATCGAAGCGATCGAATTCCTACGGGACATGAACAACGCCGTTCATCACAACTACCCCGATGTCATGACCTTTGCCGAAGAGTCAACCGCATGGCCCGGCGTCACCCGGGCCACCGATGACAATGGCGGCCTCGGCTTCGATGTCAAATGGAACATGGGCTGGATGAACGACACCCTGCGCTATATAGCCACCGACGCGATCTATCGCTCTTATCATCAAGGGCAACTCACCTTTTCAATTCTCTATGCCTTTAGCGAAAACTATGTTTTGCCTTTCTCCCATGATGAAGTGGTCCACCTCAAGAAAAGCTTAGTCGATAAAATGCCGGGAGATGTTTGGCAAAAATTCGCGAACCTTCGCCTATTGTTCGCCTATCAATATGCCC
>WTJY01000036.1:0-1628 GCA_011524645.1 Anaerolineales bacterium | reverse complement strand
GAATGGCAAGAAGATCGTAGCCTTGACTGGCATTTGCTCGAAACAAATCCACTCCATAAAGGGGTGCAAAAACTGGTTCAAGATTTGAACTATACTTACCGAGGCTTACCCGCCCTACACCTCGGTGATGATCACTGGAGCGGCTTTGAATGGATCGATATCCGCGATGCCCTACACAGCGTACTCATCTTCTTACGCCAAACCCCAATTTCAGATGATCAAGAGGCCGAATCAAGCATAACATCAGAAAACAGAGAACAAATCATCATTATTTGCAACTTTACACCAGAGGTACGTAGAGGATATCGTATAGGAGTTCCCCAAGCGGGAACCTATCGTGAGTTCTTAAACACAGATCACCCGAACTATGGTGGTAGCGGCATCATCAATACGGCCGCTTTACAAACGGCCGATACCCCGTGGCAAGACCGCCCGTACTCTATCCAAGCCGACCTCCCTCCTCTTGGTGTGATCTACTTAAAAGTAACGAATGACGAGTGACGAATAACCTTTCAAGGCTTGATCGCTCATCATGTGTCACCCAACATCAACCATGAGCGACCAAGCCCTTAATCGACCCACCCAAACACAATTACCACCAGCCTTATCACACAATACAGGGCCATCGATTTCACACAATTATCAAATAACCGCTCATCCACGCCTATTTCATACTTCATACTTCATCATTCATACTTCTATTTTGGAGCATAAAAATGGATTTTTCATCTGAAACCGAACGCACCCGCATCATCTGGCCCATCGTGGTCGTTTGTGCTTTTCTCGCCCTCTTCTGGGGGCTAGAAGTAATCGACTGGTTGACCGGCGATTTCCTTTACATGGATGGTTGGGGCATCCGGCCGCGCCGACTCAGCACCTTACATACGATCTTTATCGCCCCCTTTCTCCATTTAGGCTTTGGCCATGTCGCCAGCAACAGCTTCCTCTTCGCGCTGCTCGGCGTCCTCATCATGTGGCGCGATGAAGCGGAATTTTGGGTTGTATCGTTTATCACGATGGTCGTCTCCGGTCTCGGCGTTTGGTTCTTCGCCAACCCAAATTCAGTCACAATCGGTGCCAGCGGGATCGTCTTCGGCTACCTCGGCTTTCTGCTACTTCTCGGCTATTTCGAACGCAGTTTTGTCTCAATCACCCGTGCCATAATCTTGCTCATTCTCTACGGCGGGGTACTTTGGGGTGTTCTCCCGCTGGAATCGGGCGTGTCATGGCAAGGTCACCTCTTCGGCTTTATCGGTGGTATCTTGGCCGCCTACATACTAGCTCGACGAAACCCAGAAGCATTCGCCCCCAAACCGATTGAAGAAATC
Source organism: Anaerolineales bacterium (assembly GCA_011524645.1). Lineage (GTDB taxonomy): Bacteria > Chloroflexota > Anaerolineae > Promineifilales > Promineifilaceae > WTJY01. Next base: position 300 of record WTJY01000036.1, on the reverse strand, counting down.
GAAAGTGAAATCAAAATCCTCTAGCAAAACCGCATAGACCAATGACCCGAAGGGTTTCAATTGTGCTCAACAAAACACAGCACACATTCAAAACCCTTGGGGTCTAGAACCGCAGAGCCAAACAAACTCCTCTAGCCGAACCGCGCACAACTGTGTACCATTAAGCCTAAATTTACAAATGAATCTGGTACAAAACAACCAGCAGGACTGAGCCTTACCTCAATCCCCAAAATTCCAGATACAACCACAACACCATCATATGAATATTTATCCTCTTTTATTCGAACCGGTCCTCAAAGA